>JASGGS010000374.1:0-2837 GCA_047602685.1 Sphingobium sp.
TCACGAGCATCTGCACCTCCCGCCGGGAGACGGCGGAAGCGGCGGCGGAGCGTTTCGGCATCGCGCGTCCGTTCTGGAGCGCGGAGGAGATGGCGGCCGATCCCGATATCGACATCATCGATTGCGGCACGCGCCCGTCGCTGCGCCACAAGATGGTGCTCGACTGCTTCACGGGCGGCAAGCATGTCTATAACGGCATTCCCTGCGCCGCGACCATTGACGATGCGCGCGACATGCATGCCGCGTGGGAGGCCAGCGGCAAGGTGGGCGTGGTCGATGCCCTGTCCCAATGGGTGCCCGCCCTCCGCCTGATGAAGGAGTTGGTGGACGAGGGTTATGCGGGCGACCTGTTCGGCGGGACGCTCCATTTCAACATGAGCCTGTTCAACCCGCTCATTCCCCAATTCCCCTATAACTGGTTCGCGCAAGGGGGGCTGGGCGTTTCGGCCGTGCGCAATCTGGGAAGCCATGCGCTGCATGTCCTGCTGCACATGTTCGGGCCGGTCGAGGAGCTGGTGGCGGACGACCGGCAGTTGCTGCCCGTCTGGACCGCGGCCAGCGGAAAGACGATCGCATCGGAAACCAATGATTTCGCCAATGTCACCCTGCGCTTCGTCAGCGGCCTGACGCTCCAGATGCAGATAAGCTGGAACGCGGCATTGGGCGAGGGCTGGCTGCTGGACCTGTTCGGGTCGAAGGGGCGCATCGTCAGCACCGCGCCCAGCTTTCCCACGTCCCAGGATACGACGCTGCGCGCGGGCCAGCTTGGCGGCCTGCTGGAGGAGGTGGCGATCCCCGACCGGCTCAAGAGCGCGCAGGGCGTGGGCCTCGACTGGACCGCGCCGGTGGCGCCCTCCTATCCCATGGCGCTCATCATGCGTTCCATGATCGACGCGATCGAAGGGAAGGGCAGGGCCGCGCCCGATTTCCGGCAGGCCTGGGACGTGGAGCGCGTGCAGGAAGCGATCCGCCTGTCCAGCGCGGAGCGGCGCTGGGTCAATCTGGCCGATATCGGCTGAGACGAAAGGAAAGACGATGCTGGTCGAACGATCCGATTTCACCGTGCGGGCAGGGACCGGGGACGCATTCGAGGCCGCGATGCAGGAACGGGGCCTGCCCATCCTGCGCGGTGTGCCGGGCGCCCTGTCGGTGCGGCTCGGACGCGGCGTGGAGCGGCCGGATGCCTTCATGCTGCTGGTCGAATGGGAGGCGATGGCCGCGCACAAGGCCTATAATCTGACGCCCGAATGCCAGGAGATACGCGCGCTGATCGGCGGTTTCGCGACCAGCGGCGCGATGGAGCATTTCGAAATCCGGGACTGATCGTCCCCAGGGCGCGCGATCGGGCCGGCCGGAGGCGATGGTCCTGCGGGAGACGCGCCGATAACGTCCGTCCTGCCGCTTGCCCCAGGTTAATGCGCCATGCGGAACCGTTGGGGCGTGACGCCCGTCCAGCGCTTGAAGGCCCGGCCGAAGCTGGTCTGCTCGCCATAGCCCAGCCGCTCCGCAATCTCCTCCAGCGTCATGGAGGGCGTGCGCAGATAGATACGCGCCAGCCTTTCCCGTTCGCTCTCCACCAGGTCGGAGAATTTGACGCCATGCCCGGTGAGCCGTCCCTGAAGCGTGCGGACGGAGAAGCCGAGCTTTTGCGCGCAGCGTTCGATGGAGCAGCTTCCGGTGGGGAGGGCGCCCCTGATATAGCTTTCGACGCGGGCCACGATGGTCGCGGCGTTCGCCTGCTTCACGCGGGCGAGATAGCCGCCGAGCAGGCGGAAGATGAGCCGGTTGGCGCTGGCAATGGGCCTGTCGAGCACCTGGACGGGGAAGCCGATGGCGTTGCTGCCCGCCTGCGCATGGACCCGGCAGGCGGCGATCTGCTCTATCTCCTCCATGTCGCGCGGGCGCGCCTCCACGGTGAGGTTGACATAGCTGGGGTCGAAGCCGGGGCCGCCGATCATGCGCAACAGCTTGAGGTTCAGCATCAGCGCCTGAAGATGCGCCTGGTCGTTGACGCCAAGGTCGATATTCGCCCCCCAGCGCAGTTCCGCGACATGCGGCCCCTCGACCAGTTCCACCGACGCCTCCGGCGAATGGACGACGGGCAGATAGTCGATGACGCACCCCACCGCGTCGCGCATTGTCGGCGCCGCGCGGCAGAGCGCGGTCACGCAGCCGAACACGTCCGGGTCCTGCGCATTGCCGAGATGCAGGCCGAACAGCGGATCGTCGAACAGGGTGGAGCAATATTCGAAGGTGTCGGCGATGGACTGGCAGGCGACATGGCTGTCCGGGTCGAATATGGCGCGCGGCTCTATGCCATGGCGTTCCAATATGCGGCGGGCGTCGCGTCCCTGCGCGCTGGCGAAATCCTGAAGCCCCGCGAAGTTCGCGGCGCGGCACTGGCCGTTCGCCGGTATGGCATCCAGCGGACCGTTCAGCCCGAAGAACATCTCACCGTCCGGCATGGGTTCCTGCATCGGGTCGCCTTTCCTCTCATCGTCCCGTCGATCGGTTGCCGCGGGACCGCCTTATAGCATTGGAAATATCACCATTGGGCCTCCGCGTCCAATGTCGAAACCCATGCATCAAATGCAGATACCCGCGGCATCCCCCTATGGCAGCGTCCCGCAGGAGACAGTCACAAGCAGGACGGGATGGCCATGAAGAAGGCGAACGAGAAAACCGCGCGGGAGCATCGCGAAGAGGCCGCGCAATTCATCCATTATGAGAAGGACAAGGCGACCAAGATCGCCACCATCACCTTCGACCGGCCGGGCAAGGCGAACACCGCCACCATCGGCATGCGCGCGCTGTTCGCCGATTTCGTCCACAAGGCG
>JASGGS010000375.1:0-2789 GCA_047602685.1 Sphingobium sp.
CTCGCCCGGCGGCACCTCCGTCGGCGCGGCGGGCGCGGGCGACGCCGCCGCATCCGGCCTCGGTTCGCAGGTGGGCGCGGGCGGCAATGCCGGCGGCCAGGCCTCCGTCTCCCCCAACGGCGCATCGGTCGGCGCATCCGGCAATGCTGCCGGCAGCGGATCGACGCCGGGCGGCAGCCGCTGAGCGGCCATTCCCGGCATAGGCCCTGACATCAGGACGGGGCCGGACCTTCGCGGGTTCGGCCCCTTTTTTGCGCCCCACCCGTTTTGCGTATGTAGCGCGCCGATTTTCCGTGCCATTCTGGCGGGCATCCGGGCTTGAGAAAAAGGGGGGTCCCACGCATGACGGCATCGGTCGCCGAGGGCGAGAAGGGCACGACACTGCAATATTGGATGCTGGGCGGCTTTCTGGGCGGCCTTATCCTCGGCCTTATCGCCTATACGGCCGCGCACGATGCGGAATGGGTGGGATGGACGGTACGAACCGTCACCGGCCCCATAGGGCAGATATTCCTGCGCCTGCTCTTCATGCTGGTCATCCCGCTGCTCGTCTCCGCGCTCATCATCGGCGTGGCGGACATGGGCGAGATCGCGACGCTGAAGGCGGTGGGCATGCGCACCCTCGTCTACACCGTCGGCGTGTCCATCATCGCCGTCGGCCTCAGCCTGATCGTCGTCAACATCATCCGGCCGGGCGCGGGCGTCGATCCGGAGGTGGCGCGCTCCATGCTCGCCCAATCATCGGCGGGCGCGAAGTCCATCATCTCCAATGTCGGCGAGCAGAAAAGCGCCATCGAGCAGCTCATCTCGATCGTCCCCACCAATGTCGTGGGCGCGATGAGCCAGAACGACATACTCGCCGTCATGTTCTTCGCCCTGATGTTCGGCATCGGCTTCCTGCTGGTGCCGCTGGAGAAGACGGCGACCCTGCGCGCCACCATCGAAGGCGTGTTCGAGATCGCGATGCGGCTCATCACGCTGGTCATCAGGATGGCGCCGGTCGCGATCTTCTGCTTCATGTTCAACCTGGCCGCGCAATTCGGCTGGGAGCTGATCTTCCGCCTCTTCTCCTATGTGGGCGTGGTCGTGCTGGCCCTAGGCATCCAGATGTTCGTGACCTTCTCCATCCTCCTCAAGACGCTGGGCAAGAAAAGCCCCGTCGCCTTCTTCCGGGAGGTGCGGGAGGCAATGGTCATGGCCTTCGCCACGGCCTCCTCCAACGCGACCCTGCCCACCTCGCTCAAGGTCGCGCGGGAGGACCTCAAGCTGCCCGACAGCGTGGCGCGCTTCGTCCTCACCATCGGCGCCACCGCCAACCAGAACGGCTCGGCCATGTTCGAGGGCGTGACCGTGCTGTTCCTGGCGCAGTTCTTCGGCGTGGACCTGACCCTTAGCCAGCAGATCGGCGTGATGGTCATCTGCGTGCTGGGCGGCATCGGCACGGCGGGCATCCCGGCCGCGACCCTGCCGGTAATCGCCCTCATCCTCGGCTCGCTGGGCGTGCCGCCGGAGGGCATCGGGCTGGTTCTGGGCGTCGACCGCTTCCTCGACATGTGCCGCACCACCGTCAATGTGATCGGCGACCTCGTAGCGGCGCAGGTGGTGAGCGCGACCTCCGAAAAGGCCTTCGCCCACGGATCATCCCAAATGGAGTAGACGGCCGAGGAAGATGAGCAGCATCGCGCCCAGCACGGAGCCGAGGCAACCCGCCGGTTCCGCAGGGCGGCGGCTGCCGCTGAAGAGGCTGGCGATGACCCCGCCCGCAACCGATCCGCCGAGGCCCAGCAGGATCGTCGCGATCCAGCCCATGGGCACGCTGCCCGGATAGAAGAAGCGCGCGAGCCAGCCGATGACGAGGCCGACGACGATCAGGCGCAGTATGAAGAACATGGTCGAATCTCCCCCGGTAGCGGAGTGGTCCTATCAGTGGCACACGCGGGCATACAAGGTAGGATTTTGGGGATCGCGCGGAGACGCGGAGACGTGGAGGATTTTGGTTCGCGCAGAGGCGCAGAGGGCGCAGAACCGATATGATCGCCGACAGGCATCTGCAAAAACCGGATGCCCGGCGGCAGGCATGGAGGACGAGGTGGAATGGGGATTCCCGATTTGGGATAATCTCTGCGCGCTCTGCGCCTCTGCGCGAACCTGAGAATCCCGAAAACTCCGCGGCTCCGCGTGAACCGCCAATATGGACTCGGCCCGCATTTCCGATTAGCCGGTCTCCCAAGCCTCTCGGCGCCTCAGCAGGGAAGATCCATGACCACCATCATCAAGACAGCGGACCTTATCGAGAGCGTGGCCGACACGCTCCAATATATCAGCTATTATCATCCGATGGACTATATCCGCGCGCTGGGCGACGCCTATGAGGCGGAGCGGGGTCCGGCAGCCAAGGACGCCATCGCGCAGATCCTGACCAACAGCCGCATGTGCGCCGAAGGGCACCGGCCGATCTGCCAGGATACCGGCATCGTCAACATATTCGTGAAATGGGGCATGGACTGCCGTCTGGACGACACGTCCCGGTCGTTGCAGGAGGTGGTGGACGAGGGCGTCCGCAAGGCCTATCTGAACCCGGAGAACCGCCTGCGCGCCTCCGTCCTCGCCGATCCCGCCTTCACGCGCCGCAACACGAAGGACAACACGCCCTGCGTGCTGACCGTGGATATGGTGCCGGGCCATCATGTGCATGTCGATGTCGCGGCCAAGGGCGGCGGCAGCGAGAACAAGTCCAAGTTCAAGATGATGAACCCCAGCGACAATATCGTCGACTGGGTGCTGGAGAT
>JASGGS010000376.1:0-2782 GCA_047602685.1 Sphingobium sp.
CCACTTCGCCATTGCCGCCAATGCACAGGCGAAGTGGAACGCGCGCGCGCAAGCGCCCGGTCCATGGGCATAGGCAATGTCGTCGACCTGCCCGGCTGGATCGACGGGGAGCGCAAGCAAGACCTGCTTCGCACTTCCGGCATCTATATATTGCCATCCCATAATGAAGGCCTGCCTGTCAGCCTGCTGGAGGCGATGAGCCATGGGCTGGCAGTGATCGGCAGCCGGGTGGGCGGTATCCCCGAACTGATTCGCGACGGCACGGACGGACTGCTCGTCGATGCGGGCGATGTGGCGGCCATTGCCGATGCACTGGAACGGCTGCTGTCGGACGACGCCCTACGCGAACGGCTGGGCTCGGCGGCACGTGCCCGTATCGATGACGCTTTCAGCGACCGTGCCGTCCTGCCCCTGCTCGACCAGCTCTACCGCCATTGCACGGCGCCTCCGGAGGCTGCCTCGGCGGCACCGCAGCAATTATGAAGAGCATGCCCAAATAACTCAACTCAGCACTTGCACAGTCCGAAACTTGCCTCTAAGCGACACCTCTCCTCTCGGGCGAGCCATCGCCCGAACGGTCGGGGAGTAGCTCAGCCTGGTAGAGCACTGTCTTCGGGAGGCAGGGGCCGGAGGTTCGAATCCTCTCTCCCCGACCACAAGTTTTCGCGGATTTCCGCCAGCTACGGAAGCAGTGAAGGCAAGGAGTCTGGCGTATCAGGACGCCGCAGATCGTCCTTGAAAAATGCATTGGATCGCGGATCGGATCAAGGTCCTCATGCGAGCATGACCGATGCGACCCAAAAACCGGCAGTCAGCCCAGCCAATGGCAAATATCATTCCAGCCATTGGATAAGGGCAAGGCATATCAGCATGAAGCCGCATATCGTTCCTATCCAGTGCCTGCGAGGCACGGACGCCAGATAGCCACCTATTGGCGCAAGGGGCGATATCAGCGCTGCGGGCGATGATGCTGGACGCTCGTCTTCAGCCAATGCGTCCAGTGACTTTCCAGACGAAGCCCCTGCGCCAGAAGGCCGATCACGATCATCCACAGCGCCGCACTGGCCGCCAGAGCGAAGGGCAGGCCGCGAAATATCGTCGCCGCCAGCAGGCTCGTCCATCACCCCATCCCGAACTCAAGAACGCCGCCCCGTTCCCTGCCCCGCAACTTTTGCAGGACAGCCCTCGCGGCCATCATGTAGAGGCGGCCGATCAGAACCCCGCCTGCAAGCGCCCCGAACACCTGCGCCCAGAGCTGATCTTCGCCGACGATATAGCCGATGATCCGGGCCAACTGAAAATGGGTGAGGTAAATGAACAATGTCGCGGCGGCGACCTCCATGATCACCGTCCTGAAGAAAGCCGGCACCCGTATCGCAGGCAATATTGTCATGATCGTCGCACAGACCGCCAGATTGACCACGGTCGTCATCGACTTGTCCCTGTAGAAAAGGAAGGCGGTCAGGACGAATAGCGCCAGCGACAAAGCCTTCGCACCGCGCGAACGCAATTGCACCATCATGATGCCCCAGGCGAACAGCCAGAACCAGTAATGGGGCACGCGGTTATCGAGGGCCGTCGTATCCCAGAGCTGCGGAACGACGCTGCGCGCGAGGACTGCAAGCAGGAAGAGGCCAATGGCGAGGGGCAGACGCTGCGTTCCGATCCGTCCTTTCACCCATCCGCTCGACAGAAGAAGCGCCATGAGGAGATAGATCTGGACATACATATCCAGAAACCATTGATCCGTGTACGCGCTGATCGAATGGAAATTGCCGACCAGCAAAAGGCTCCAGAGGAAAAACTCCCGATGAGCCAACTGCAAAAGCGCCACATAGCCGATCGTAGGTATGGCAATGGCAGCGGTGGATGACCAGATCGACCGGAGCGAACCGGTTCGCGCGACATCCTCCAGCTGGAACCGGCCGAAGCTCATACCCGCCAGCGCCAGCAAAAGCGACGATCCTTCCGGCGACGCCGGCCACAGGCGCAAATGATGGGTCACGATGCAGACTATCGCGTAGAAGCGGAGCAGGATGGCCACGTCCAATGTCCGCCATGCCATCCAGCCGGCAGTGTGGGCGCGATCCTGCTTCGACAGTGCCATGCCGCGCAATTGGGCGATATTCATACCCTCCCACCCATCGGGCAGATGACCGAGCGCGGCCTCCAGTTCCATTGAGAACTGGATGAATTTGAGGGAATCCCCTCCCATTTCCGCGAAGCTCGCATTGTCGGGAATGTCAGCGCCAGGGAAATATCGCGCGAATATGACGGCAATGTCCGCCCGTGCTGCTGACGCCTCGCCAGCGGGAACGGCATGTCGATCAACGGCGTCCCGGTTCAGGGAACGATAATCGATCTTGCCGGATTCCAGACGAGGGATACTGTCCACCCTGCACAATTCGACCGTGCCGGCAGGCAGTTTCAGCCAGGATGCCAGCGCTTCGGCCAGCAGATCGTCCGCATTCGCATCGGCCGTATAGACGAGCAGCCTGCTATCATCGCCGACGGCGGCACAGACATGCCCACGCGCCGCGACCCAACGCTCCACTTCATCCAGGCCGATGCGTATGCCGAAGGGCTTGATGAAACGGCTCTTCCGCCCAACGATCCGATAAAGGCCGCATTCATCTCTGACCGCTATGTCACCGGTGTGGAGTTCATCCGGGCCGGCGGGATGGATAAGGTCCCCGGCGGAAAGCGCATAGCCCATCATCACGTTCGGGCCGGAATAGACCAGTTCGCCAGCGCCCGTCGCGCTGTCTTCCACCTCGATACG
>JASGGS010000377.1:0-2761 GCA_047602685.1 Sphingobium sp.
ATCACGCCATAGCGGGCCTGCGAGATGCTGTGGGTCAGGCTGTCCCGGTCGCCGCCATAGAGCCAGATGGCGTCGGTGAGGTCGGGCGCGCCGAATTGCCGCCCGCCCTTCGCGTCCGTGCCGTGGCAGACCGCGCAATTGGTGGCGAAGATCGCCGCGCCGCGCCGGGCCGACGCGCTGTCCTTTTCCAGCCGGGCGGCGTGGCGGACGAAGGAGACGGCATCGTCTATCTCCGCCGGCTGCAATATGCCGTCGCGGCCGAAGGCGGGCATTTGCGACATGCGTGTCTCCGCGTCGCCCGGCTGGCGGACGCCGTGCAGGATGGTCTGGCGTATGTCGGCGCGCGTGCCGCCCCACAGCCAGTCGTCGTCATTGAGGTTCGGATAGCCCTTCGACCCCGCCGCGCCCGATCCGTGGCACTGGACGCAGTTGATGCGGAAGGCGGCGCGCCCGCCCTCCACCGCCTGCCGCATCAGGGGCGAGCGGGAGTCGAGCCGGGCGATGTCCACCGTGGCGAGCCGCGCGGTCACGTCCGCGCGGGCGGCCATGGCGGCGTCCGTCTCCGCCTTCAGGTCGCCCCGGCTCGACCAGCCGAGCAGGCCGCCCGTCGCGCCGTGGAGGAGGGGGATGGCGGGATAGGCGATGCAATAGCCGATGGCGAAGAGGATGGTCGCGTAGAAGGTCCACAGCCACCAGCGGGGCAGGGGATTGTTATACTCCTCGATGCCGTCCCATTCATGGCCCATGGTTCCGGGGCCCATGGTTCCGGGCCCCGTGGTTCCGGGTGCGCTTTCGGGGCCTGTCTTCTTGTCAGTCATGGCCGGGTTCCTCGTCGCGCAGGGGGATCATCTTGGCATCCTGCTGCCGCGTGCGGGCGGAGGGGCGGAAGGCGCACCAGACCGCCGTCAGGAAGACGAGCGTCAGGAAGAGGAGGCCCCAGCTGTCGGCCGCGTGGCGGATGGCGTCATAGGTCATGGTGGGGGTCATCGGGGCTGCTCCATCGGTTCGGCGGCGGCCGTGTCGACGAGCGTTCCCAGCATCTGGAGATAGGCGACGAGGGCATCCATCTCCGTCACGCGGGACGGGTCGCCGTCGAAATCGCGCGCCTGCGCCTTCGGGTAGCGCTTCAGGAGGTCGGCGGTGTCGGCCGAGGGGTCGGCCTGCGCCAGCGCGTCCTTCGCGGCCCGCGCGATGTCGGTGTCGCTATAGGGCACGCCGACGCGGCGGAGCGCCGTCAGGTGCGCGCCCATGTCGGCGGCCTTCAGCTCGCGATCCCGGAGGAAGGCATAGGTCGGCATGATCGATTCCGGCACGACCGACTGCGGATCGGCCAGATGCTGCACATGCCATTCGTCCGAATAGCGGCCGCCGACGCGGGCGAGGTCCGGCCCGGTGCGCTTCGATCCCCATTGGAAGGGATGGTCGTACATGCTTTCGGCGGCGAGGCTGTAATGGCCGTAGCGCTCCACCTCGTCGCGGAAGGGGCGGATCATCTGGCTGTGGCAGTTGTAGCAGCCCTCCCGGATATAGATGTTCCGGCCCGCCAGCTCGAGCGGGGTGTAGGGGCGGACGCCCCGCACCTTCTCTATGGTGGAGTCGATCCAGAAGAGGGGCGCGATCTCCACTATGCCGCCGATCGCCACGGTGATGAGCGACAGGACGAGGAGGAGCGTGACGTTGCGCTCGATCCGGCCATGGTCGAGGATCTTGGTGCTCATGGCTATGGTCCTTCAGGCGGTGGCGAGGGGGCGGTCGCGGGCGGGGTCGTAGGCCGCGTCGTCCAGCGGCGCCTCCTCGCGCAGATTGCCGCGGATGGTCTGTGCGATGTTCCAGGCCATGAAGACGGCGCCGAGGAGGTAGAGGCCGCCGCCCGTGGCGCGGATGAGATAATAGGGCTTCATCGCGGCCACCACGTCGGCAAAGGCGTAGACCAGATAGCCGTCGGCCCCATATTCGCGCCACATCAGCCCCTGCATGATGCCCGCCACCCACATGGACGCGGCATAGAGGACGATGCCGAGCGTGGCGCACCAGAAGTGCCAGTTCACCATGCGCAGCGAGTAGAGCCGCGTCCTGCCCCACAGGCGCGGGGTCATGAAGTAGAGGACGGCGAAGGTGATCATGCCGTTCCAGCCGAGCGCGCCCGAATGGACATGGCCGATCGTCCAGTCCGTATAGTGGCTCAATGAGTTGACCGACTTGACCGACATCATCGGCCCCTCGAACGTGGCCATGCCGTAGAAGGCGATGGCGAGGACCATCATGCGGATGATGGGGTCGGTGCGGATCTTGTCCCATGCGCCCGAGAGGGTCATGAGGCCGTTGATCATCCCGCCCCAGCTCGGCATCCACAGCATGATCGAGAAGACCATGCCCAGCGTCTGCGCCCAGTCGGGTAGCGCGGTATAGTGGAGATGGTGCGGGCCCGCCCAGATATAGAGGAAGATCAGCGACCAGAAATGGACGATGGACAGGCGGTAGCTGTAGACGGGCCGCTCCGCCTGCTTGGGCACGAAATAATAGAGCATGCCGAGGAAGCCGGCGGTCAGGAAGAAGCCGACGGCATTATGGCCGTACCACCATTGGGTCAGCGCGTCCTGCACGCCCGCGAAGGCGGCATAGCTTTTCGACCCCACCAGCGACACGGGCATGGACAGGTTGTTGACGATGTGCAGCATCGCGATGGTGACGATGAACGCCAGGTAGAGCCAGTTGGCGACATAGATATGCGGCTCGTGCCGCCGGACGATGGTGCCGAGAT
>JASGGS010000378.1:0-2757 GCA_047602685.1 Sphingobium sp.
CGCGCCCTTCCACCCCGTGCCGCAGGACGATCTCGACTGGCTAGGCACCGATCCCATCCCCGCCGCCCCCTATTACGACCCCGCCTATTTCGAGCTGGAGCGCCAGGCCGTCTTCCTGCGGAGCTGGCTTCAGATCGGCCATGTCTGCGAGCTTCCGGAACCGGGCAGCTTCATCCGCCGCGAAGTGGAGGTGGCGCGCGCCTCCATCCTTGTCGTGCGCGGCAAGGACGGCGCCATCCGCGCCTTCCACAATGTCTGCACCCATCGCGGGACGCAGCTGGTCCAGGAGGAGGCGGGGCGCCGCGCCGCCTTCTCCTGCCCCTATCACCGATGGACCTTCTCCACCGACGGCGCGCTGGTGTCCGCGCCCGATTTCGACCAGTTCCATGTGGGCAAGAAGGATTGCGCCCTGCCGCGCGTGTCGGTGGATGTCTGCGCGGGCCTGATCTTCGTCAGCTTCGCCGAAGACCCGCCGCCGCTGCGCGCATGGCTGGGCGAGCTGGCGGACCGGCTGGAGGCGCTGCCGGTGGCGCGGGCCACCACCTTCCACGAATATGTCTACGAGATCGACGCGAACTGGAAGCTGACCTACGACAATTTCCAGGAAAACTACCATCTGCGCTTCATCCATCCCCGTTCCGGCGGGGCCGCGACCGGGCCTGACAATCCCTTCGGCTATCCGGTGCGCTACGCCTTTCACGGCCCGCATCGCACCCAGACCATCTGGGCCAATCACGACGCCCCGCCGCCCCCCGCGCCCGCCCGGCTCGCCTATGCCCGCGCGGCACAGGCGGCGGTGGCGAACGGCGTCCTCGCCTCGCAGGACGCGAAGGACTATTTCGCCCTGTTCCCCAATTTCTTCCTGCTCGGGTCGCCCATCCAGCATTTCTCCCATGTGGTGATGCCGATCGACGCCGCCCGCTCGCGCGGGGTCATCCGCCTCTACTGGATCGGCGAGGACGGCAGCGCCAGCGAGCGCTTCGCCCGCGAATATCTGATGGCGACGGCGCGGGATATCCATGCGGAGGACCGCTCGGTGATCGAGGCGGGACAGCGCGGCCTCGGCAGCGGCGCCCTGCGCCATATCCATTTCCAGACGCAGGAGGTGTTGTGCCGCCACCTGTTCCGCTCGGTGGACGCGGCGGTGGAGCGCTACAAGGCGGAAACGGCCCTCATGGCGGAGGCAGCGGCATGAGCGGCCTCCTGCCCGAAGGGTTCGAGGCGCTGGAGCCTTTCGCGCCGCGCTGGGCCGGGCGCAGCGCGGCGGAACGGGCCGGACTGCGCGGCGCCTTTCCGGAGGAGGAGCGCGACGCCTTCCACGCCGCCTGCGCGCCGCTGCTCCAGCCGGGGCTTGCCTTTCTGGACGCCACCCCGCTCGCCTCCCATGATGCCGCGCGGCGGCGGCTGATGCGCCTGTTCCTCAGCTTCGCCCATGTCTCCCTGGCGGTGGAGGTGCAGCGGGACGACGAGGCGCGGCACGGGCCGCACCGCGCCACCATGCGGATCGTGCGCGCCCCCGCCGACCTCCGGCCGGATCATTTGGGGCGGGACGGGCCCCTTTCCTTCTGAGCCATGTGTCGCTGAATTACACCTTCACGCACCGGCCATCCTCGATTATGAAGATTTTTGAGAACAGCGGTCTCAAAAAGATTTCCCCGCCCCGGCGCGGGGGGATGGGCTTGGCGGGACCGCCATGATCGTGGGGGTTATGGACCGATGGAAATGCCTTTTCTCCAATCGCTTGCCGCGCAATATCAATGGCAGTTGTCGCTCTATGCGGGCCTGTCCATCATTGCCGTGACGCTGGCCGGCCGCGTGCTGCGCCTCATCCCCGCGATCGGCGCCGCGCACCGGCTCAACACCGATACGCTGCGCAAGAAGATGGAAAGGCCGAGCTATGCGGAGAACCAGCGATGGAACCGCAAATGGGGCGCGGTCTACATCGCCGTCATCTTCGGCCTCATCCTCCCCTTCTGCCTCAGCGGGGACAGCAGGCCCTGGTGGAAGCTGCTGCTCGACATCGCGGTCATCCTGATGGTCTATGACTTCTTCTATTATCTGACCCACCGCTTCCTGTTCCACGACAGCCGCTTCCTGGGCGGGCCGCTGATGTGGGTCCATGCCGTCCATCACCGCCAGCATAATCCCTGCCGGATGGACTCCAGCTATATCCACCCGATAGAGGTCGCGCTGGGGCTGGGCCTGTTCGTCGCCACCATATTCGGGCTGTCCTTCCTGCTGGGCAAATTCCATGTCGTGACGCTGGTCGTCACCTGGGTCGCCTTCTCGCAGATCAACCTGCACAATCACACGCTCTGGGAAGAGGACCGCTTCCCCTTCCGCTACATGCGCTATTTGTCGAGGATGCATCATAATCATCATGCGCGGTTCACGGGCGGCAATTTCGCCACCATATCGCTTTTCTACGACTGGCTGTTCGGCACGCTCGACCATGGCAAGGGCTGGCGCAAGGACGGCCGGGCCGCAAAGGCGCAGGCCCGCGCCTGAGACATTCAGGCCATGGGACGGACGCCGCGCCGCGATAGCGGCGGCGGTTCCCTGACGGGAGAGCGCCGCGAAGAACCTCCCGCTCCCCACCGCTTCATCGACATCCGGACCGGCTATCGACGTCGAGCCAGAACTTTCCCTTTTCTCTTCCGGAAGAATAGACAATCCAGCCCGCTTGCCGCACCCCTCGCCGACGATGCAGGGGAAAGAGGCCGGATCGATGCGGGACGCATCTCGTCACCCGATGAC
>JASGGS010000379.1:0-2745 GCA_047602685.1 Sphingobium sp.
CTCCCGCGCGGCGACCAGCAGGACGCCCGCCTCCCTGGCTTGCCGCGCGACCGCGCCGAAAGCCGTTTGATGCGCGGGGTTCACCGAGCCGAGGCTGAGATTGACGATGCCCGCCCCGTTCTCGATCGCCCAGCGTATCGCGGCGACAAGGGCGATGGCGCTGGCCTTGAGGCTGTCGCGGAACACGCGCACGGGGATGCAGGTTGCGCCGGGCGCCTTTTCCTGAAGGGCGGCGGTCACGGCCGTTCCGTGCCCGAGCCGGTCGAGCGTCGCGCCCGGTTCCGCGACGATGGCACCGTTGGGCAGGATCATCACGCCGGGCGCGATCCGGCCCGCGTCGATATGCGGATGGCCGGGATGGACGCCGCTGTCGATCACCGCGACGCGAATGCCCGCCCCGGTGCGGCCCGCAAAGGGCCGGGCGGCCGCCATGAACGAAGGGGCGGGTTCAGCCAAGAACAGGCACCCGCCCGTCGCGCGCAAGGACGCGGCCGCCGTCCAGCGTGACGATCCGGTCGGCCATTTCGGCCAAGGCGGGCTTGTGCGTGATGACGATGATCGTGGCTTCGGGCAACAGGTCGCGCAATCCCTCGGCCATCAGCCGCTCCGTTTCGCTGTCCAGGGCCGAACTCGGCTCGTCGAGGATCAGCACGCCGGGGCGGCGCAGCAGCGCGCGGGCAAGGGCGATACGCTGCCGCTCCCCCGCGGAGAGGGCAAGGCCGCGTTCCCCGGCGCGCGTGGCATAGCCGCCGGGCAGGCGCGCGATGAGGGGGGCAAGCCCCGCCGCATTCGCCGCCGCCTCGATCATGCTCTGGTCCGCGCCCGGCAGGGCGAAGGCGATATTCGCGCCGATGCTGTCGTTGAACAGATAGGGCGACTGGTCCACCAGCACGATCTCCCGGCGCAGGTCCGCGATGCGGAAATCGCCAATGTCGCGCCCGTCGATCAAGATGCGCCCTGAAGCCGGATCGAGATTGCGGACCATGAGGTCGGCCAGCGTCGACTTCCCCGCCCCGCTCGGCCCCAATATCGCGCAGAAGCTGCCGCGCGGGATGGTGAGGTCGACATGGCTCAGCACCGCCTCCCGGTCGTAGCGCATCGACACCCCCTCGAACCGTATCTCGCGCTCCACGCCTGTCAGCGGCAGGGCGCCGGGCCGCTCGACCACATCGGGCCGCGTATCGAACAGCTCGAAGATGCGGGCGAGGGAGACACGGGCGGAGGCGAGGCCGGAGGTCATGCCCATCAGCACCTGGATGGGGGAGAAGAGGCGCATATGGTATGTCATGAAGGCGACCAGCGTGCCGATCGTCATCTGCCCGTCGATGATCTGCGCGCCGCCATAGAGGATCACGGCGGAGGTCGACGCGGTGAGCAATGTACCCGGCAGCGCGCCGGTCATGAAGGAGGCGACCTGCATCCGCAGCATCGATGCGATGAAGGCGCCGTTGCGCGCTTTGAACCGGTCCACCTCATGTTCGCCCGCACCGAGCGCGGTGACGACGCGCATCCCCATCACCGTGTCGACCAGGAAGCTGCCGAGGTCCGCGCTCCGTTCCCGCATCTCCCGCGTCAGCATCGTCAGGCGGCGTTGATAATGGAGGAAGGTGACGATGCAGGCGGGGATCAGGAGGACGCTGACGAGGAACAGCTTCCAGTTCATCCAGAGCATCATCGCGATGCAGCCGACGAGGAACAGGACATTGCCGAGGACGGAGAGCAACGTGTCCGCCGCCACGCGCTGAACGTCGCTCACATCGCTGTTGATGCGGCTCATCAGGTCGCCGAGGCGGAAGCTGCCGTAGAAGCGGGGGGAAAGCGTCTGGAGATGGCGCAGCAGGGCAACCCGGATGTCGAACAGCATCGCCGCCGATACGGCGATATAGCGATAGCTGGCGAGGATGTTGAGCAGGAAGCCCGCAATGGTCACGCCGATCATGATCGCCGCCACCTCCACCAGCGCGTCCCAGTCGCGCAGCAGCAGCGCATTGTCGATCATCAGCTTGGAAATATAGGGCTGGGCAAGGCCGAGCGCGGTGGAAAGCAGGCTGATGACCAGCACCAGCAGCAAGGGCCGCGCATAGGGGCGCAGATAGATGCCGAGCCGCCTGTAGGTGCGCCAGTCGGCGACGGGTTGCGCGGCCGGCGGCGGGGAAGGCGGGCCGGGCATCATGCGGCGGCCTCCCTGGGTTCGAGGCGGAAGTCGCGCAACTGGTATCGCGGTTCCGGCAGGACGGCGAGGCGGCCGGTGCACCAGGCGTGGCCGTCCATCAGCGCGGCATGCTGCTCCCGCCACCAGATGCTGTCCCCACCGTTCTCGTAAAAGGGCGCCGAAAGCTGAAGGTGGCGGCGCATGGCGGCGATCAGCATCGATTCATAATGGGTGAGCAGCGCTTCCCTGTCCCCGCCCTCGCTTATGGCGGCGGCGGCGGCGGCGGCGATGATCGCCTCCCTGATCGCCTGCGCGGTGCCGTCGCCGCAAATCGGGTCGAAGGCGATGGCGGCGGTGCCGCAGGCAAGCCAGTCCGGCCCGGCCAGCGTCTCCAGCATGCGCGGGCATGTCTCGAAGGCCGAGGAGGATCGGCCGGTCGGCTCGACGCGGGGGCCGATATGGCGGCTCTGGTCGAGCAGCGCCTCCACCGGGGCGCCCACGGCGAGGAGCCACGCGTCCTGCGCACCGGTAGGGATCAGGAACAGCCAGCCGGTCTCCACCGCCTCGACCCAGCAGGCGGAGCGGTCCTCGGC
>JASGGS010000380.1:0-2738 GCA_047602685.1 Sphingobium sp.
CCTCTCCGCTGTAGCCCTCGCCACCGCTGTAGCCTTCTGCTCTGATCGAGTCTCAACCCTAAGACCCTGCATGGCTTCATGCCCTACGAATATATCTGTAAAATCTGAGCAATCGAGCCGGATCGGTTTATACTCAATTTGCACTATCAAATGCCGGAATTAAGCCCCAGCTTTTAACGTCATAGACTTAAAAGTCTACGCGACGACTGACATTTAACATCGTCAACGTCACATGAACGTAAGCAGAAACCCTGCCAGACTAGTCTATTGCCATTACCCGTTTGCGCGGGCGCAGGATTTCCGCGAGGCGGGAAGCCCTCCAGGGATTATCGTGCGCCTGGGTGATTTTCGGTTGATCGAAATAATATCTATAACGTATTATGTCTCTAAGGTGGAAAAATCGTCATGACGGTTGAAAATGACATTAATTTCGAGGAATAATTTGAATTATTGTTGATTACTAAGGGCTGATGGGGTTGGATACCTTCGAAAATCCTCATTCCATCTATTACAAATTGACGAGGCAAGGTCCAAGGTTCCGAGCGATCCTCATTGCCCTCTATATCAATTCTCGATAAGAGGGCCCTCAGCCGCCATTTGCGGTCCCGCGGGTGTAGCTCAATGGTAGAGCAGCAGCTTCCCAAGCTGACGACGGGGGTTCGATTCCCCTCACCCGCTCCAGCTCATCCTGGCCGCACTCCTCGCGCGACATTCCGCGCTTGCTGATCCGCTGCTGCCCGGCCACATCACTACCTACCTTATTTGACGTATACGCCCCGCTCCGCGTTCGCCCTTATGCTGTCGTGCGACCCGAGGTGCAGCTATTGCATCGGACCTGCCCGGCGGAGCGATCTGCCGGGCCTTTGTCGTGGTCGCGCGCCATCTGCGCCACGATCGGCCGCCCTTAAATCCCCCCCGCGACAGGCGGGAAGCCGAGCGACCGCAGCCCCTCGGCCAGCGCCGCGGCGCAGGTGTCCAGCACATCCTGCCGCGTCGAGCGGATCACGAAATTCGCGCCCGTGCGCCCCTCGCGGAAAAAGGGATAGCTGCCGATCTGCACGCCCGCATGCGCCTTTTCCGTGGCGCCCAGCAGGTCCGCTATCTCGCTTTCCGCCACCCAGCAGCCGATGGTCGCGGACAGCACCGGATCGCCGCCCTCCAGCGTGCCGGTCAGCGCATCCAGCATCGCACCGGCAATATGCGGCACGCCCGCCATGATGAAGATATTGCCGACATGAATGCCCGGCGCCCCGGAATAGCGGTTGGGGATCAGCGCCGCCCCCTCCGGCACGCGCGCCATGCGCAGCCGCGCGTCGGTCAGGCCGCCGCGCGTCTCATAATAGGTCTCCAGCACCGACCGCGCCTCCGGATGGACGATCACGCCCACGCCCAGCGCCGCCGCGATCGCGTCGACCGTGATATCGTCATGGGTCGGCCCGATGCCGCCAGTGGTGAACAGATAGTCGTTGCGGACCCGCAATATATTCACCGCCTCGCCGATGGCGTCCATGTCGTCCGCGACGACGCGCACTTCGTGGAGGCGGATGCCCTGCACGTTCAGCCAGGTCGCCACCTGCGAGACATTCCTGTCCTGCGTGCGGCCCGACAATATCTCATCCCCGATGATGAGGAGCGCCGCGGTCCAGATACGCTCGCTCATGCCGCGGCAGCCTCCACGGCCTTCTTGCGCGCGGCCAGCGCATGGAGCCGCTCCAGCCGTTCCGGCGGCAGCACGGCCCTGAAGTCGTAGCTTTCCTGAAATTGCGGGATCTCGTCCGACAGAACCACCCAGGGCAATTTGGTCGAAAGATAGATGGCCGCATCCGGCCGAAAGGCCGTCGGAGCGTCCAGCGTGCCCAGGCGGACCGCCGTACCGAACCGGCCGAGGCGCGGATAATGGCTCCACACCGCCGTACCGCACGCGGCGCAACGCCGGATTTCCTGCATCTCGCCGCCGCCGGCCAGCACCTCATGGCCGGTCAGTTCGCCGGACAACAGGGTCACGCGCTCGCTCTCATACAGGCCGTTGAAGACCGAGCCCGTGCCGCTCTGCCGCTGGCACAGGCTGCAATGGCAATTGTTGACGAATATGGGGGCGCCCTCGACCCGGTATCGCACCGCGCCGCAGGCACATCCTCCTTCCAAAGAAGCGCCCGCGACCGGGGCGCCTTCCTGACCGACTTCACTCATGGCTATCTCCCCGGCGACCATGGCCCCGGCGCGGCGGCGCATCAACCCCCCTCGTCATCGCGGCGCGAATTCACTATATTGCGGGCCATGACAAACTATATGACGCCCACCGCCGACACGATCGCAACCCGCACCAGCGCCATCAAGCTGCACGGTCCGGAGGCGTTCGAGGGCATGCGGAAGGCCGGTCGGCTGGCGGCGGAGATACTGGACGCGCTCGTCCCCTTCGTGCGGCCGGGCGTGACCACGGGCCAGATCGACGACATTGTGCGGCAGATGACGCTGGACGGCGGCGCCATCCCCGCGACGCTGGGCTATCGAGGCTATGCGCACAGCTGCTGCGTGTCGCTCAACAATGTCATCTGCCACGGCATTCCGGGCGACAAGGTGGTCCGGGACGGCGACATACTCAATATCGACGTCACTCCCCTGCTCGACGGCTGGCATGGCGACAGCAGCCGCATGTACCTGGCGGGCGATGTGCCGATCAAGGCGCGGCGCCTGTTCGATGCCGAGCATCAGGCATTCATAGGTGACCTCGACCAGAG
>JASGGS010000039.1:0-24808 GCA_047602685.1 Sphingobium sp.
GGCCAGACATGTAAGCCATTGTCCAGCGCAAGGCTTTGTTGCTGAATCGGGCAGGAAATGCCGACCGTCAGCGGGTGCAAGGCGTTTTCGACTCGGCAATCATTTGTCACATAGGCGCCCGTCGCGCGAAACAATGGATTGTCATTTCCCCTTCATCCCTAGCCCGATGGAGGTTCATCTTGTTCCGCAACGCCCTGGCTCTTGCTCCCGCCCTGCTGGTGATCGCGCCGTCCACGGCCTCGGCCGCTCCCGCCTCCTATGAGGCGCTGCGCGCGCCCGCCGGCAAGACCGTCACCATGTGGCGCCATGTCGACCGCCCGGCGACCACCGCAATCACCTGCCCGCCGGATTCCACCAAGGCCTTCTGGTGCCATGCGCGGAAGGCCGAGGCGACCCGGAAAGCCCAGCAGCTCAGCGAACGCTGATCCCGGACTCGACGCTCCTTCCCGCGACGGGACGGAGCGTTCGCCGTTCCAGCCGCAATCAGAACAAAGTGATTGGAGAGATCGCCGGCCTGCCTATCATGGTTTCGGGCTTGCGAACCGGTGCGGAACAGACCATCTAACCCAACCGATACGAAAAGACATATGACCGCTCAGACTATCGTTTTGGTGGAGGATGATCCCAGCCTCCGCATGCTGACAGCCCGGTTGCTGCAAGAGAACGGCTATGCCGTGCGTACCGCCGCCACCGCGCCGGAGATGTGGATCGCCATGGAAGGCGGTCCCGTCGACATGGTAGTGCTCGACCTCATGCTTCCCGGCACCAACGGCATCGACCTGTGCCGCCAGATCCGCCGGACGAGCGACATCCCGATCATTTTCATCAGCGCGCGCGGCAGCGACGAGGATCGCGTACTGGGCCTGGAACTGGGCGCGGACGATTATCTCGCCAAGCCGTTCAACACGCGCGAGCTGATCGCCCGCATCCGCGCCGTGCTGCGCCGCGGGCCGATCACGGAACTGGACGCGAACAACCGCCGCCACGAGGTCCGCTTCGACGGCTGGACGGTCAACCTGTCCCGCCGCGAACTGCGCTCCCCCTCCAACGCCATCGTCGACCTGACGGGCGCGGAGTTCGACCTGCTCGGCACTTTCATCGACCAGCCGCAGCGGGTCATCGGGCGGGAACGCCTGATCGAGCTGTCGCGCACCCGCGTCGGCGACAGTTCCGACCGCAGCATCGACGTATTGGTGAGCCGTCTGCGCCGCAAGATCACCGCCGCCGGGGGCAAGCCTCCCATCGTGACCGTGCGCGGCGTGGGCTATATGTTCAACGCGCCGGTCACGCGCGCTTGAGGAGGCTCGCCTCCATCGGATTGCTTGGCCGGATACTTCTCATCCTGGCCCTCGTCATGGCGACGGAATTCATCGCCAACACTTATATCTTCGAACGGGCGAGCCAATTCGCGCTGCGCGACGACGAGGCGCAGCGCATGGCCGCCCACCTCGTCGTCGCGCGCCGCGTGCTGGACCGTACGGAGGTCGAGGATCGCCCGGTGGTGGCGCGCGAATTGAGCACCACCCATTTCGGGATCAGATGGTCACGCTCGGCGGAACCGAGTTCCACCAGCTTCGCCCTGCGCAACCTCCAGAACCAGATCGTCCATGTCGAGCCGGAATTGCAGCGTTCCAACCTGCGCCTCCATCTCAAGGCGCTGCGCCATGGCGGCGGGATCGCGGGCAATGTCGAACTGCCCGACCGGACCATCCTCTCCTTCCACAGCACGGAAGACAGCGAGATATGGCCCCTGACCTTCAGCCGCATCGTGACATGGATCGCGCCGACACTGGTGCTGGTCGTGCTGGGCGGCCTGATGATACGGGCCACGCTGCGCCCCTTCCAGAAACTGATGACCGCGACGCGGGAAGTCGGCACCGGCTCGCCCATGCCCGTGCCGGAGGAAGGGCCGCTGGAAGTCCGGCGCCTGATCCGCGCCTTCAACGAGATGCAGAAGCGCATACACCGCCTGATCGCGACACGGACGCAGGCGCTGGCGGCGGTGGGCCATGACTTGCGCACACCCCTCGCCCGCCTCCAACTGCGGCTCGACGGCGCAGCCGTGAATGCCGAGGCGCATCGGGCGATGAGCCAGGACATAGAGGAGATGACCGGCCTCCTGCGCTCGCTTGAAATCTATCTCAGCGGCGAAGGGGCCAATCTGCCGCGTGAGCGCATCGACATCGCCGCCATGGCCCAGACCCTGATCGACGCCGCGCAGGACGAGGGCAAGGACGCGACCTATGAAGGTCCGCATAGCCTCGAACTCTGGGCGCGCCCCGTGCCCGTGCGCCGCGCGCTCGCCAACCTCATCGACAATGCCCTGCACTATGGCGGCAATGTCCGACTGTCGCTGCGCGAAGAGGAGGGGACGATCCGTTTCACCGTCGAGGATGACGGGCCTGGCATAGCCGAGGACAGGATGGCCGACGTGCTGCAACCCTTTGTCCGGCTGGACGATGCGCGCGGCCGCAACACACGCGGCATGGGCCTGGGCCTCGCCATCGTCAGCGATGCGGTGAAGGCGGAAGGGGGCGCGCTTTCCCTCGCCAACCGGCCGGAAGGCGGGCTTCGCGCCACGATCCGCCTGCCGCTCGACCGCGTTGCGGCAACGTAACGCCGCCCGCAAGGCAGCCTTTCCTTATGCTGCATGGCAACATTTTCTTACAGTAGCGCTCAGTTCCAGAAAAGCAGCTTCTCTATTCTCCAAAGCATCCTGACGGGCGCGTCTGCCCGAAAGAATTTGGAGAGATAAAGATGAACGAACTGCTCGGTCGTGTCTTCAGCTTCGAGAAGACGGTTTTCCCCGGCAGCGCCGAACTTTATTCGAAGCTCGCCAACCATGGGCAAAGCCCCAAGGCCCTGATGATCTCCTGCGCCGACTCCCGCGTCGTGCCGGAACATATCATGCAGGCCCAGCCCGGCGACCTGTTCGTCTGCCGCAACGCGGGCAATATCGTGCCCCCCTTCGCCACCCAGAATGGCGGCGTATCCTCGACCGTCGAATATGCGGTCATGGCGTTGGGCGTGCGCGACATCATCGTGTGCGGCCATTCGGACTGCGGCGCGATGAAGGCGGTCGCCGATCCCACCGGCCTGGAGGCCATGCCCAATGTCGCTGCCTGGCTGCGCCATTCCACGGCAGCGCAGACGGTCGTCAACACCGGCTATCCCGACCTGCACGGCCATGAGCGCGTCCGCGCGATCAGCCTTGAGAATGTGGTGGCCCAGATCAATCATCTGCGCACCCACCCGTCGGTCGCGGCGGCCCTCGCGCGCGGCGAGATGTCGCTGCACGGCTGGTTCGTGGACATTCATGCGGGCCAGATCCTCGGTCTCGACGGCCAGACGGGCCGCTTCGTCCCATTGCGCGAGAATCAGGCCCTGCCCATCGCGGTGACGCCCGCCACCCCACGCGGCGCCTATTTCCACTCGGAGGCGGCTGAATGATAGCCATCGGCAAGAAAAGCGGGGCAGAGGGCAACTTCGTCCGCGATTTCACGGCGTCCATCGTCGTGTTCCTCGTCGCGATGCCCCTTTGCATGGGCATCGCGATCGCATCGGGTGTCCCGCCTGAAAGGGGCCTCATCACCGGCATCATCGGCGGTCTGGTCGTCGGTTTCCTTGCCGGCTCCCCCCTTCAGGTCAGCGGCCCCGCCGCCGGCCTTGCCGTCATCGTGTTCGAGCTGGTCCGCGACCATGGGCTGAGCGCGCTCGGCCCCATTCTCGTCCTGGCAGGCATCCTGCAATTCGTGGCGGGCGTCGCGCGCCTCGGCGGCTTCTTCCGCTCCATCTCGCCGGCCGTCGTCCACGGCATGCTGGCGGGCATCGGCGCGCTGATCGTCATCGGCCAGTTCCACATCCTGTTCGACAGCAAACCGCTGTCGAACGGGCTGGAAAACCTCGCCGCCATGCCGGGCCGCGTCCTCGGCCTGTCGACGGACCTGCGCCAGACCGAGTTCGCGCTGATGATCGGCCTCGTCACCATCGGCGTGATGCTGGCCTGGGAAAAGTTTCGCCCGGCCAGCCTGAAACTCGTTCCCGGCGCCCTTCTCGGCGTCGTAGCCGCCACGCTGATCGCGTGGAGCACCGGCCTCGACATTGCGAAGGTGACGGTTCCGGAATCGCTGCTGGGCGCCATCGAGCCACCGGGCGAAGGCTTCCTCGCGGCGCTGATGAACCCGTCGGTCATTGCCACCGCCCTTGCCATAGCCTTCATCGCCAGTGCGGAGACGCTGCTGTCGGCGGCGGCGGTCGACAAGATGCATGACGGCGTGCGCACAGACTATAACAAGGAACTGCGCGCGCAGGGCGTGGGCAACCTGCTCTGCGGCGTGGCGGGCGCGCTGCCGATGACCGGCGTCATCGTGCGCTCCTCCGCCAATGTGCAGGCGGGCGCGAAGACCCGCATGTCGACCATCCTCCATGGCGCATGGATATTGGGCTTCGTCGCCCTGCTCCCCTGGCTGCTGCGGGAAATCCCGATGGCGGCGCTCGGCGGCATCCTAGTCGTCACCGGTTGGCGTCTGGTCAGCGTCACCCATGTGACCCATTTGTTCAAGCATTACGGCCTGCTCCCGGCCGCGATCTGGGCTGTCACCTTCCTGCTGGTCGTCACCACCGACCTGCTGACCGGTGTCCTGGCAGGCCTCGCCTTGTCGCTCCTCGAACTCATTCCCCACCGCAAGTCCCTGCGCCTCAAGGTGGAAGAGGAGCATCAGGAGGAGGAGAGCCGTCTCGCCCTCAACGGCTCGGCCACCTTCGTCAGCCTCACCAAGCTGACCGGCGTGCTGGAGAGCATCCCCCATGGCAAGCAGGTCCATATCGACCTGCACCGCCTGCAGGGCATCGACCATACCAGCGCGGAAATGGTGAAGGAATGGCTTGCCCGTCGCCATGTGGCCGGCAAGCCGGTGCAACTCAGCGGGCCGGATTCCCTGGTTTCCCGCTTTGCTGCGGTGCACTGAGACCTTTTTGCAACAGCGAAAAGACGGAAATCTTTTGTTACGGACCGGCAAACTTCCAGCGAAGTGCCGGTCCTAACCTTGTTGAGGTCACGGGACGAAGCGCCGCCTTTCAGGTGAGACGCGACGCCCGAAGACCGCAGGACGGAACAAGACAACCAAGTTAAGGGGATTGTTCCGATGAAGAAGACTTTGCTGGCCGCCGTTGGCCTGATGCTGACCGCCACGCCCGCATTCGCGCAGGACGAAGAGAAGCCCTTCACGGTTTCGGGTTCCGTCGGTCTCGTCACCGACTATCGTTTCCGCGGCGTCTCCCAGACCGATGAGAAACTTGCCATACAGGGCGGCATCACCGTCACGCATGAAAGCGGCATCTATGTCGGCACATGGGGTTCGAACCTCGCGGGCTGGGGCACTTTTGGCGGCTCCAACATGGAACTCGACCTTATCGCGGGCTTCACGACGGAGTTGACGCCCGGCGTGACCATCGATGTCGGCGCGACCTGGTACATGTATCCGGGCGGCTACAACAATACCGACTTCATTGAGCCTTATGCGAAGCTTTCCGGCTCGATCGGTCCGGCATCGGCCACGCTCGGCGTCGCCTATGCTCCCAAGCAGGAAGCCCTTGGCCCCGCCTATCTGTCCAGCGACGATATCGCCGCCAACTTCCCCAATCCGACGCAGCCGGGCGCCAAGAGCGACAATCTGTACATCTATGGCGATATTGCGAGTGCCATCCCCAACACGCCCGTGACGCTGAAGGCCCATCTCGGTCATTCGAGCGGCAATCGCGGCCTGGGCGTCTTCGGCACCAGCGTCTCGCCGACCGGCGATTATTGGGACTGGCTGGTCGGCGCCGATCTGGCGCTCGGTCCGGTGGTGTTGGGCGTCGCCTATGTCGACACCAATATCGGCGCGGCGGAAAGCGCCTATATCAGCGGCAATCTGGTCAACTCTGTCAATGGCGGCTCCATCGCGGGCAGCAAGATCGTCGCCTCGATCACGGCATCCTTCTAAGCGCTGCATCCTTTACCGGTTCGGCAACAGCGCGGCGCGGCGGACAAGAGTTCGCCGCGCCGTCATTCTTTGTTACGGTCGAGCAATTCCGCCAGCCGGGCAAAGGCCTGATCGAGATGGACATGATCGATCGCGCCGCCGGTCGACAGGCGCACGGCCCTTTCGCCCCGGCCCGGCTCCACGGCGAAGGCCTCCCCCGGCACGATGGACAAGCCCGCCGGGCGGACGGCCGCCGCCAGCGCCACAGGGTCGATGCCCGCCGCGATGCGCAGCCAGATATGATAGCCTTCCGGATGGGCTGCATGATCCGTTCCGGCGAGGTGCCGCGCGGCGACCCGCTGCCGCGCCACGCCCTCCCCCCGCACCGCCTCGACCAGCCGGGCGAAGCTGCCGTCCCGCAGCCAGGACGTCACCAGCGCCGCGTTGACGGGCGGCGCCATCACCGCCGTCGCCTGGATCGCGCCCGCCAGCGCATCGGAGGCGGCGCCGTCCGGAACGCGCATATGGGCCACGCGCAGCACCGGCGAGATAATCTTCGACACGCTGGCGATATGCCATGTCCGCTCGGGCGCGAAGCAGGCTATGGGCGGCGGCGGAGCGGCGGGGAGCAGGCCATAGGCATCATCCTCCACGATCCACAGGCCATGCCGGCGGGCCGTCGCGGCCAGCGCCCGCCGCCGCTCCTCGTCCAGCGTCGCGGTAGTCGGATTGTCGTTGGTCGGCACGACATAGATCGCCCGCGCCCCGGCCCGCGCCGCCGCCTCCACCGCGTCCGGGTCGAGACCGCCAGCGTCGCCTGCAACGGGCCGCAGCCGAAGCCCCAGCATGCGCGCCGAGGAGAGCACCCCCGGATAGGCGGACGCGCCCAGGCAGAGCGTCCCGCCCGGCGCCAGCAAGGCGGAGAGGAGGGCGTGGAGCGCATTCTGCCCTCCGGCCGCCAGCACCACCTGTTCCTCCCGCGTGGACAGCCCCCGCTCCGTAAAGGCCGATGCCGCCTGCCGCCGGTCGTGCAGCGCGCCGCCGCCCGGCGGATATTGGAGCAGCGGGGACCCCCCGCCCGCCTTCAGCAGCCGGGTCAGCCCGGTGCGCATCGCCTCGCCCAGCAGTCCGAAAGCGGGCTGGGGCGGCTGGATCATCCCGCTCCTTTCCGTGGCCATGCCCGCCGCATGGCCCGCGCTGTTCCTGACAAAGCTCCCTAGCTTCCCTACCCCCTCGATCAGCCCGGCATCGCGCGCGATGCCATAGGCGCGCGTGACGGTGGTGAGGTCCACGCCCAGTTGCCGGGCCAGTTCGCGCTGGGTGGGCAGCCGCTCGCCGGGGCGAAGCGTGCCGAGCCGGATGCCTTGTTCCAGCGCATCCACTATGGCCAGATATTTGGGACCGCCGGTGCCGGCCAGGTCGGGCAGCCATTTGTGCATGGCCGGATGTCCTTTTATGTATGGTTCAATAATGCATGCATAAAGCCTATAGGAGAGATAGCAAGCCCCCAAGGACGTCCGCCATGACCGAGACCGCCCCCGCCCCAGCTCAGGCCCCCATCCCAGCCCCCGCCGAAGCGCAGGCAGAGGCACAGGAACAAGCCAAGGGCCCCGCCTCGCCTGCCGGGCCCGGGGATGAGCGGCAATGGCCCTATTGCCCGCCCGTCCGAACCGGCATTCGCGGACGCTGCCCCCGATGCGGCGAGGGAAGGCTGTTCGACGGCTTCCTGACGCTGCGCAAGGCATGCGACCATTGCGGCCTGAGCTATGGCTTCGCCGATCCGGCGGACGGCCCGGCCTTCTTCGTCATATGCTTCGGCTGCATACCCGCCGTCACCTTTGCCCTGCTGCTCCAGATTTTCGCGGAGCCGCCCTTCTGGGTGCATCTGTTGACCTCGCTCCCCTTCCTCGTCGCCACCTGCATATTGCCGCTGCGCCCGCTGAAAGGCTGGCTGGTATGCAGCCAGTTCTTCTTCAAGGCGCGCGAGGGACGGCTCAAGACCGCCTGGCGTCCCTTTGGCGAAAACGGACCGGTGATCGAGCCGGTCAGCCATGGCTGGTAGTGGTTTCGTACGCGACGAATGGAAATAGGCGCCTTCTCCCGCGTTCCATGCCATGAGAGCATAGGGAGAAACGCCGTGCAGAAGACCCGCTTCATCATCGCCGCGACATTGGCCCTGGCTGCCTGCGACAAGGGAAAGGACGAAAGGGGGCAGAAAGACGAAGGGGGCCTGAACAACGCCGCCATCGTGGAAAACCGGGCGGAGGACGAGGGCCCGGCGGACAATGAAGCGGCGCCCGCCGTCCCGGCCAATGCGATCGGCGCGGCAAGCCCTGGCGGCCAGACCGTTCCCGTCGCGCTCCAGGGACGCTGGGGCCTGGTGCCGAAGGATTGCGGCCCCGATGCCGCCATCGCCAAGGGCCTGCTGACCATCGACGGCAAGCAATTGCGCTTCTACGAATCCGTGGGCAAGCCCGCCGTGGTCAATTATCCGACGCCCAGCCGCATGGAGGGCCGCTTCTCCTTCACCGGCGAAGGCATGGAATGGTCCAAGGACATGGCGCTGACGGTCGAGGGCGACACGCTGACGCGCACGGAGAAGGACCCGGCGGCAAGCTATCGCTATACGCGCTGTCCGGGGTGACGGACGGTTGGCGTGCGCGGCGTGGGCGCGAGTTGCCGGCCTTTAGGCAGCGACAATGGAAAATCCGTCACAGAAGCTGGAACGATCCGGTGCAGACATATTCGCGATATGGTGCGACACATCGCATTTCCTGCTCCACGCGCTGCACGGAAGGAATATCCTCGACCTTCGTCACGAACCTGAAATCCGTCGCTTCGCCATCAAGTGCGGTCGGCGTTCCCGTACAATGATGGCTCGTCCAATGATGAATTGCCGCCAACCGGGCAAAATTGTGGATACGATCCCCATTGGGATAGACGTGCGTTTCGAGGTCCGGCTGAGAGGCAAGGCCGAAAATGTCAAAGCCGCCCGCCCGAAGGCTTGTTTCCTCCCGCACTTCGCGCTCGATCATTTGCGCGGCGCTTTCGCCCAGTTCCATGCTGCCGCCGTGCAAACCCCATAAGCCGGTGTCCGCACGACGCATCACCAGCAAAGCCCCGTCCTTGTCGAAAATGAGCGCGCGGAAGCCCGGCACAATCAGCGTCGCGCTTCCAGCCAACCGCCGCAACCGGCCAATATAGCTGTCCTCGAACCGCATCGGCCCTTTGTCCGCCATGAAGCGGATGGAAGCAATGCATGAGCGATGATGGCCGGATGTACCCATTCCCGTCGACACGGGTGGAAAGCCTGACAGATTGCCTTAGCAGCCATGTAGAGCGACGGCCGCCATTCACTACATCCGAGGTTGGTTTGTGCGAAGTCGCGAAGCCCATTCGTCAGACGTAATTTCCCATAGCTCAGCAGGATGGCGACCTGAAACATAGTCCCTCTCCCCCGTCCATATGACGCGCATCCCGCTTCCCGCAGATATTGCGCGGGACGCAATATTTGCGGTGGCTTTCGGCACGCGCAAGACCGCCTCTCCGAGCGGACCGAACCAATAATCGGTCGCCGCATCACTCGCCTCCCGCATCAATCCTTGACCCTGCCATTCGGGAACAAGCCAGAAGCCACGATTATCATCCGGCTGGCGCATAAGGCTCACCAAACCGATCACGTCCGAAGGCAGTTCTTTGCGGCGGATAGTCCAGTGCCAGGCACGGCCTTCGCGGATCGCCGGAAGCGCCAGCTTCTCGATGTAGCTCAGCGCACCGTCTGGCGGATAGGGCCATGGCACATTATCGTGCAGGAAGCGCACGATCTCCGGATGTGGAAATTTACGCTGGATTTGATCCGCATCCGCCAATTCCAACGGATGAAGCAGAAGTCGAGCGGTTTCCAACGGAGGATAGGCAGTCACGACAAAAATATGAAGTGTCGGCACCGTGGCTGCTATCGAGAAATACTCAACGATGGCTGAATATATTAATGCCTATCCAGATGGATGGAAAACCGGCTGTCGGCTTTACGAGCCAGCCCTGTCGGGAACCGCTTTTCCGGTTTAAAAGGTGTCATGCTGCTCACACCCAAGGTCCACATGATCCACGGCTTCCTCGGAGTGGGCAAGACGACATTCGCGCGAAGATTGGATGGTCCAGCTCTACGGCAACGATCCTCCCGCCGGGCACTTCCCGGAATATGCCCGGCGGGTATCCGGAATGATGGAGAAGGTCTGGGGTCGATGCATGGACTTGGGCACGGGGAGCATGTCCAGTCCATCATAGCGAGGCGTGGCGGGGAAGCTGTTCTCTACCGTGTGACCTGCCCCGAAGAGATTGCGTGGCGACGGATCGAGCAGCGGAACACACGGCCCGGAAACCTCCATATCGCGCCCGCGACCTATCGGACACTGAAGGCCCGGTTCGAGTCTCTCGGTCCGGATGAGCCGTGCATCGATGTCGCGACTGACGGACCGTTATAAACTGCCGGATAAAGCGCATGCCCGTCCACGGGACGGTGGCCGCATCCCGCGCGCCGCGCATGAAAAAGGGCGCCCGAAGCGCCCTTCCCCGCAGGATGATGTAGAGCCGGTCAGCCTTTTTTGAGGGTGAGGCCGCCGAAACGCTTGTTGAAGCGGGCGACCTGGCCGCCCTGGTCCAGCAGGCGCTGATTGCCGCCCGTCCAAGCGGGGTGCGAGCTGGGATCGATGTCGAGCGCCAGCGTGTCGCCTTCCTTGCCGTAGGTCGAGCGGGTTTTGAAGCTCGAACCGTCGGTCAGTTGGACGGTGATGAAGTGATAGTCGGGATGCGTGTCTTTCTTGGCCATGCCCAAGCTCCGGTTATGGCTGGTTTCCGACCAGCCGAAGGATGCGAAGCGCGGCCCATAGCGGCTTGGACCGGAAATGGCAAGGCGGCTGAGGCACAAGCCCCGCCGCCGTGCGAGATAGTCGGCGAACCGTTCAGTCCTGCGGCGCGTCGGCCACCATGGCGGTGAAGTTCGCCTCCGCATGGACCTTGCCGTCGATCAGCGCCTTGCCGGAGAATTTGGACACCGCGCCGCGCGTCTTCACTATCTCGACATGGAGGTTCAGGAGGCAGCCCGGCTCCACCGGCTGGCGGAACTTGGCCTCCTCTATGCCCATGAAATAGACGAGCTTGCCCGTGCCGACGAGGCCCAGGGATTCGAAGGCCAATATGCCCGCCGACTGCGCGAGCGCCTCGACGATCAGCACGCCCGGCATGATCGGGCGGCCGGGGAAATGGCCCTGGAAAAAGGGTTCGTTGACGCTCACCGCCTTGATCGCGTGAATGCTCTCATTCGGCGCGATCGACACGACCCGATCCACGAGGAGGATCGGGTAGCGGTGCGGCAGGGCCGCCATGACCCGCCGGATGTCCAGCGGGCCGATGGCGGCCTTCACCTCTGCAACGGTCTCGTCCGCCACGGATCAGCGGCCGGTGGGCTTCGCGGTCGGGCTGGCGGGCGCGGCGGCGGCCGGGGCGGCACCCTGCTGCTGCTGACCGCCCGGACGCCAGCCGGCGGGCGGCGTGATCGACGCGTTCGGGATCAGCGTGTTGAGCTGCGCCTTCACCTGCTCCGTGATGTCGACGGTCGGCTGGTAGGAGACGGTCGCCTCCGGCTTCAGCACCAGGTCCACCTTGGCGGAGGTCATGGCGTTCTTGAGCGCGTCGCCCAGCTTGGCCGAAATCTGCTCCTCGACATAGGCCTGCGCCAGGGCGACGGGCGAGCCGATGCGCTGCAATTCGGCCTGCGCGTTCTGCTGCGAGGTCTGGAGAGCCTGATACTGGCTCTCGATCGCCGGGGTCGGCTTGTTGCCCGCGGCCTTGAGCGCGGCGTTCAGCGCGTCCTGCTTGGTCTTGAGATCGGTTTCAAGGGCCGTCTTGCGACTGTTGAACTGGTCGATCTGCGCCTTGTAGGTGGTTTCCATCTGCGTGCGCGCGGTGGCATAGGCGTTGGAGGTCGCGACAGCGCGCTCCACATCGACCACCGCGACGCCGAGGCGCGATTGCGCCAGCGCGGGAGCCGCGGTCATCATCGCGGCGCCAAGGGGCAGCGCCAGAGCGAGGTTTTGGAACATATTACGCATCAGAACTGAGTCCCTATGTTGAATGTGATGGTCTTGGTGTCGTCGCCGGGCTGCTTGAGCAGGACCTTGGCAATATCGATGCGGAAGGGGCCGAAGGGCGAGTTCCAGTTCACGCCGAAACCGACCGACAGGCGCGGCTTGAGCGTGTCGCCCAGATAGGTCTCGCGGAAGCCGTTGCCGTCATAGGTCGCGGTTTCGCCGCTGGCCGCCGTCGTGCAACCCACCGTGCCGGGAGCGGTGGCATTGTCGCGACGAATATAGGTGCCCGCGCTGTCCGTGATGGTGCAGGTGCCGTTATAGATGCCATTGCCGTTGATGAGCGTGGGCGAGCGCAGGTTGCCGACCGCGCCGACATCCATGAACACCGCCGGGCGCAGGCCCAGTTCGCGCGCACCGGCGCCGAGCGGGATCTCGACCTCGGCATGGACGAGATAATAGACCTTGCCGCCCAGCGCGTCGTCGGAATTATTGTCCGCCGTCGTGAGATTGCCGTCCGCCGCATAATATTGACGGCGCACGCGCGGACCCACGCCGCGAATATCGAAGCCGCGCATCTGCGGCTCGCCCAGGAAGAAGCGGTCGGTCAGGCGGACCTTCTCCACGGCGGCGCCGGTGCTGTCATAGCGCTGGTTCTCGAAGGAGGCGATATGGCCGCCCTCCCCGCGCAGCGAGAAGATGAAGCCGCCGCCCAGCGAATAATATTGGCCGCCCTCCAGGCGGGTGCGCACATAGCGCACGTCGCCGCCCAGGCCCGCCACGTCCTGGCTGAGATTGGCGTAGAAGCCGCGCTGCGGACGGATGCGGTTGTCGCGCCGGTCGTAGATCAGCGAATAGCCGATGGACGAGGTGGTGCGCTTGCCGATCGCGTCGCAGAGATAGCGGCCCGCCTTGATGGGGTCGCAGACGCCGTTGGTGTAATAGGTCGCCTCGTCCAGCGTGACGTTCGCGAAGGACAGGCCGTAGCGCAGGCCGAGCGACATATATTCGGTCAGCGGCACGCCCGCGCGCAACTGGAAGCCCGTCGTCACCTCCTTGTAGGTGGTGTTGCGGGTGTTGTCCGTCAGATAGTTGAAGCTGCTATAGTCGCGGCGGAAGATGTCGCCGCCCAGCGCGATATTCCTGTCGAGGAAATAGGGTTCGGTGAAGCCCACCTCGACCGACTTGGAATAGGCCGAGTAATTGACGCTGGTGCGCAGTTCCTGCCCCATGCCGCGGAAATTGCGCTGGCGGATGGAGGCGGAGACGATGAACTTCTCCAGGGAGGAGAAGCCCGCCGACAATTGCAGCTCGCCGGTCGACTTCTCTTCCACATTGGTTTCGAGGACGATGCGGTCGGGCGTCGATCCCGGCTTCTGCTCGACGGTCAGCTTCTCCTGGAAGAAGCCGAGCGAGTTGATGCGGTCCTGCGAGCGCTTGACGAGGAAGCTGTTGAACGCGTCGCCTTCCGCCAGGCGGAATTCACGGCGGACCACCTTGTCCTTGGTCAGGGTGTTGCCGTTGATGTCCACCCGCTCGACATAGACGCGCGGCGCGGTGCCGATGCGGAAGGTGATGCCCATGGTAAGGGCGTCCTTGTCGCGGTTGAAATCCGGGCTGACATCCGCGAAGGCATAGCCGAAGAGGCCGGCCGTCTCGTTGATCCGGTCGACCGTATCCTCGACCAGCTTGGCATTGTACCAGTCGCCCTTGTGCATGGGCAGGGTCTTGTTCAGCGCGTCGGCGGACAGGTCGCGAATGTCGCTCTCCACCTCCACGTCGCCGAATTTGTAGCGCTGCCCCTCCTCCACCACATAGGTGATGATGAAGTCCTGCTTGTCCGGCGTCAGTTCCGCCACGGCGGACACGACGCGGAAATCGGCATAGCCCTGCGTCAGGTAGAATTGCCGCAGCTTCTGCTGGTCATAGGCCAGGCGGTCCGGATCATAGGTGGTGCCGGAGGAGAAGATGCGGAAGAAGCGCGACTGCTTCGTCGCCATCTCGCTGCGCAGGCGGCCGTCGGAGAAATGGTCGTTGCCGATCACGTTGATCTGGCGGACCTTCGACTTCGGTCCCTCCGAAATCTCGTAGACGATATCGACGCGGTTCTGGTCGAGCTTGACGAGCTTGGGATCGACGACGGCGGCGAAGCGACCCTGGCGCCGGTACAGTTCGATGATGCGGGCGACGTCCGCCCGCACCTTCGACCGTGTATAGATCTGGCGCGGGGCCATCTTGATCTCGGGCAGGATCTTCTCGTCCTTGATCCGCTTGTTGCCCTCCAGCACGATGCGGTTGATGACGGGATTCTCCACCACCTCGATGGTGAGCGTGCCCGCATCGTCGCGAATCTTCACATCGGCGAAGAGTTCGGTCCCGAACAGGTCCTTGAGCGCGGCGTCCAGCGTCTCCTGCGTGTATGAATCGCCCATCCGCAGCTTGGTGTAGGACAGCACCGTATCGCGCTCGATGCGCTGGTTGCCGGAGACCACCAGCCCCTTGATCGTGCCGGTCGGCAGGGCCGGAAGCGCGGCCGCCGGGGTCGCGGCGGCGGCGGGCCGCGCGGGCTTCGCAGCGCGCGTCTGGGCCATGGCGGCGTCGGTCAGTCCCATGCCCCCCAATGCCGTGCCGGCCATGAAGAGGGGCATGGCGCCACGCCACAAGGTCTTGCTGCTCGTCGCTGTCACGCGGTCCACCTCTGCTCCGTTCATATCGCCCTGTATGATAAAGGCCCCCACGGTCGCCCTCCGTGGGCAGCACTCCCTGCCCGATGCGGCTCAGCCGATCAAGCCGGTCAGCCCCTTCCAGAGGCCGAAAGATGTCAAATCATTGAAAGTGACCATGGCCATCACCGCGAGCAGCAGCGCGAGGCCGGACCTGTAAGCCAGCTCCTGGACACGCGGGCTCACGGGTTTGCGCTGCAATGCTTCAATTCCCTGGAACAGGAGATGGCCTCCGTCGAGCATGGGAATTGGCAACAGGTTGATGAACCCGAGGTTAATCGAGATGAGCGCGATGAAGAAGATGAAGTCGGCAGGCCCGCGCGCCGCCTGTTCCCCGGAAATCTGGGCGATCTTGAGGGGGCCGCCCAGTTCCTCCACCGACCGGCGGCCGGAGACGATCTGCCACAGCCCGTCGACCATCATGGTGACGATCGCGCCCACCTGCCGCGCGGCGATGACCGGCGCTTCGATGGGGGAGACATTGCGCGTCTCCGCCTTGTTGCTGACCACGCCCAGCATGCCGAGGCGGAATTCATTGCCGAACCGGTCGCGCTCCACGCGTGTCCCGATCGTAACGGGAAATGTCAGCGCCTCGCCCTTGCGCTCGACGGTCAGGCTGATCTCCTCGCCCGGCCGTCCGATGACCGACCGGCTCAACTGCTCGAACCGGTCCACCCGCGCGCCGTCGAGCGCCACGATGCGGTCGCCGGGCAGCACCCCCGCCTCCGCCGCCGCGCTGCCTTGCCGCACGCCGCCGATCTCCGACGAGGTGACATTCTCGCCATAGACCATGGCGAAACCCGCCAGGATGAAGATGGCGAAGAGGAAATTGGCCGCCGGACCCGCCGCGACGATGGCCGCGCGCTGCCAGAGCCGCTTGCTCTGGAAGGTCTTCTGCCGCTCCTCCGCAGGCAGGGACAGCCAGTCCGGATCGCTCTGGCTGGCGGCGTTCATGTCGCCCGCGAACTTCACATAGCCGCCCAGGGGCAGCGCCGCGACGCGCCAGCGCGTGCCGCGCCGGTCGTGCCAGTGCGCCACTTCCTTGCCAAAGCCGATGGAGAAGGTTTCCGCATGCACGCCGCACAGGCGGGCGATCCAGTAGTGCCCCATTTCATGGACGAAGACGAGCGGGCCGATAACGGCCACGAAAGCGAGAAGCGTCAGGATCAAACCGGGAGTTTCAGTCAATGCGCGCAACTTTCAGCAGACTGATCGCATGCCCCCTAGCTTCGCGATCCACCGCCCCGATCTCTTCGATGCTTGTGGGCGGAGGCGGGCTATACCGCGTCAGTGTCTCTTCGACAATCGTGGCGATTTCAAGGAAGCGGATGCGGCCCTGAAGAAAAGCCTCCACCGCGACCTCGTTGGCGGCATTCAATATGGCGGGCCGGGCGCCCCCCGCCTCTATAGCCGCCCGCGCCAGGGCCAAAGCGGGGAAGCGGACGGTATCGGGCGCCTCGAAATCGAGGCGGCCGATGCGGGCGAGGTCGAGCGGCTCGCACGGGCTGGCCATGCGCTGCGGCCAGGCCAGCGCATGGGCGATGGGCCCGCGCATGTCCGGGCTGCCAAGCTGGGCCAGGGTCGAACGGTCGCGATATTCGACCATGGAGTGGATGACCGACTGGGGGTGGACGATCACCTCCAGCCTGTCCAGTCCGACGGGAAAAAGATGATAGGCCTCAATCAGTTCAAGGCCCTTGTTCATCATCGTCGCGCTATCGACGCTGATCTTGGCGCCCATCGACCAGTTGGGATGCTTCACCGCCTGCGCCGGGGTGACGGCGCGCATTTCCTCCAGCGAGGCGGCGCGAAACGGGCCGCCGCTGGCGGTCAGGACGATGCGGGCGACATCCTCTATATTTCCGCCCGCAAGGCATTGGAATATCGCATTATGTTCGCTGTCCACGGGTAGCAATGTGGCCCCCGATGCCGTCACCGCGTCCATCATCAGCGCGCCCGCCGACACCAGCGATTCCTTGTTCGCGAGCGCCACCGTCCGCCCCTGCCGGATCGCGGCGAGCGTGGGGGCCAGGCCCGCGCAGCCGACAATGGCGGCCATGGTCCAGTCGGCGCCCAGTTCCGCCGCATGGAGCAGCGCGTCCGGACCGGCGGCCGCCTCGATATCTGTGCCGGACAGGGCAGCCTTCAGATCGGCATAGCGCGCCTCGTCCCCGATGACGGCAAGGCGGGCATGATGTGCGATCGCCGCCCTGGCCAGCGCCGCCGCGTCGCTATGCGCCGTCAGCGCGGCGACGCTGAACGCGGCGGGCGAACGCGCGATCAGGTCGAGCGTCGAACGGCCGACCGAGCCGGTGGCGCCGAAAATGGTTATGGTCCTGATCTCTGTCACAGCCAGCCTGTCCATAGCATGATTTCCAGGAGGCATGCGACCGCCAGCAGGCCGTCCACCCGATCGAACAGCCCGCCATGGCCGGGGATGAGCCGTCCGCTATCCTTGACCCCTGCCCGTCTTTTCATCCAGCTTTCAAAGAAATCGCCTGCCTGTGCGAGGACCGCGACGAGCGCCCCCGCCCCGACGGTGAAGAGGGTCGCGCGCAGCGACCAGTCGATGGCGAGGAGCGAAGGCGCCTGTCCGCCAAGGCCGGTCAGGGCGTAGGAAAGCGACAGGAGGAAGATCAGCATCACCAGCGTGGCGCCGACCATGCCGCCGCCAAGCCCCGCCCATGTCTTGGACGGGCTGATCGACGGCGCGATCCGCGGTCCGCCAAGGGCGCGCCCCGCGAAATAGGCACCGGTGTCGGTGGCGATGACGCTGGCGATGGCGAGCCAGCGCATGGCGGGTTGCGCGCTCAGCAGGCCGTCCGCCGCCGCCAGCACATAGACGGTCAGTGCACCCATCCAGAGGATGCGGCGGGCCGGGCCGCGCGCGATGCGGCGCACCAGGCCCCATGCCTCCCACAACACGCCGAGCGCGATCGCCGCTATGAAGGCGGTCAATACGGGCCCGCCCAGGGACAGCGCGGCCACCGCCAGCGCGACCATCACGATGCCGGATGCGGCCCGGACGCCGAGGTCGGACTTCCTCACCGGCGCGGAAGCGTCAGGCGTCACAGACCACCATAGCGCCGCTGCCGCCCGGAGAAGGACGCGCAGGCCGCCCGCAGCGCCTCCGCATCGAAATCGGGCCAGAGCGTGTCGGTGAAATAAAGCTCCGCATAGGCGGCCTGCCACAGCAGGAAATTGGACAGGCGCAGTTCGCCCGAAGTGCGGATGAGGAGGTCGAGCGGCGGCAGCCCGGCCGTGTCCAGCTCCGCGGCGATGGCTTCCGCCGTGATGGCGTCGGGCGAAAGTTCTCCGGCGGCGACCCGGCGGGCCAGAGCCTGCGCCGCGCGGGTCAGTTCATTCTGCGAGCCATAGTTGAGCGCTATGGCGATGGTCGAGCCGTCATTGCCCGCCGTGCGCTCCAGCGCGTCCTCGATCATGCGCACCGCCGACGCCTCGAACGCGCGATAGTCGCCGATGATGCGCAGCCGCGTGTTGCGGGCGTGGAATTCGTCCAGATCGCTGGCGATGAAATGCTTGAGGAGGCCGGTCAGGTCGGCGATCTCCTGCTCCGGCCGCTTCCAGTTCTCCGAGGAGAAGGCATAGAGCGTCAGGCATTCGATGCCCATGTCGCGCGCGGCACGCGCCACCTTGCGCACCGCGTCCGCCCCGGCCTTGTGCCCGGCGAAGCGCGGCAGCTTGCGCTTCGCGGCCCAGCGGCCATTGCCGTCCATGATGATGGCGACGTGGCGCGGAACGATGCCTCCCTCCGGCGCCGCGAGTTCGGGCGCCGGGGCGGTCTTGCCGCGCAGCCGGGCTCTGGACAGGATCATGGCCGCATCACCCGCATGCGCCCTGCCCGTCCACCGGCTCCCGAATAGGCGTGTCCAGATGCAAAAGCCGTTCCCCGTCCCCGCTTCATTCGAAAGGGCTTACTGGCCCAATATTTCCTTTTCCTTGGCGGCGGCGGCGGCATCGATGTCCGCGATGGTGGAATCGGTCAGCTTCTGGACCTCCCCCTCCTTGCGCTTGCGCTCGTCCTCGCTGATCTCCCCCTTCTTCTCGTCGGCCTTGAGACTGTCCATGCCGTCGCGGCGGACATTGCGGACGGCGACGCGAGCGCCCTCCGCATATTTGCTGGCGAGCTTGGCCAGTTCCTTGCGCCGCTCCTCGGTCAGGTCCGGGATCGGCAGGCGCAGCGTCTGGCCGTCGACGATGGGATTGAGGCCGAGGCCCGCGGAGCGCACCGCCTTGTCCACCGGCGTCACATTGCTCTTGTCCCACACCTGGATCGACAGCATGCGCGGCTCCGGCGCGGATACCGTCGCGATCTGGTTGAGCGGCATATGGGCGCCATAGACCTCCACCGTCACGGGATCGAGCAACGCGACATTGGCGCGGCCCGTGCGCAGACCGGCAAGATCGCCCTTCAACGATTCGACGGCACCGGCCATGCGGCGTTCCAGATCGGCCTTGTCATATTGGGCCATGCTCTTGTCCTTCCTTGTGTTTCAAGCCGACGTCCGGACGGTCGTGGCCGTGCCCTCTCCCCGCAGCACCTTGGCCAGATTGCCCCGCTCACGGATGTTGAAGACGATGATGGGGATATCATTCTCTCGGCACAACGCCACGGCGCTGGCATCCATGACCTTCAGATTGTCGCTCAATACCTGGTCATAAGTGACGATATCATAACGCTTTGCACCGGCAACCTTCTTGGGATCGGCATCGTACACGCCGTCGACGCTGGTGCCCTTGAGCAGCGCGTCGCAATTCATCTCCGCCGCGCGCAGGGCCGCGCCGCTGTCGGTCGTGAAGAAGGGATTGCCCGTACCCGCCGCGAAGATCACGATCCGCCCCTTCTCCAGATGGCGGGCGGCGCGGCGGCGGATATAGGGCTCGCATACCGTCTGCATGGGGATGGCCGACTGGACGCGCGTCTCCACGCCCAGCTTCTCCAACGCATTCTGCATGGCGAGCGCGTTCATGATCGTCGCCAGCATGCCCATATAGTCGCCGGTGGTGCGATCGAGGCCGCGCGCGGCGCCCGCTATCCCCCGGAAGATATTGCCGCCGCCGATGACGAGGCACAGTTCATAGCCCGCATCCTTGGCGCCCTTCACCTCCTCGGCCACGCGCGCGACCGTCTCGGGATCGATCCCGAACTGGCCGGTCCCCATCAGGACCTCGCCGGAAAGTTTCAGAAGCAGGCGTTTATAGGGCAGGCTAGACATGCGGTGCGCAGATTCCGGGACAGCGGACAGAATAACGGCGCGGACCTTAGTCGGGCCGCGCCGTCATGCCAAGCGTTCCTATCAGGGAAGCGCCGTTATCCGCCGGGCCTCAGAGACCGGCCGCCGCAGCGACTTCCGCCGCGAAGTCCGTCGCTTCCTTCTCAATGCCTTCGCCGAGCTGGAAACGGACATAATTTTTGAGCGTGATCGACTTGCCGGCTTCCTTCGCCGCCTTTGCCACCACGTCCGCGATCGGGGTCTTGTTGTCGATCACGAAAAGCTGGCTGAGGAGAGCATTTTCCTTGGCGAACTTCTGCACGGCGCCCTCGACCATCTTGGCGATAATCTCGGCGGGCTTGCCGGATTCGGCGGCCTTCTCCGCGCCGATCTTGCGCTCGCGCTCCAGCACCTCGGCCGGGATGTCGGCGGCCGACAGCGCGATCGGGAAGGCAGCGGCGATGTGCATCGCGATCTGCTTGCCGAGCGGTTCCAGCACGTCCGTGCCCGCATCGCCCTCAAGCGCGACGAGAACGCCGATCTTGCCGAGGCCCGGCGCGGCGGCGTTGTGGACATAGGGCACGACCAGGCCCTGCTCGACGCTCACGCTCGCGACGCGGCGCAACTGCTGGTTCTCGCCGATGGTGGCGACATTGTTGACCAGCTTCTCGGCGATGGTGCCGCCGGCCGGATGGGCCGCCGCGCCGAGCGCCTCCGCATCGGCAATGCCATTGTCCAGCGCGACCTTGGCGGCGGTGCGTACGAAATCCTGGAACTGCTCGTTCTTGGCAACGAAGTCGGTTTCCGAGTTCACCTCGACGGCAACGCCGCGGGTGCCCGCGACGGCGACGCCGACCAGACCCTCGGCCGCGGTGCGGCTGGACTTCTTGGCGGCAGCGGCGAGGCCCTTGGCGCGCAGCCAGTCGACGGCCGCTTCGAGGTCGCCATTGGTTTCGGCCAGCGCCTTCTTGCAGTCCATCATGCCGGCGCCGGAGCGCTCGCGCAGATCCTTGACGGCGGCTGCGGTAATCTCTGCCATGTGCTTGGCTCCTGTCTTCTCAAAAATTGCGGTCCGTTAGGCGGAGGAGGTGACAGCTTCGCGTCACTCCGCCCCGCCCGACGGATAAAGGGACCGGAATCAGGCCTCGACGGCTTCCTCGGCCGGCGGCACGTCCAGCGCGCCGAGGTCGATGCCGGATGCTTCCTGCGCACCGCGATTGCCCTTGGTGGCGGCAGCGGCGACGGCTTCACAATAGAGGCGGATCGCGCGGCTGGCGTCGTCATTGGCCGGGATCGGGAAAGCGATGCCGTCCGGCGAGACGTTGGAATCGAGGATCGCCACGACCGGGATTCCCAGCGTATTGGCTTCCTTGATCGCCAGCTCTTCCTTGTTGGCGTCGATCACGAACATGACGTCGGGAATGCCCGACAGGTCGCGGATGCCGCCCAGCGACAGTTCCAGCTTGTCCCGCTCGCGGGTCATCTGGAGGACTTCCTTCTTGGTGAAGCCGTGGGTGTCGCCCGACAGCTTCTCCTCAAGGGTCTTCAGGCGCTTGATCGAGCCGGAGATGGTCTTCCAGTTGGTGAGCATGCCGCCCAGCCAGCGATGGTTGACGAAATGCTGGCCGGACTTGCGGGCCGCCTCGGCGATCGGGTCCTGCGCCTGGCGCTTGGTGCCGACGAACAGAACCTTGCCGCCCGCCGCGACGGTCGAGGACACGAAGTCCAGCGCGCGGCTGAACAGCGGAACCGTCTGCGAGAGGTCGAGAATGTGGATGCCGTTGCGCTCACCGAAGATATACGGCTTCATGCGCGGGTTCCAGCGATGGGTCTGGTGACCGAAATGCGCGCCAGCCTCGATGAGCTGATGCATGGTGACGGTAGGTGCCGCCATAGTGAAATCTCCTTCCGGTTGAGCCTCTGGACCCCAGGAACCCGTGAAACGGGCACCGGTATGAAACGGGGTCCATGTGGATTGAGGTCGCGCCCTTAGCGCCGTCCGCCCGCGATTGCAAGGCTTGACAGAAAGAGAGTTTGAGAACAAAAAGTGAACATATGGAACTGCGAATCGGCTTCGGACATTCTATGCCTGTCGGTCGCAAGAACAGAAAGGCTCGGCAATATGTTCGCTATCATCGGTGCAGCGGTGTTCTGTGGCGCTGCCTTCTTCTCGCTCCTCGTCATCGTCCAGATGGTTCGCGGCTATATGCCGCTGATCGAAGCGGCGCTGCGCGGCGAGCCCATGCCCCGGTCCGCGCCGGTTCAGGCCTATGTGGTCCGCCGCCGCCGCATCGCCCCCGTCTTCACGCCGAGCCGTCTCGAACGCGCGCGCGCTGCCGCCTGATCCGGGCGTAGCTCGCCCAGCCGAGAGGCAGCAGGGCGAGATAGACGATCCCCATGCCCAGCAATACGGGCCAGGGAGCCGTGAAGAGAAGCGCGGCAATCATGCCCGCCGCGCCTATGGCCAGCAGCCGCAGCGAAGGCGGCACGCGCATGCGCTTCCAGCCTATGGTGGGCAGGTTCGACACCATCAGGAAGGCGACGCCGATGGCCCAGGGCAGGACGATGCGCCAGTCGCGCGCCTGTTCCAGCCCCGTCGCCAGCCACAGGAAGACCGGCATCAGGGCCAGCCCCGCCCCCGCGGGCGCGGGCACCCCCATGTTGAAGCCGGCCAGCTTCAGCGGCTGGTCCGCCATGTCGATCTGCGCGTTGAACCGGGCGAGGCGGAGGGCGCAGCAAAGCGCGAGGCCCAGCGACCCGATCCAGCCGAAGCGCGGCATCGCTTCCAGCGACCAGAGATAGAGGATGATCGACGGCGACACGCCAAAGGCGATGACGTCCGACAGGGAGTCCAGTTCCGCGCCGAATCGGCTTTCCCCGTGCAGCATGCGGGCGATGCGCCCGTCCACCCCGTCCAGCACGGCGGCCAGGACGATGGCGAGCATCGCCTTCTCCCATTCCGCCGACATGGCATAGCGCATGGCGGTGAGGCCGAAGCACAACGCCATCGCCGTCACCGCGTTGGGCGCGACCTGGCGCAGGGTTATGCCGCGGCTTCGCATGGGAAAGCGCCCGGTCCGGATGCGCTGCGGATCGCTCAATGCAACAGTCCCGCGACGGGGGCCGCGTCACCGATTCGGCCCAGCACCGTCTCGCCGGCCACCGCATGCGTGCCCAGCGCCACCCGGGGCGCGACGCCTGCGGGCAGATAGACGTCGACACGGCTGCCGAATCGGATAAGACCGATGCGCTGCCCGGCCGCGACCGTATCGCCCGGCTTCACGAAGGGCACGATTCGCCGCGCCACCAGCCCCGCGATCTGCGTGAAGCCGATGCGCAGGCCGTCGCCCCGTTCGACGAGGATATGCTGGCGCTCATTATCCTCGCTCGCCTTGTCGAGATCGGCATTGACGAACTTGCCGCGAATATAGGTCACGGCCTTGATCGTCCCGGCGATGGGCGTGCGGTTCACATGCACGTCGAACACGCTCATGAAGATGGAGACACGCGTCAACGGGCCATCGCCAAGGCCGTCCGGCCCGTTAAGCCCGGCGGGCGGCACGACCTGCTGGATCAGCGTGACGAGGCCGTCGGCGGGCGCGACGATCGCGGCCTGGTCCTGCGGCACGCAGCGGATCGGATCACGGAAGAAGGCGAAGACCCAGAGGCTGAGGCCCGCCATCAGCCAGGCGGCGACCTCCCAGCCCAGAAGCGCCAGGATCAGCGTGATCCCCACCGCGACGGCACCGAATTTGCGCCCTTCGGGATGGATGGACGGGAATCGCCATTTCACCGGCGGCAGCGCGTCGGAAACCTGCGGGATCGGCGGAACGCCGCCATCACCGGGCCTGGCCGGATCGGGCGGCAGCGGGAGAGAATGTTGATCCATCGCGTCCAACTAAAGGCTTGTGCCCGATCGCACAATGTTTCTCGCCCCGATGCGTTTCATCCGCTTTTGCATCGCATTATCGAATAGGCCGTGAAACGCCCTGTCCGCAAAGTTGCGAAGCGGTTGATCCCTGCCCCTCATTTGCTAAAGGGCCTCTCATCCATCAGCAGACCAGAAAGCGGACAATTCCATGACAAAGATCAGCGTCAAGAATCCGGTTGTAGAGATAGACGGCGACGAGATGACGCGGATCATCTGGGAATGGATCCGCGAACGCCTCATCAAGCCCTATCTCGACATCGACCTGCACTATTACGACCTCGGCATGGAGGAGCGCGACCGCACGGACGACCAGGTGACCGTCGATTCCGCCAATGCCATCAAGAAATATGGCGTGGGCGTGAAGTGCGCGACGATCACCCCGGACGAGGCGCGCGTCGAGGAATTCAAGCTCAAGAAGATGTGGAAGTCGCCCAACGGCACGATCCGCAACATCCTGGGCGGCGTCGTCTTCCGCGAGCCGATCGTGATCAAGAATGTCCCCCGCCTGGTTCCGGGCTGGACCGATCCCATCGTGATCGGCCGCCACGCGTTCGGCGACCAGTATCGCGCCACCGACACGCTGATCCCCGGTCCCGGCAAGCTGCGTCTCGTCTTTGACGGCGCCGACGGCAAGAGCCTCGACCTCGACGTGTTCGACTTCCCCGGCTCGGGCGTCGCCATGGCGATGTACAATCTGGACGAATCGATCCGCGACTTCGCGCGCGCCTCGATGAACTATTCGCTCAACCTCGGCTGGCCGCTCTACCTGTCGACCAAGAACACGATCCTGAAGGCCTATGACGGCCGCTTCAAGGACATCTTCGAAGAGACCTACCAGAAGGAATTCAAGGCAAAGTTCGACGCCGCCGGG
>JASGGS010000381.1:0-2678 GCA_047602685.1 Sphingobium sp.
GACATCCATCTCGGCACGCGCGGCTGCAATGCCGAGATGCTGATCGACTTCCTCGACAGCGTGGACAGCGACACGCTTTATCTTGTCGGAGACATCATCGACGGATGGCAGCTCAAGAAGCGGCTCTACTGGCCTACGGCGCATAACGACGTCGTGTGGCGCATCATGAAGCGCGCCCGGCGCGGCACCCGCGTAATCTATATTCCCGGCAATCATGACGAGATGTTCCGCCAGTTCACCGGCCTCAATTTCGGCGGCGTCGAGGTGCGGCGGAAGAAAATCCACACCACTGCTGACGGGCGCAAGCTCCTGGTCCTCCATGGCGACGAGTTCGACGCGATCATGCTGGCGCATCGCTGGCTCGCGGTGGTGGGCGATGCCGCCTACACGCTGCTCATGGCGGTCAATCGTCATGTGAACCGGGTCCGCCGCTGGCTGAAAATGCCCTATTGGTCGCTTTCCAAGGTCGCCAAGCACAAGGTGAAGAACGCCGTGTCCTTCATCTCCCGCTTCGAGGAGATCGTGGCGCATGAGGCGGAACGGCGTCATATCGACGGCGTGGTCTGCGGTCACATCCATACCGCCGAAATCCGCCAGTTCGGCGATATCACCTATTATAATGACGGTGACTGGGTGGAAGGCTGCACCGCGCTGGTCGAGCATTTCGACGGCAGGATGGAAGTGCTGCACTGGACGGACGAGATGGTCGCGCGGGACAGGGCGCGGCAGGCGGCGCTGGAGATGGCGGCCTGATGCGCGCGGGCGCCATGGGGCCGTCCTCCCGCATCGTCGTCGTCACGGATGCCTGGGTCCCGCAGGTCAACGGCGTGGTCCGCACCCTGTCGGCGGTCCGCCGCGAACTGGAAGGCCGGGGGCATGAACTGATCGTCATCTCCCCCGACCGTTTCACGACGCTGCCCTGCCCCACCTATCCCGAAATCCGCCTGGCCATGTCGGCGCCGCGCACGGTCGGCCGCATGATCGCGGACCTGCAGCCCGATGCGATCCACCTCGCGACCGAAGGCCCCCTGTGCCTGGCCGCGCGGCATTGGTGCCTGCGCCGCGGACTGCCCTTCACCACGGCCTTCCACACCAATTTCCCCGACTACATGGCGAGCCGGACGGGCCTGCCCGCCAAGCTGTTCTGGCCCTATTTCCGCTGGTTCCATGGACCGGCGAGCGTCGTTCTGGCTTCCACGCCGTCCATCCGCCGGGCGCTGGCCGAAGAAGGCATTCACCAGACACAGCATTGGGGGCGGGGCGTCGATCTCTCGCAATTCTCGCCCATGGGCGCCCGTCATCCGCGCATGGCGGCGCTGCCCGGCCCGATCCTGCTCTATGTCGGCCGCGTCGCCGTGGAGAAGAATGTCGAGGCCTTCCTTGCCATGGACCATCCCGGCACCAAGGTCGTGGTCGGCGACGGCCCGGCGCGCGAGGCCCTGGAGGCCCGTTTCCCGGACGCATTGTTCCTGGGGCTGCTGGCGGGCGAGGCACTGGCGGGCGCCTATCGCGCGGCGGATGTGCTGGTCTTTCCCAGCCTGACCGACACATTCGGCCTTGTGATGATCGAGGCCATGGCGTGCGGAACGCCGGTGGCCGCCTATCCGGTGACCGGCCCGGTGGATATCGTCACGGCGGACACGGGATGCCTCGACGACGATCTCGGCCGGGCGGTCGATGGGGCGCTGGGACGGGACCGGGAAGCCTGCGCGGCCTATGGCGGCAGCTTCACCTGGGCGCGCAGCGCGAGCGAGTTCCTGCACAGCCTGCATATGCTGGCACGAATGGATATGGCCGAGGCGGCGTGATGTCTTGCCCTCGGCGCCTGCATTGATTAGATAGGGAGGGAGCGGCCGCACCTGAAGGGGCGGCCCTTATCGTTTCTGTTTCTCGTCAGGAGATGCCCGTGGCCCAGCCGCTCATGCCCCATGCAACCGCCAGCTGGCTGGTCGATAATACCGCGCTTTCCTTCGATCAGATCGCTGAATTCTGCGGCCTCCACATTCTTGAGGTGCAGGCCATCGCCGACGATACGGCGGCGACCAAATATACCGGCCGCGATCCGGTCCGGGCGCATGAACTGACGCAGGACGAGATTCAGAAGGGGGAGGCCGATCCCGACTACCGCATGAAGATGCTGGCCGGTCCCGATCCGGTGCGCCGCACCAAGGGGCCGCGCTACACGCCTGTTTCCAAGCGTCAGGACAAGCCGGACGGCATTGCCTGGATATTGCGCAATCATCCGGAGATTTCGGACGGCGCCATCGGCAAGCTGATCGGCACGACCCGCACCACCATCGCCGCGATCCGCGACCGCACCCACTGGAACATCGCGAACATCGTGCCCAAGGACCCGGTGACGCTCGGCCTGTGCTCGCAGCGCGAACTGGACGCGCTGGTCAGCAAGGCCGCGAAGAAGGCGGGCATCGAGGCACCGAGTGACAATCGCCTGGCCGGCGACCGCGAGGCGCTGATCTCCGAGCTGCGCAAGGAGCGCGAGGATGCGCGCGCCGCGGCGGACGCGGCGCACCATGCCGAGGCGCAGGCGATCAACCAGGTCGCGACGATCCTCGATCCGTTCAGCAACAATAAGGGCCATGTCGGCCGCTGAGCCGATCCGGCCGGCTCGCAATCGAAACAGGGAGGGGCGCGGGCCATACGATGTACGCGGCCCGCCC
>JASGGS010000382.1:0-2664 GCA_047602685.1 Sphingobium sp.
AGCAGGTGGCGGCCGATCTGAAGCGCAGCCTGCCCAATCTGGAACAGTTCGCCACCCTCTCCCCCGTTCCCGGTTTCCGCCCATGGCTGGCAAAGACGACGGCGGGCCATGCCGACGAGCCCCTGGTCGCGCGGCTGGACGACGAGCATTGGTGGAAAGGCTCGGATGCGCCCGCGCTGCAGGCCATGTTGATGCGACGGGTCGTCGAATATTTCCGGCATGCACGCAACGGCTCCGGTCGCCCCTTCGACCCTGTCGCCCGCTTCCATCTGGGCAATGGCGCCCGGCTGGAGCGCGTGAACTGGCTGGCAGATCTCTCCGAGAACGGCCTGCGCCAGAGCGCCGGGATCATGGTGAACTATCTCTACGACCTCGACAGTATCGAGGAAAATCACGAGGCCTTCGCCCATCGCGGCGAACTGGCGACCGGTGAACCCTTTCAGACCATGGCGGCAAGCATGACAAGCACTCAACCGTCGAGCGGAGTGAAGACCAGATGACCAATCTCTACACGCGCATCAGCCAGCGCTTCCCCGCCGATCGCAGCCGTGCCTTCGCGACCTTCACCGATCGCGCGCCCTTCTCCTACGCCGATCTGGAGGCGCGATCGGCCGCCTTTGCCAATGTGCTGGTCGCGCGCGGGGTGGCGCCGGGCGACCGGGTCGCGGTGCAGGCGGACAAGAGCATCGACATGCTGATGCTGTATCTGGGCACCGTACGCGCGGGCGCGATCTTCCTGCCGCTCAACACCGCCTATACCGCCCATGAACTCGACTATTTCATGCGGGATGCCCGGCCTGCGCTGTTCGTGTGCGCCACGGGCAAGCGCGCCGAGATCGCGGCACTGGCGGCCGAGGCCGGGGTGCCCTGCGTCGAGGATCTGGATCAGCAGGGCGGCGGCTCGTTGAGCCTGGCGGCGGATGCGGCGGCGCAGGCCTTTGCTACGGTGGAACGCGAAGACGACGACCTCGCCGCCATCCTCTACACCTCCGGCACGACCGGCCGTGCGAAGGGCGCGATGCTCAGTCATGCCAACCTGCTCTCCAACGCCCTGACGCTGCGCGAATATTGGCGGTTCGAGGAAGAGGACGTGCTCCTCCACGCTCTGCCCATTTTCCACACCCATGGCCTGTTCGTCGCCACGAACATCGTCCTTGCGGCGGGCGCCTCCATGATCTTCCTCCCCCAGTTCGACCTGGAGGCGGTGCTGCGCCTGCTGCCGCAGGCCAGCGTGATGATGGGCGTGCCCACCTTCTACATCCGCCTGCTGGGAGACGCGCGCTTCACCGCCGAGGTGGCGGCGGACATGCGCCTGTTCATCTCAGGCTCCGCGCCCCTGTCCGCCGACATCCACCGCGAATTCCGCGAACGCACCGGCCATGCCATCCTCGAACGCTATGGCATGACGGAAACCAACATGAACACGTCCAACCCCTATGACGGGGAACGGGTCGCCGGGACCGTGGGCCTGCCGCTGCCCGGCGTCTCGGTGCGCATCACCGACCAGGACAGCGGCGCACCGCTGGGCGTGGGCGAGATCGGCATGATCGAGGTATCAGGCCCCAATGTCTTCCAGGGTTATTGGCAGATGCCGGAGAAGACGGCGGCCGAGTTCCACGACGGCTGGTTCATGACCGGAGACCTGGGCCTTGTCGATCAGCGGGGCTATGTCTCCATCGTCGGCCGGGCCAAGGACCTGATCATCTCCGGCGGATATAATATCTATCCGGCCGAGGTGGAAAGCGTGCTGGACGAGCTGCCCATGGTGCATGAGACGGCGATCATCGGCGTGCCCCATCCGGACATGGGCGAGGGGGTCGTCGCCGTCATCGTGGCGCGCGAACCCGGTTTCGCCGACGAACAGTCGGTGATGTCTACCATCGGCGACCGACTGGCGCGCTTCAAGCAGCCCAGGAGAATATTCTTCGTCGCAGAGCTACCGAAGAACGCTATGGGCAAGGTACAAAAAAACGTCCTGCGTGACGCCTATTCGGGTTCATTCAAGGCCGACTGAACTATTTGCGCAGAGCCATCTGTCAAATCTTATCGGTTTGCCCCCGTCCCCCTACAAACTTAGCCCGTTTGAGAGTCGGTTAGCCGAGATCACCGATAATGCCGATCATTACCCTCTATTAAACCTTCGGCTGATCGAACTCACGGCCTCCGCGTGCTGCCAGCGATCCCATACCTCGGCTCGCTGTTCCGCCGCGTAATATATCAGACGATTCAGCCCTCTCGCGATACTTCATCTCGCAAAAAAGACTGAATTATTGCCACCACCAAATACAGTCATTGCCTAAAAAACCGCGAAATGATCGGCGGCGGGGAGCGGCGCGGCGCGCCCGCCCGGGACCGGGCGCGGCTGTCAGCTACCGTCTAGATAAAATGGACAAATAAAACTGATCAGCCCCCACCGAGTGGACCGTTTGGTTTGTTAGTGGATTAACCTCACCGTCGCCATATCCGGGTGGAGGTGGAGCGAAGCGGAACCGGAGGCCGGATATGGCGGTGTCGCCGTTTCTGGTGCCGGAGGCCGGTATCTAAGACTACTGTGCGGGCGGACGGTATTGTAATGCCGTCGCCATGCTTCGATCAGTACCTTGGCTTCGGCGAGGCTGTAGAAGATCTCGCCATTGAGCAGTTCGTCGCGAAGCGACCCGTTGA
>JASGGS010000383.1:0-2641 GCA_047602685.1 Sphingobium sp.
CAGGAGGATGGAGATGATGATGCCCGCGGCAAGGACGAGGCTGATGCGCAGGCGTTCGGCGCGGACGGTCATGGTGATGTCGCGCGCATTCTCCGTCGCGAGCAGGACCGCGCCGCCGCGCCGGCCCGGCCCGTCAAAGGGCGTCGCGACGGTCAGCATGGGGGTGCGGTCCGGCGCGAAGCGGAAGCTGGCGGCGCTCGCCCCGCTGTCGCGCGCCCGTGCCGCCTCCGACCAGGCGAAGGCGGTGTCGTCCGGCGGCTCCGAATAGACGGGCGGCACGCGGGCGAAGACGATGCTGTCCACCACCTCGTCCAGCAGGCGCGCGGCGCGCATGTTGAGCGGCTCCGTCCGGGGGTCGACCAGCCGGTCGCCCGGCACGCCGAGGGCCACGCTGTCCTCCACCCGCCGCCCGTCCGCCGCGTAGAGGCGCACGCGATAGCCGGTGAGCGCGGCGAAGCGGACGATCATGGGATTGCGCGCGCGCGGCGGCAGGTCGCGCAGGGCGGCGCTCATCAGCATCATCTCACGCGTGATGCGGTTGACCCGCTCGTCGATGATGCGGGTGCGATAGCTGTCGAGGTAGAAGAATCCGCCCGCCAGCAGGGCCAGCGCGAAGATGTTCACCGCGAGGATGCGCCGCGTGAGGGAGATGCGCCAGGGCAGCGCGCGCGGCCGCGGCCGGACGGTCCTATTCTTCCGCAAAGCGGTAACCGGCACCGTAGAGCGTGTCGATCGCGTTGAATTCCGGGTCCGCCTCCCGGAACTTGCGGCGCAGGCGCTTGATATGGCTGTCTATGGTGCGGTCGTCGACATAGATGTCGTCATGATAGGCCGCGTCCATGAGCTGGTTGCGGTTCTTCACCACGCCCGGCCGCTGCGCCAGCGCCTCCAGGATCAGGAATTCGGTGACGGTCAGGGTGACGGCCGTCCCCTTCCACGTCACGCGGTGCCGGGCGGTGTCCATGGCAAGCTGGCCGCGCACCAGCGGCTCCGGCTCCTCGCTCGTCGGCTCGGCCTCTTTCCGGGCCATTTCGGCGCGGCGCAATATGGCGCGGATGCGCGCGATCAGCAGCCGCTGGGAGAAGGGCTTGGCGATATAGTCGTCCGCCCCCATGGCGAGGCCGAGCGCCTCGTCCGGCTCGTCCGTCTTGGAGGTGAGGAGGATGACGGGGATGTCCGACGCCTTGCGCAGGCGGGTCAGCAGCTCGATCCCGTCCATCTTCGGCATCTTGATGTCGCATATGGCGAGGTCGGGCGGATTGTCGATCAGCGCCTTCAGCGCGGACTGGCCGTCCGAATAGAGCCGTGTCGCGAAACCCTCCGCCTGGAGTGCGATGCTGAGCGAGGTGAGGATATTGCGGTCGTCGTCGACCAGGGCGATCGTGGCGCTCATGGCGCGGGCTTCTCCCAAGGGGCGCGGCGCGGACAGGGCAGGCAGGGATAGCCCATGGCCGGGCGGGCGGCAAGCCATGCGCTTCGAGGGAGGCCATGCCCCGCGAGGGGGAAGGGGGACATGCCGGGGGCGCCGCCCGCCGAACGGCATCCGAAACGGCCTTGCCGTGCCGTTTCGAACAATTCGCCGCGCGGCCATTAAGGGTTAGTGCGATTTGACGATGAAGCCGGTAGACATTATGCGCCAGGACATAGGCGCAAAGCCTGATTTTGCGAATCACGAGCGCCCGGCATGGCGTTCGATCATTTCTTAGGAGCTGAGATGCGACCGCAATCTTCCTTCGGCCTGGCCGATCAGGGCATCGAAACCAACGCGACGGTCAAATGGAACCTGCTGACGGCGCCCCTGGTGGAAGAAGCGGTCCGCAATGGCGAGGGCATATTGTCCAGGGACGGTCCGCTGGTCGTCAAGACCGGCAAGCATACCGGCCGCTCCGCCTCCGACAAGTTCATCGTCAGGGATGCCGAGACGGAAGGCACCATCTGGTGGGGCAAGACCAACGTGCCCATGACGCCGGAGCATTTCGCCAACCTGAAGGAGGATTTCCTGAAGGCGCTGGGCGACAAGCCGCAGCTCTATGTCGCCGACCTGTTCGGCGGATCGCAGCCGGAATATCGCGTCAATGTCCGCGTCATCAACGAGTTCGCCTGGCATAACCTGTTCATCCGCACGCTCCTCGTCCGTCCGGACGCGGCGGAGCTGGCCGCGTTCCGGCCCGAATATACCATCATCGACCTGCCGAGCTTCCGCGCCGACCCGGCCCGCCACGGCAGCCGTTCGGAGACGGTCATCGCGGTCAACTTCTCGGAAAAGCTGATCCTGATCGGCGGCACCGCCTATGCGGGCGAGATGAAGAAGTCGGTCTTCGGCATCCTCAACTATCTCCTCCCCACCAAGGGCGTGATGCCGATGCACTGTTCGGCCAATATCGGCCCGGACGGCGACACGGCGGTCTTCTTCGGCCTGTCGGGCACCGGCAAGACCACGCTGTCGGCCGACGCCAGCCGCACCCTGATCGGCGACGACGAGCATGGCTGGTCCGACACCGCCGTCTTCAACTTCGAGGGCGGCTGCTACGCCAAGATGATCAACCTGTCGGCCGAGGCCGAGCCGGAGATATACGCCACCACCAAGCGGTTCGGCACGGTGCTGGAAAATGTCGTGATCGACGAGGAAACCCGCGTCATC
>JASGGS010000384.1:0-2630 GCA_047602685.1 Sphingobium sp.
CACCGCCATCGCCTCCCTGCTGCGCCATGCCGGGGCCGGGGGCATCGTCGCCGCCGACGTCTATGGGCGCGACCCGGCGGGCGGCGGGGCGCTGGCCATCGTGCGCGCGCTCGACTGGATGCAGGGGCAGCATGTGCCCATCGTCTCCATCAGCCTCGCCGGGCCGGACAATATGCTGCTCGCGCGCGCCGTGGCGGCCTGCGCCGCACGGGGCATGACGATCGTCGCGGCGGTGGGCAATGACGGACCGGCCGCGCCGCCCGCCTATCCCGCATCCTATCCCGGCGTCATCGCGGTGACCGGGGTCGACGGCCGCGACCGTCCGCTCATCGAGGCGGGGCGCGCGGCGCATCTCGACTATGCGGCGCCGGGGGCGGACATGAAGGCGATGGATGCGAACGGCCGCTGGCGGGCGGTGCGGGGCACGTCCTTCGCCGCGCCGCTGGTCGCCGCCCGCGCCGCCGCGATGAAGGATGCGGGGCAGCGCGGCGCCGGGCTGCTCGCCGCGCTGGACCGGGAAGCGCGCGATCTGGGACCCAAGGGCGCGGACCGCCTCTACGGACGCGGCCTGCTGTGCGGCGGTTGCCGTCCGCGCTGAAAAAAATCCCGCCCCATGGATGAAAGGGGAGGCGGGTTCCGTTTGCCTTGATGAGAGCGCTGCAAATCGCGCTCCCTGGACAAGGAAAGGAATTCGTCATGAAGAAGATTCTGATCGCGACCGGCGCGCTGATCCTCGCGGCGGCCTCGCCTGCCTCGGCGCAGCTTCTGGGTGGCGGGGGTGGCCTCGGCGGCGGTCTCGGCGGCGGCCTGGCCGGGGGACTGGGCGGCGGGCTGGGCGGCACGGTCGGCGGCGTGGGCGGCAGCGTGCGCGGCACCACCGACAGTGCCGTCTCCGGCACCGCCGGCACCACGGGCCGGACCAGGGTGGACCGCCGCAGCGGCACCGTGGCGGTAGACCGGACGGTCGATGCCAATGCAGGCGGCGCGGTGGGCCAGACGCTCGACACGCCCGCGCGGGGCGTGACCGGCGCCGTGTCCGGCAATGCATCGGGCAGCGCCGCCGCGTCGGGCAATGCCCGGCTCGTCGGCACGGACGCGGTGCGGGACACGGCGTCCTCGGCGCGGTCCACGGTCGGCTCGGCCACCGGCGCGGCGCGCGACGGCACCGCCAATGGCGGCCTTCACGCGGGGGGCGGCGGGCTTGCCCTCGCCAATAGCGCGGCGGCCAGCGCCGACGGCGCCTTCGCCGTCCAGCCGGGCATGGTTGTCCGGTCGGCCGGCGGCCAGGCGATCGGTCGCGTGCGGCATGTCGTCGCCGACAGCGGCGGCCGGGTTCAGTCGCTTCTGGTGGACGTGAAGGGCCGCACCGCGGACCTGCCCGCCGCCAATTTCTCGGGGGAGGGCGGCATCCTCGTCTCCGCCCTGAGCGCGAGCCAGATCGGCAAGGCCGCCAGTTCGGCGCAGGGTTCCGGCAAGGCGACGGCCAGCGCGCGCTGAACCGGGAGCGCATTGTCCACACAGGGAATTATCCACGCAGGGAATCCGCCGGGCGCTTGTCCGGCGGATTTCACGGGGATAATTCCCTCCGGCCATAAACCCGATAATATATATTATGTTAATTATCCACGCCGCCCGCAATGACCCCTTCCTCTTTATCTTTCCGGCATCGGGCCATGCCGCGCCCGGCACGGGGACAGGCTTTCCCCGCGCCCCTACCCCTCCTCTTCCCGACTGGCTATGCTGGCGCCTTCTTTCCCGCGAGAGGGTCCGGATTTGACGAATGAGCAGAAGGAACGGCGCCCGCGTCGCAACAAGGGCTTCGACGCCACCCATGACGCAATCATAGCGGCCGCCGTGCGCCTCCTCTCGGAAAAGGGGGTGGAGGCGTTGTCCATGGCCGCCATATCCCGCGCCGTGGGGATCAACCGCACCACCCTCTATTATCATTTCGACGACCGGGAAGCGCTGATCGCGGCGGTCAAGATCTGGTCGTCCGAACAGCTCAGCCGGGGTTTCGAGCCGCAGGTGCCGCAGCAGGAACGGATCGACTATATCGCCCGCTTCGTGCTGGAGAATGCGGAGCTCATCAAGCTCTGGTTCGAGGATTTCATCTCGCCCGGCGACATTCGCGACCGCTATCCGCAATGGGACGCGCTGGTCGGCGGCACGGCGGAGACGCTGGGCGGCCGCGCCGGCGAGGATATCGATCCCGAAGTCTATTGCACCATCCTCCTCACCGCCGCCTTCATCGCGCCGCGCGTCTATCATCTCAGCGTCCGGCCCGACCTCCCCCTCGACATCGTGACCGAGAAATTCCGCAAGGAGCAGCAGCGCGTCCTGCGCCACGACGCCCTCTATCGGACATAGCCCCAAAATTTCGACACATATGTTGTAAAAATCGGCGGGGCGGCTAGAATGGGACTCGAAGGCGGACCGTGCCGCTCATGGCGCGGCCGCGAGGAGCAGGACCAGCGGAGGTTTTTCCGATGAATACGCACAGCGCGCCCTTCCACCCCGTGCCGCAGGACGATCTCGACTGGCTCGGCACCGATCCCATCCCCGCCGCCCCCTATTACGACCCCGCCTATTTCGAGTTGGAGCGCCAGGCCGTCTTCCTGCGGAGCTGGCGG
>JASGGS010000385.1:0-2629 GCA_047602685.1 Sphingobium sp.
CTTCGGCAAGACGGTGGTGCGGGAGATGAACCGGCTGGGCATGCTGGTCGACCTCAGCCATGTGAGCGAGGGCGTGATGCGGGACGCCATCGCCGCGAGCCGGGCGCCGGTCATCTTCTCCCATTCCAGCGCGCGCGCCCTGTGCGACCATACGCGCAACGTGCCCGACGACGTGCTGGCGCTGGTCGCGAGGAATGGCGGCATCGTCATGGTCAACTTCGCCCCGCAATATATATTGGAGGCGCGGCGCCAATGGGGCGCGACGAAGGCGGGCGAGGAAGCGCGGCTCAAGACGCTCCATACCGGCGAGCCGGAGAAGGCGAAGGCGGGCATCGATGCCTGGCTCAAGGCGAATCCGGAGCCGCGCGCGACCGTCGCCACCGTCGCGGATCATGTCGAGCATATCGCCAGGGTGGCGGGACATGATTTCGTGGGGCTGGGCGGCGACTATGACGGGCTGGCCGTGCTGCCCGAGGGGATGGACGGCGTGGAGGCCTATCCCAAGCTGTTCGCGGAACTCATCCGGCGCGGCTGGAGCGATGCCGATCTCGCGAAACTGGCGGGCGGCAATATATTGCGCGTGATGGAAGGCGCGGAGAAGGCGGCGCGCGACCTGAAGGGCGAGGCGCCCCATGATGCGAAGGCGGACGGGCCGGCCAAGCAGGACGGCGGCGAATAGGGCGGAAGGCGTTCAGCCCGCGATCCGGCCGCCCCACGCCCTTGGCCGAGGTCGCGCCCGGCGCTTCCCGCAGCGGCCGCGCCTCGATCCGCCAAAGGGGCGGCCCGTAAACGCCGATGCATCATTGTCCGGGAAACTCGATCAAATGGGTTTCGGCCGCGCCATGGGTGGGCAGCGCAGGACCATCACCCGGTCCTCATAGGACGAGGAGAAGGCGCACCGCCGCCGCGCCTATTCCTTCGCTTTCCCGCCCTTCTTCTCCGGCGTCTCCGGCGCGGCCGCATTGGCGGGCGCCCCGTCCTCCTCGTCCGGCACCGCCGCAGGGACGGGGACAGCGCCCTGGTTGGAGCGCGGCTCCAGGATCGCCGCCGCCTCGATCACGTCCAGCGCGCGATGCGCCTCATTGTAACGGCGGGCAAGTTCCAGCCAGCGGGTCATGGGCGGCTTGGGAGGCAGGGCCGACATCTCCTCTATGGCGCGGTCCACCTGCCCCAGCTCCACCGCGTGGCGCGCGCGGGCAAGGCGCTGCTCCGGCTCCGGCGAGGGCGCCCCCGCCTTGCGGATGATGGCGAGGCTGCCGACCTCCCGCCAGAAGCCGTCCCACCAGCTTCCCGGCCCGCGCCGCTGGTCGCGGACCACGGCGTCGATGTCCATGAGGCCGAGGCGCAGGTCGGCCAGCGTCACCGGCTCCGCCGCCGCGTTGACGATGGTCGCCACCGCCCTGGGCTGGGCGTCGCCGAAGCGCAGGCGCAAGGTTCCCTCTATATAGCCGAGCGGGCGCCCGGCATCGAGCGCGCGGCGCGCGGCAAAGGCGGTCAGCAGCGCTTCCGCGCGATTGGCGTTATAGGAGGCCGCCTGCGCCGAGAGGGAGATGCGCGACAGCCGCTGTTCGAGGTCGAGGATGCGGGCCGCCTGCGCGTCCACCAGCGCCGGGTTGACCAGTCCGCCCGTCGTCGCGACGCCCGCGCCGTCCGGAGCGCCGGAACTGTTCTGGAGCAGTTCGGCGCCGTTCTGCACCGATCCCGCCAGCGGCTGCGCGCCGCCCAGCGTCCGCCAGTTCTGGGAAAGCCAGGCCATCAGCAACGCCCCCCCGATGAAGGCGAGGAAGAGCAGGCCCAAAATCATGCGCGTACCAAGGCCGCGCCTCTGCGGCGGCGTAATCAGATCCTGTTCGGCTGTCATGTCGCCCCGATAGCTGCGTCGGTCGCGGAGACTAACCGATTTGTTGCGTCAGACAAGCATTTGCAGCCCGGCGAGCAGGGCCTGCTCCGTGGGGCGGCCCGCGACCACTCGGTCGCGCCAGCCGCCGCCGCAGGCATCGGAGGCGGCGTTGCTGATCGCGACGATGGTGATGCGCTCGCGCTCCTCCTGCGTCGCCAGCCGGGCCAGCCGGGCGCCGGCACGCGGCGAATGGACCAGCGCGAAGGCGCCCCGGTCGCGCGGCAGGGCGCGGGCCAGCCCCGCCGCGTCGCCCTGTTCCACGGTGCGGTAGACGGGCAGGCGGATGATGGAGAGGCCCTGCGGATCATAGTCGCGCAATTCCGTGCCGCCGAGGTGCAGCACGGGGCCATGGCCCGCCCGGACGAGCAAAGGGATGGTCGTGGCGATGTCGCCGTCCCCCGCCGTCACTGAGCGGAAGCCCGCCTGCCGCGCCGCCTCCGCCGTCGCCTCCCCCACCGCGAACAGCGGCCTGTCCGCATAGCGCGCCAGTCCCGGCCCGCCATGGCGCAGGGCATTGGCGCTGGTGACGAGGACGGCGCCGACCTGCGCCGGATCGGGCGGGGTCCAGGCGATCGGCTCTATGGCGTAGAGCGGATAGGATATGGGCGTGAAGCCCGCATCGCGCAGCGCCTCCGCCGTGCGGGCCGCCCCCGGCTCCGGGCGCAGCACCAGCACGGGATCAGCCATGGAACAGCGCCCGGACGGCAGGCCCCGCCCGCTCCAGCAGAT
>JASGGS010000386.1:0-2624 GCA_047602685.1 Sphingobium sp.
CGCTGCCGGCCTATGATTACTGGCAGTTCTGGCGGAACACCCACGACAAGGACGTCGGCCGCTTCCTTCGCCTGTTCACCGACCTTCCGCTCGACGAGATCGCGCGGCTGGAAGCGCTCGAAGGCAAGGAGATCAACCAGGCCAAGATCGTCCTCGCCAATGAGGCGACCGCCCTGTGCCGTGGCCGCGCCGCCGCCGAGCTTGCCGCCGAGACGGCGCGGCGGACCTTCGAGGAGGGGACGAGCGGCGACGCCCTGCCGCGCGTCCCCGTGGCGGGCGGCCGCATCGCCCTCACCGCCGCGCTCACCGCCGCCGGCCTCACCGCCTCCAATGGCGAGGCCAAGCGCAAGATCGGCGAGGGCGCCGTGCGTGTGAACGATGTCGCCGTCACCGATATCGGCCATGAGATCGTGCTGGACGCCCCGGAAACGAAGCTCAGCCTCGGCAAGAAACGGCACGCAATCCTCACCCCGGCCTGACCGGGCGGCGTATAGCGGGCTGATCCGCAAGGATTTTGTCCTAGAATCAGAACGATTAACCAGCCGCGTCCACTCTTCCTTAACAGGCCTGCCTCAGGCTGCGACTCAAGGGATCGCAACAGGGATGGCGCAGGGGTATCAGCCCGGCTCCGTCCCGAAACGGAATGGCATGCCACGGCATGTGCCGTGCCCGTGCGTCTGTGGCGCATCCCTCAATTGGGTCAAGAGGGGTTTGTTCATGTCGGCAGAACGCCTGAAACGCCTAGCGCAATTGCACGACGAACGCCGCCGCGCGCAGCGCGACGACGTGGATTTCCCGACCGTCGCCACGCGCCGGTGGACGGAACGCTTCGACGTGCGCCTGCTCAACATCTCGCCCATGGGCTTCCATGCGCGCGGCAAGGTCGAGTTCCAGCGCGACCAGAAGCTGCGCATCATGCTGCCCGTGGTGGGCGAGGTGGAAGGCCAGATCGCCTGGGCGCTGACCGGCTGCTGCGGCGGCTGGTTCCTCGATCCCATACCGGCGGACCTCTATGCCCGCGTCCTGGACAGCATCCGCCGGCAGGGCGGCTGACATTTCCCCAATCCCGGCGCAAGCGGGGATGACGCCGGGGAGAAACCCCGGAGCGTTTCCCCATCGAGCGGAAACGCCCTTGTCTTTCGATACCGCATTTTCCGGGCCGTTGACCGGGAACGGCCAGGTTGAAAATGCCCTAGCCGCTCCTCAGCAGTCCCGCCGCCGCATCCCTTTCGAACAGATAGAGGCATAGCCGCGCGGCCTGCCCGCGCGGGGAGGAAAGCCCCCCGTCGCGGTCGATCAGCAGGCGCGCATCGTCATGGGCCAGCGGGGTCAGCCGGTTGATCTGCTCCGGGCTGGACAGGCGGAAACGCTCCTCGCCCGATTGCCGGGTGCCCAGCAGTTCGCCCGCCCCGCGCAGCCGCAAATCCTCCTCCGCGATGCGGAACCCGTCCTGCGTCTCGCGCATCAGGGCCAGGCGCGCGCGGCCCGTCTCGCTGAGCTGCCGCCCCCGGATCAGCAGGCACACCGACCGCTGGTCGCCGCGCCCCACCCGTCCGCGCAACTGATGCAACTGGGCGAGGCCGAACCGCTCCGCCCCCTCGATGATCATCAGCGTCGCATTGGGCACGTCCACGCCCACCTCGATCACCGTCGTCGCGACGAGCAGGCCGATGCGCCCGCCCGCGAAGGCTTCCATCACGGCATCCTTTTCCGGTCCCGCCATCCGGCCATGGACGATGCCCACCCGGTCCATGCCCAGCGCCGCCTTCAGCGCCGCGCCGCGCGCCTCCGCGGCGGCCTGGTCGCCATCCTCGCTCTCCTCCACCAGCGGGCAGACCCAATAGGCCTGCCGCCCCGCGCCGATATGCCGGGCAAGCGCCGCGACGATCTCGTCCAGCCGCTCGTCCGGCATGACCCGCGTCTCGATGGGCTGGCGGCCCGGCGGCATCTCGTCGAGGCGCGACACGTCCATCTCGCCATAATGGGTCAGGGTCAGCGTGCGCGGGATCGGCGTCGCCGTCATCACGAGGAGATGCGGCGCGCGTTCCGCCTTCGCCGTCAGCATCATGCGCTGCGCCACGCCGAAACGATGCTGCTCGTCGATCACCGCGAGGCCCAGATTGCGATAGGCGACCGCCTCCTGGAAAATCGCATGGGTGCCGACCAATATGTCGATGCTGCCGTCGGCCAGCCCCATCAGCGTGGATTCCCGCGCCTTGCCCTTGTCGCGCCCCGTCAGGATGGCGACGGTCACGGGCAGGCCCGCCAGCGTCTTTTGCAGGGTCGCGAAATGCTGCCGCGCCAGGATTTCGGTGGGCGCCAGCAGCGCGCCCTGCGCCCCCGCCTCCACCGCGTTCAGCAGCGCCATGGTCGCGACCAGTGTCTTGCCCGCGCCCACATCGCCCTGGAGCAGGCGCAGCATGGGATGGGGCTGCGCCATGTCGCCCGCGATCTCCTGCATGGTCCGGCTCTGCGCGCCCGTGGGCGCGAAGGGCAGGCGCAGCGCGTCGCGCAGCCGTCCGTCGCCCTCCAGCGCGATGCCGCGCCGCTTCCGCGTGTCCGCGCGCAGCAGCATCAGCGCCAGTTGCCCCGCGAAAATCTCGTCATAGGCCAGCCGCTCCCGC
>JASGGS010000387.1:0-2618 GCA_047602685.1 Sphingobium sp.
CTCCATGGTCGATGGCCTCACCAACCAGATGGGCGGCACGCTGGAGATTTTCAGCGAGCCGGGCAAGGGGACCGAGATACGCCTTTGGCTCCCCGTCTCGGCCACGGCCCGGCCGCCGCTTTCCCGCGCGGCTGACAGCGGCAATGTCCGCACCAGCCATGGACGCCTGCTGCTGATCGACGACGATCCGATGGTCAGGCTGACCACGGCGGAAATGCTGCGCGACCTCGGCTTCGAGGTTCTGGAGACGGAAAGCGCCCGCGAGGGCCTGCGCATGATCGAGGATGGCTACAAGCCCGATATCGTCGTCACCGACCATCTCATGCCCGGCATGACAGGGGCCGAGCTGGCCCTGCGCCTGCGGCTGGACCATCCGGATATCGCAATCCTGATCGTATCCGGCTATCAGGGCATCGACCTGATCGCGCCGGATATCGTGAGGCTCTCCAAGCCTTTCCGCGCCAAGCAGCTTACCGCCAGTATCGAGGCCGCGCGGGCGCAGCGCCATGCCGCCTGAAACCGGCGGCAGCGGCACTCATTTCGGCGCCGTCACCCGCCACACGATATTGCCGACATCATCGCTGACCAGCAGCGCGCCATCCTTGGCCACCTGCACATCGACCGGGCGGCCATAAGCCTGCCCCTTCTCCGCGTTCAGGAAGCCTGTCAGGAAATCGCGGGGCTTGCCCTGCGCATGCTGTTTCTCGTCAAAGGCGACGAACACGACCTTGTATCCGGCGGGGGGCTTGCGGTTCCAGCTTCCGTGCAGCGCGACGAAGGCGCCCCGCTGATATTCCGCGCCCAGCGCGCTGCCCTTGCCGAAGGTGATGCCCAGCGGCGCCACATGCGCGCCGAGGCCGAAGTCCGGGCGTCGCGTATATTCGCGCAGTTCCGGCCGTTCCGGCTGGACCCGCTTGTCCTCGTAACCGCCCCAGTAATTCCACGGCCATCCGTAAAAGGCCGCGAACTCGACCTGGGTCATATAGTCGGGCACCAGGTCGGGACCCAGCATGTCGCGCTCGTTCACCGTCGCCCACAAGGCCCCATTGTCGGGATTGAAGGCGAGGCCCGACGGATTGCGCAGGCCGCTGGCATAGATGTTGTACTTGCCCGTCTTCGGCTCGACCTCAAGGATGATCGCGCGGTTCTCCTCCACGTCCAGTCCCTTGTCGGCGATGTTGGTCGCGGAGCCGATGCCGACATAGAGCTTGGCGCCATCGGGGCTGGCGACCAGGGTACGCGTCCAATGCCCGGCGGGCTTTGACGGCAGGTTGAGTATCTTGCGGCCCTTGGCGGTTATGCGCGTATCCCCCTCCCGATAGGGAAAGGCCATCAGGCTGTCGATATTGGCGACATAGAGCGTGTCGCCCACCAGCGCCATGCCATAAGGGGAATTGAGACCGGTCAGGAAGGGGAAGCGCTGCTCCGCCTTGCCGTCGCCATCGCCATCGCGCAGCAGGGTGATGCGGTTGGCGGACACGCCGCCGGCCCCCGCCCTGGCCATCAGCTTGGACTGGACCCACTCGAACAGGCCGTCCGGCTCCTCCCTGGGACCGCGCGTCTCGGCGACGAGCACGTCGCCATTGGGCAGGCGATAGAGGGAGCGAGGGTGATCCAGCCCTTCCGCGAAGCGGCCGACGGACAATCCCTTGGGCGCGGTCGGCGCGGCACCGGCGGTCCAGCCGATGGGATCGGCAATCCGGACGGAAGGAATGATTTCCTTGCGCTGCGCGGTGAATTGCGGCTCCCGCCCTTCCAGCGCGCTCTCGGGCAAGCGCGCTTCCTGATCCCAGGTCGCATAGACATAGGCGCCGCCAAGAGCGACGAGCAGGGCGGCGAGGGCCATGAGCGCATATTTCTTCATCGGGCGAACCTAGAACATGGTGCGGTGGAGAGGGAGACGCTTTTTCGGGAAGAACGATGCGGATGTGAAAAAGAGCCGCGGATTCGCGCCTGTCCGGCTATTTGCGCCAGCTTATTACGGCCACGAGGATACCGAGGCCGAGGCCGACCAGCAGGCCGATGCTCGGCTGCCCCAGCAACCCGCCGATAATGACGCCCGCAATGACGAGGAGCGCGATGGGCGCACCGGGACCGATGGGATTTCCAGGACCGCGACGGCGGGTTTCGGGATCGGAAGGAGGCGGGTTGGAACTCATGACCGCCCTCATGGCATGCTTCAATGCGGGACGCCACCCGGTCCGAACCGGAACAGCCTGTATCGGAACGGGAAATGCCTAACGCCCCCTTCACCGCCCCCTGCCGCGCAAATCCGTCCCTGGCATGGACTGGCGCGTCCCTTGCTCCTTCATGGGGCAGGCCCGTTGCCAAAAAGGATACTCAAATCATGCACCTGCCCATATTGCCCGACCGCAGAAGCTATGAGGATGCGCGCGCGCTGATCGAGCTGTTCGGGGATGAGGCGGGCATCGAAGCGGCGAACCGGGCCGATGCCAGCCGCGATGTCGGCAACCATATCCATTTCTGCCACTGGCGCCAGATCGAGCGGATGATCGGCCTGCTGAGCGTGGAGAAGGCGCTGGGCACCGTCCATTAGACCCGCCCCCGCCCATCGCGCGATACCGGAAAACAGGGAGGGCCGCGGACATCGGAATGTC
>JASGGS010000388.1:0-2617 GCA_047602685.1 Sphingobium sp.
TGCCGGAAATCGGCGCCATCTATCGCGGCGAGAATATGCAGATCACCACCTATCTGGAGCACGCTGCCCAAAGCGAACTCTCCGGAAACGTGGTCGACCTGTGCCCGGTCGGCGCGCTGACCAGCCGCCCCTATGCGTTCGAGGCACGTCCCTGGGAGTTGAAGAAGACCCTCGCCATCGACGTGATGGACGCGGTGGGCACCAATATCCGGCTCGACAGCCGCGGCCGTCAGGTACTGCGCTCCCTGCCGCGCGTCAATGACGACGTGAACGAGGAATGGGCGAGCGACAAGACCCGCCACGCGGTCGACGGCCTGGTCCGCAAGCGGCTCGACCGCCCCTATGTCCGCAGGGACGGCAAGCTGGTCGCGGCCAGCTGGGACGAGGCGTTCGCGGCCATCGCGGCCGTGCAGCATGGCGGATCGGTGGCGGCGGTCGCGGGCGACCTGCTCGACTGCGAGACCCTGTTCGCCGCGCGCGAGCTGGTGACGGCGCTGGGCGGGACGCTGCTCGAAGGGCGCCAGACCGGCCTGCAATATGATGTGTCAAGCCTGTCGGCGGTGAACTTCAACTCGACCCTCGCGGGCATCGAGACGGCGGATGCGATCCTGCTGATCGGCACGAACCTCCGCTGGGAGGCACCGCTGGTCAACACGCGCATCCGCAAGGCGATCAAGAAGGGCGCGAAGGTCTTTGCCATCGGTCCGGAAACGGACCTGACCTACAAGGCTGAGTGGCTGGGCAGCGATGCGAATGTCATCGCCAACCTGCCGCAGGCGGTGGTCGAGGCGCTCGGCAAGGCGGCGCGTCCGGCGGTCATCGTCGGCGGCGGCGTCCTGGCCAAGGACGGCGCGCATGGCGACACGCTGGCGCTGGTCGAGACGCTCGGCCTCGTGAAGGACGGCTGGAACGGCTATAATGTCCTGCACATGGCAGCGGCGCGCATGGGCGGGCTGATGCTGGGCTATGCGACGGCGGGCGGCATCAAGGCCCTGGCCGCAGCCAAGCCCAAGCTGCTCTTCTCGCTCGGCGCGGACGAGGTTGATTATTCGGCCTTCGACGCCAGCTTCAAGGTCTATATCGGCCATCATGGCGACAAGGGCGCCCATGCCGCCGACGTGATCCTGCCCGGCGCGGCCTATAGCGAGAAGGCGGGCACCTACGTCAATCTGGAAGGCCGGGTGCAGCGCGGCGACAAGGCCGTGTTCGCGCCGGGCGACGCGCGCGAGGACTGGTCGATCCTGCGCGCCCTGTCGGACGTGCTGGGCAAGACGCTGCCCTTCGACAGCTTCGAGGCGCTGCGCGCGGCGATGTTCGCCGCCGTGCCCGCGCTGGCCGAGGAAGGCCTGGCCGATTATGGCTGGTCCGTCCCGTCGCTGCCCACTGGCGGCGCGGGCGAACTGAGCTATCCGATCAAGGATTTCTACCTGACCAACGCGATCTGCCGCGCAAGCCCCACCATGGCGCGTTGCTCGGCCGAACTCGTCCATGGCGAAGACTTTGCGGAGGCCGCAGAATGACCGCCTTTTTCCAGGGCCTCGGCCTTCCCTATGAAGGCGCGTGGCTGCTTTCCACGATCATCGGCATCCTGCTGATCGCCCTGCCGCTGATGCTGGCGGTGGCCATGATCATCTATGCCGACCGCAAGATCTGGGCAGCGATGGCACTGCGCCGCGGTCCGAACGTCGTCGGCCCCTTCGGCCTGCTGCAAAGCTTCGCGGACGGCCTCAAGGTCTTCCTCCAGGAGACCATCATCCCGTCGGCGGCGAACCGCGCGCTGTTCCTGATCGCGCCGATCATCACCTTCACGGTGGCGCTGATCGCCTGGGCGGTGATCCCGTTCCAGCTCGGCGTGGTGCTGGCCGATATCAATGTCGGCCTGCTCTACATCCTCGCGATCAGCTCGCTGGGCGTGTATGGCGTGGTGCTGGCGGGCTGGGCCTCCAACTCCAAATATCCCTTCTTTTCCGCGATCCGCGCCAGCGCGCAGATGATCTCCTATGAAGTCTCCATCGGCTTCGTCCTGATCTCCGTCGTGCTGTGGGCGGGCAGCTTCAACCTGACGGCCATCGTGGAAAGCCAGAAGGGCTATTATGGCTTCCTGAACGGCAATGGGTTCAACCCGCTGCTGTTCCCGATGGCCATCGTGTTCCTGATCTCCGCCATGGCCGAGACCGCGCGCGCGCCGTTCGACCTGACCGAGGCGGAATCGGAACTGGTCGCCGGTTACCAGACCGAATATTCGTCCATGGCCTTCGCCCTCTACTGGCTCGGCGAATATGCGAACGTCATCCTGATGTGCGCGCTGAACGCGATCCTGTTCTGGGGGGGCTATCTGCCGCCCTTCGACTGGGCGCCGCTCTATCTGGTGCCGGGCATCCTCTGGCTGTTCGCCAAGATACTCTTCTTCTTCTTCGTCTTCTCCTGGGTGAAGGCGACCGTGCCCCGCTATCGCTATGACCAGCTCATGCGCCTCGGCTGGAAGATATTCCTGCCCCTGTCGCTGGCCTTCGTCGTGATCGTGTCGGGCTTTCTGATGCTTACCCGTTATGGAGGCGGCGCATGATCGCGCATCTCGTCAAGTCGTTCACGCTCTGGGAGTTCGTGAAGGCGCAGT
>JASGGS010000389.1:0-2613 GCA_047602685.1 Sphingobium sp.
AATTCCATGGGAGTAGATCGCCAAGCCGATTAGCCGGATGACCGGCGATGCGGGCGAGGACGTCAGCGAGCCAAGCCTGGGGATCGACGTCGTTGAGGCGACAGCTTTATGCCGGACGACGAACTATGCGTATCCATCCGGCGAGACGCGCCTTGTCGTGAGGTAGGGGCCTGCTCTTAAGAACGCTCTCGAGAGCACGCTTAGGAGCAGTGGATGCGGCAGATCACGGTGATGACTGGGCCGGAACGGCGGCGGCGTTGGAGCGACGAGGAACGGCTCCAGATTTTGGCAGAAGCCTTTGCGCCTGGGGCGAGCGTTTTGGCTGTGGCGCGGCGGCACGACATTTCCACGGCGCGCATTTACACGTGGCGCAACAAGCTGCGGCACCCGCCCGCCCTGACGGAGTTCGCCGAGGCGGTGGTTGACGATGGCGAACAGCAGAATGCGCATCAGGCCGCAATGCCGGTGATCATCGTGGATCTGGGTAGCAAAGGGCGCGTGAGCATATCTGCGTCGGCACCAACTGCTTTGGTGTCGGCAGCACTCAAGGCCCTGCGATGATCCCAGCTGGCGCGCGGGTGTGGATTGCGATGGGCCACACCGATATGCGGCGTGGCATGCAGAGCCTCGCGGCTATGGTGCAGCAGAGTTTTTCGCGAGACCCATTTGCCGGCGATCTTTGGGTCTTTCGCGGGCGTAACGGGTCGCTGGTGAAGATAATCTGGCACGACGGTCTCGGGATGTCGCTTTATTCGAAGCGGTTGGAACGAGGGAAGTTTATTTGGCCCACCGCGAAGGACGGCGTAGTGTCGCTGACGAGTTCACAGCTGGCCTGCCTGCTCGACGGCGTGGACTGGCGGAACCCGCAATATAGCTGGCGCCCGCAGAGCGCGGAATAGGCACGGATTTTCTTCGTCGAGGCCGCATTTTCCGCTTCAACCGGGCGGTTTTCTGTGATTCCATCCTGGTTGTGGACGCCGCCGTTTCGCCCCTGCCTGACGACATTGAAGTGCTCAAGGCGCTGGTCCGGCTCAGCACGCAACGCGCCGATGAGGCCGAACAGCGCGCCACCACCGCCGAGGCCGAACTGGCCAATGCCCGTGCCCGGGAGAGCGCCACCGAGGCGTTGATCTCGCACTACAAATTGCAGATCGCCAAGCTCAGGCGCGAGCAATACGGCCCCAGCGCCGAACGCACCCGCCGGCTTCTTGCGCAGATGGAGTTTGAGCTCGAAGATTTGGAGGCTGACGCCGCCGAAGGCGATCTGGCCGCCGAGACCGCCGCGACAAAGGCGACGAACGTCACCGCCTTTGAGCGCAAGAGGCCGGTCAGAAAGCCGTTCCCCGACCATTTGCCCCGCGACCGCGTCGTCGTTCCGGCGCCCTGTTCCTGTCCGGCCTGTGGCGGCATGCGCCTGTCGAAGCTGGGCGAGGATGTAACCGAGACGCTGGAGGTGATCCCGCGTGCCTGGGAGGTCATCCAGACCGTACGCGAGAAGTTCTCCTGCCGTGACTGCGAGAAGATCACGCAGCCGCCCGCGCCATTCCATGTCGTGCTGCGTGGCTGGGCAGGCCCAAGCTTCCTCGCCATGCTGCTGTTCGAGAAGTATGGCCAGCACCAGCCTCTCAACCGCCAGGCGGAGCGGTTCACCCGCGAAGGCGTGCCGCTGAGCGTCTCCACGCTTGCCGATCAGGTCGGTGCAGCTTCCTTCGCCTTGATGCCCATCTTCCGATTGATCGAGGCCTATGTCTTTGCCGCACAACGTGTGCATGGCGACGACACCACCGTGCCGGTTATGGCCAAGGGCAAGACCGATACCGGTCGATTATGGGATTATGTCCGGGATGACCGCCCATTCGGCGGCGCCGATCCGCCGGCGGTCGTTTTCTATTATTCGCGCGACCGGCGCGGCGAACATCCCCAGGCGCATCTCGCGTCCTGGTCCGGGATTCTGCAGGCAGATGCCTATGCGGGCTATTCCGAACTGTACGCTCCCGACCGCCAGCTTGGCCTCATCCTGGAGGCAGGATGCTTTGCTCACGCGCGTAGGAAGTTCTTCGAACTTGCTGACGTCGAGGGCGCTGCGCGCAAAAGGAGCCGCGGCGAGCGGACTGGCCCCATCTATCCGATTGCGCTGGAGGCGGTGCAGAAGCTGGACGCCCTGTTCGACGTTGAGCGCGATATCAACGGCAAGATACCAGCGGAGCGGCTTGCCGCCCGTCAGGAGTTGAGCGCGCCGCTGATCGCCGAACTGCACGACTGGTTGAACGCCCAACTCGCCAAGCTGTCGCGTAACCATGATCTCGCCAAGGCCATCAACTATATGCTGCGGCGCTGGGACGCCTTCACCCGCTTCCTCATCGATGGCAGAGTATGCCTCACGAACAACGCAGCGGAACGGGCGCTGCGTTGTGTGCCACTCGGGCGGAAAGCATGGCTATTTTGCGGCTCCGATCGCGGCGGTCAGCGCGCCGCTATCATGTTTTCACTCATTCAGAGCCTCGCCGGAATCGAATTGTCAATTATTTTTCATGTAATATCAAATAATTGACTGATTGGACTAGCTACAAAAGCCCCCAAAAAGGCCCTAGTAATTTCAGCCTGTAAAATCAC
>JASGGS010000390.1:0-2516 GCA_047602685.1 Sphingobium sp.
TTCGTCATGCTGAACCTGTTTCAGCCTGAGCGTTTTCAGAAAGCGAGGCGCGGTGCAAAGCTGGATGTCGAGCCGTCCTGGAGCATTTTCACGTGGTCAACGGCCCGGAAAACGCGGCGTCGAAAGACAAGGGCGTTTCCCCCTCAATGGGGAAAGGCCCGGCCGGTCCTGCCGCGCTTCCGGGACAGGGCGATCCTCCGGCGGCGCGCGTCTCAGTCTTCCCGGCCGGGCGCGCGCACGACCAGCGTGTCCTGCGCGATCCATGTGAGGAGGGAGGCGGCCGTGCTGCCCACCGCCGCATGGATGAAGCCGCCGACGCCATGGGTGCCCAGCACCACCAGATCGGGCTTCACGCGGTCCACGGCGCGGGCGATCACCTCGTCCGGGCCGCCTTCCTCCACGATGATCCGCGCATGATTGCGTATGGCGGGGGGCAGGTCGGCGAGGAAGCGCTCCGTTTCCGCCTCCGCCACGGCGCGCAGGTCGCCGCGCGCCTGCGGCGAATCCATCCCCGATAGGGTATCCGGAAGGCCCGCACGACATGCAGCTCGACGCCGGGGAACAGCGCGGCGGCGCTCAGCAGCGCGGCACGGGACGGTGCGGACAGGTCGGTGGCGGCCAATATGCGGCGATAGGGGCCATGGGTCCTCTGGCGGACGATCAGCACGGGCGCGGGCGCATGGCGGATCACATGGTCGACCGCCGTGCCGAGGAAATAGTCCCCCACATGGTTGAACCGCGCCACACCCGTCACGATGATCGCGGCATCGATCGCGGCGGCGGTGCGCACGATGGTCTCCGGCGCGGAACCCACGGGCAGCACTATCTCCACATCGGCGCCGGGATCGGGCAGAACCGCGCGCACATCCTCCGCCACGGTGCCGAAGGCGGGGCGGGTGACATGCACGACATGGACCCGCGCGTCCCATGACCGGCCGAGGGCGAGGGCGCGGTCCACGGCCCGGTCGTCCCGCGCGCTGAGATCTGTTGCGACGAGTATATGCCGTGCGTCGCCGGTCATCATCGACTCCCTGCCTGCCTGTCCTGGCGCCACTATACCGGCCGCCGCCCCATTTCCCAGCGTCCGCCTTCAGGGGAAGATGCCGCGCCCATCGCGCGGGGCCGGGCGGGCCGCCATGGGCCGGGGACCGGCCCGGCATCGCCCCGCCCGGAGAGGGGGCTGGCGCCGCGAAACCGGACATGCGCATCGCCACTGCCTCCATCATGGCGACGGCGGCCCCGCGCAAGGGGCAGCCGCGTCCGCCCGACGTCCGCGCGCCCGGCCCTTGCGCGGCCCCGTGTCCCCGACGGGCGCGGAGCGCGGCAAGGATGGCAGGTCCTTGCTCATGGGAGTCCGTCCTCCGGCGAGGCCGATGCCGTCCACGGCAAGGTCGCGCGCCTGTAGGAACCGCTTGCCGGGACCGGCCGTCCTCCCACGCCCCGCCGCCGCGCCAAACGCCTAGAAAACATGTTTTATTTCAATAACTTACTTTCAACCCGATGCTGTCGGATCGTCCCTTGGGACCAGCCCCGGCATCCGGCAATCCGGTAGGGAAGCCTGTGAGCTTTTACACTATGGGGCAGCACCCTTCGGCGCGTCTCAGGCCGTGACGAAGCTGTCCGAATACAGCGCGCGCAGGACCGTCTTCTGGACCTTGCCCATGCTGTTCCTGGGCAGCTCGGCCACGAAGACGATGCGGCGCGGCTGCTTGAAGCGGGCGAGCCTGTCCGCGACGGCGGCCTTGATCGCCCCCTCGTCGCGGAAGGCGGGATCGCGCGGCACGATGACCGCGACCACGCCCTCGCCCATGTCCGGATGCGCCGCGCCCACCACCGCCGATTCGCGCACGGCCTCCAGTTCGTCCAGCGCCGCCTCGACCTCGGCCGGATAGATATTGTAGCCGCCGGAGATGATGAGGTCCTTGGCCCGCCCGACAATGGAGACATAGCCGCGCGCGTCGATCCGGCCGAGATCGCCGGTGATGAAATAGCCGCCGTTGAACTCCGCAGCCGTCTTCTCCGGCATGCGCCAATAGCCCCGGAAGACATTAGGCCCGGATATCTCGATGACGCCGGTCTCGCCCTGCGGCAGCGGCGTGCCCGTCTCCGGATCGGCGATGCGCACCGACACGCCGGGCAGGGGCAGGCCCACCGTCCCCGCGATCCGGTCCCCGTCATAGGGGTTGGAGGTGTTCATGTTCGTTTCGGTCATGCCGTAGCGTTCCAGGATCGCCTTGCCCGTGCGGGCCTCGAACGCGCGATGGATGTCGGCCGACAGCGGCGCCGATCCGGAGATGAAGAGGCGCATCCCCGCCGTCGTCTCCGCCGTGAAGCGCTCCTCGTCCAGCAGGCGGATATAGAAGGTGGGCACGCCCATCATCACGCTCGCCTCCGGCATCAGCGCGATCACCTGTCCCACCTCGAACCGCGGCAGGAAGATCAGGGACGCGCCCGCCAGCAGGGTGACGTTGGTCGCGACGAACAGCCCGTGCGTGTGGAAGATCGGCAGGGCGTGC
>JASGGS010000040.1:0-24660 GCA_047602685.1 Sphingobium sp.
CCGGCGGCGTCGGTGAACCGGCGGCATCCGCTGCTGCCGAGGGTGCGGGTGCGGGGGCGGGGGCGGGGGCGGGGGCGGGGGCGTTCCCCGGCCTGTAGCGGAGGAGGAGCGGGGCGGGACCGGGCGTGGTTTCGCCCGGTCCTCCGCAGGCTTCATCGCGCCAGCCGGGCCGAGCGGGCGGCGCAGAAGGCGGAGAGGGCGAGCGCGGGCATGGCCGTGGCGGCTATGGCGGACAGCAGACGGCCCTGGAGGAACAGGTCCGACACGGCGCCCGCCACGACCGGGCCGACGGCGCAGAAGATCGACACCACGAAGCTCCAGACCGCGAAGCTGCGCGTGCGCAGGGCGGCGGGGGTCAGGTCCTGCAACATGGTCGGCACCAGCGCATTGGCGATGCAGGTGAGGAAGAGGAAGGCCCCCACGGACAGCAGGGCCGCGTCGAGCGTCCCGACACCCGGCAGCGCCGCCGCGCAGGGAAGGGCTGCGAGCGCGCCCGCGCCCATGATCAGCGGGCGGGCCGCCGGGCCCGCGCGCCTCCGCAGGACCCGATCGAGCAAGCCCGCTATCGGCAGGCAGCCGATGCTGGTCAGCAGGGTCACGATGCCGAGGGCCTGGCCGATTTCGCGCATGTCCCCGTCGAAGCGCCGTTCGAGGGCGAGGGCGATCAGGGGATTGAGCGCCTGCACCGCGACCATCAGGCTGCCCGCCACGCCGACGAAGAGGCCCACCGCGCGCCAGCGTTCGCGCAGGAAGGCGAGGAGCGAGGCCGACATGGCGCCGTCCCGCGCGGCGATCCGGCGCGGCGGATCGCGCGTCAGCAAGCCGCCCGCGAGAAGGGGGAGGCCCGCCATGGACAGGAGCAATATCGCCTTTCGCCACGGTTCGGCGGGGAATGGGAACAGGCCCTGCGCGGCCCGCAGGATCGCATCGCCGAAATAGAAGCCCGCCCCCGCGCCCGCCGCCATGAGCGCGGCGAAGACGAGATTGGCGGCGACGCGGTGGCGGTCCGGCATCAGGTCGGGGATCATCGAATAGACGATGGGGATCATGGCGAATTCCGTCACGCCCGACGCCGCGCGTCCGATGAAGAAGAGGGGGAAGCTGGGCGCGAGCGCGCTCAGGGCCATCAGGCCGCTCCAGCCGGCGATGAGGCCGAGCAGCACCGCCCTGCGCGAATGGCGGTCCGCCAGCCGGGCGATGGGAATGGCGAGGGCGCTCGCCACCAGCACCCCGGCCAGCCCCTGAAGCGCGCCGATGGTGGCGTCGCTCACCCGGAAGCTGGACTGGATGGCGGAGAGGAGGATCGATTGCAGTCCCCGGTCGCTCATCTGCACCCCGGCGGTGATGCCGAGGAAGCCGAGGGTGAGCAGGGCGGAGACGGACAGCCTGTCTTCCGGACCGGAAAAGCCGCCGGGCGAGGCGGCCGACGCGACGAGGACGATGACGGGTCTCCTTCAACCGGGGCCTTCCCCGCTGCATGGGACGATCTGCAAATGATTTGCAATAGTGAATCGCGCCGGGCGCGAGGCCGGGCCGGGGGACCGGCGGAAATCGGCATGGGGCCTGAACCCTTTTCCGGTCGAAACGTTTTCGCGGGGCAGAAGGAGTAGTCCCATGAAATCAAGGATGATGATCGTGTCGCTGGCCGGAGCCTTGCTCGTGCAGGCCGCCGTTCCGCCCGCCGCCATGGCCCAGCGCCGCGACAATGACCGGCAATATCGATATGACCGGCGCGACCGGAACTGGCATGGCGACCGGAATGACGGGTGGGACCCGTCGCGCCATTATGACGGACGCCGGGGCAAGGAGAGGCGGCTCGGACGCAATGACCGCATCTACCGGGGCGGCGACGGCCGCTTCTATTGCAAGCGCAATGACGGCACGACCGGCCTCGTCATAGGCGGCATCGCCGGCGGCCTGCTCGGCAACGCCATTGGCGGCAACACGCTGGGCACGCTGCTGGGCGCGGGCGGCGGCGCGCTGCTGGGCCGCCAGATCGACCGGGGCGAGGTGAAGTGCCGCTGAGGCGGCGCTGGGACGCATCGCGTCGCCGCAGGACCGGCTGACGGGATCGGCCGACAGCATCGGAGGGTCCGGCCGCGCGGGTGGCCGGACCCTCTTGCAATTCATCCGTCGGGCCGGTTCAGGGCGGCGGGCCGAAATCGGCGGCCTCCGCCGGGCGGAGCGCAACGAAGCGGCCGGGATCGATCCCGCGCGCGGCCAGGCCCGCGGACAGGCGGCGGGCGGGCTCCTCCCATGGCTCGTCGGTCAGCCTGAACGTGCCCCAGTGCATGCCGACGGCGGAGCGCGCGCCGAGGTCCAGCATGATCTGTATGGCCTCTTCCGGATCGGCATGCTGGGCCGCCATGAACCAGCGCGGATCATAGGCGCCGATGGGCAACAGGGCGAGGTCGGGGGACCCGAAGTCCGCATGCAGGCGCCGGAAGATGGCGCCCGTGCCATAGCCGGTGTCCCCGGCGAAATAGACGAGCCTGTCCGCCGCGCGCAGCATGAACCCGCACCAGAGGGCCATGCGGCGATCCCCGAAGCCGCGCGAGGACCAGTGCAGCGCGGGCACGATATGCGCCCGCGCGCCGGGCGCGATGGCGATGGCCTCTCCCCAGTCGCCGACCGAGAGATGCGCGTCGGGAATATGGCGCCGGACGATGCGGTCATTGCCCAGCGGCGTGACGATCCGCGCGCCGTGGCGGGCATGCAACGCTTTCAGCGTGGCGATGTCGAGATGATCGTAATGATTGTGCGACAGCAGGATCGCGTCGATCGGCGGCAGATGGCCGAGCGCGATGCCGGGCGCCGTCACCCGCCTCGGCCCCGCAAAGCCGACCGGGCTGGCGCGGTCGGACCAGACCGGATCGGTGAGGATGTTGAGGCCGCCGACCTGGATCAGCAGCGTGGCATGGCCGACCATGGTGACGCGCAGCCCCTCCACCCGTTGATCGGGAATGACGGGGGCGACCGGCACCGACTCCGGCCACGCGCTCCTGCGCGAGGTGCGCCGCCAGCGCCACAGGTCGCGCAGGGAGCGGTCCGTCTCCGGCTCGCCCGCCGGGTTCAGGAACCGGGTTCCATCGAAATGGGCAGTGACGGGGCCGTTATAATAGCGGTTCCGGCCGGGCATTCAGCCATGGCTCCGCGCGGCGGGCCGGGCGATGCCGGCGGAGGCCGCGAAACGGGTTTCGGGCGCGCCGCCCGCGAGGAGAAGGGTCGTCATCCCGCATTATCTGGGGACGGAAGGGGGGCGATGTAAGCCTTCGCCGCGTCCATGGGGGCAAGATGGCCCTTCGCGAACGGCGCGCGCCCGGCGGCGCGGCGGACTCTGTTCCCATATAGGGATAGATGGCGCCGCCCTCTCATGATGTGAAGCGGACCCTATCGAGAGAGGAAGCTGGAATGGATCTGCAACTCAGGGGACGCCGCGTCCTGGTGACGGGAAGCAGCAGCGGCATCGGCGAGGCCATTGCGCGCATGCTGGCCGGGGAGGGGGCAGCGGTCGTCGTCCATGGCCGCAATCGCGAGCGGACGGAGAAGGTCGCGGCGGACATCGGCGCGGCGGGCGTCGCCATCGGCGAATTGTCGACCGATGCGCTGGCCGAAAGCATATATGGGCAGGCGCGCGGCGCGCTGGGCGGCGATATCGAGATACTGGTCAACAATGCGGGCGGCAGCTCCACCGGCAACACCACCAGAAGCCCGATCGAGATCAGCCCGGACGATTATGTCTCCAACTATCATGTGAACATGCTGGCGGCGGTCCGCCTCTGCCGCCTGGCGGTGCCGGGCATGGTCGCGGCGGGGTTCGGGCGCGTCATCAACGTGTCCAGCGCCGTCGCGGTGCAGCCCAATAATCTGGGCGCCGACTATTCGGGCGCGAAATCCGCGCTCAACAATTTCACCGTCAGCCTCGCCGGGTCGCTCCAGGGCGTCGGGGTCACGGTCAACACCGTCTCGCCCGGCATCATCATGGTCGACGGGCTGCTGCGTTTCGGACGGGCGAAATACGGCATTCCCGACGCCTCCATCGAGGAGGTGACGCGGCGCCTCGCCGCCGACAAGGTGTTCGACCTGCCGCCCGCGGGCAGGCTGGGCACGCCGGAGGATCTGGCGCTGGTCATCTGCACGCTGGCCAGCCCCCGTTCGGGGTTCGTCACGGGCGCCAATTACCGCGTCGACGGCGGCCAGTGCCGCAGCCTGAACTGAAGACGAGCCGGGAGGGGACAGCCATGTCGGACAGGAAATACCGCGTCATCCAATGGGCCACGGGCACGGTGGGATCGGCCGCGCTGCGGCATTTCATCCGCAATCCGGTCATCGACCTGGTGGGCGTCTATGTCACCAATCCGGAGAAGGTGGGCCGGGATGCGGGCGATCTGGTCGGCCTGCCCCCCACCGGCGTCCCGGCGACGGACGACAGGGAGGCGATCATCGCCCTCGACGCCGATTGCGTGCTGTTCGCGCCGCTCAACCTCGCGGCGACGACGCTCGATCATGTCTGCCGCCTGCTGGCATCCGGCAAGAACGTCATTTCCCCCGCCGGGCCGTTCCTGCCCAACAGATGGTTTCCGGAGGAGACCGCGCGGATCGAGGCGGCGTGCCGGGAAGGCAACAGCTCCTTCCATGGCTGCGGCGTGCATCCCGGCTTTTCCGGCGACATATTGCCGCTGACCCTGGCGCGCCTGTGCGACCGGATCGACTGTATCGAGGTGAGCGAGATCATCGACAAGGTGCGCACGCCGATGATCTATACGGAGATGATGGGCTTCGGCCTGGACCCCGACGAGCTGCTGGCCAATCCGCGCCGGTCGCCGGAGACTTACAAATATTTCTACTCGTCCATGGCCATGATCGCGGAGGGCTTGGGCAAGACCATCGACGAGGTGACGGTGAAGTTCGAGGTGGCCAGGGCCAGGAAGGACATCACCCATCTCTATGGCGAGGTGAAGGCCGGGACCGTGGGCGGGCAGCATTATGAATGGACCGCCTGGTCGGAGGGCGCCCCCCTGATCGTCTATCATTTCTACTGGCAGCTCGGGCAGGATATCGAGCCGCGCTGGGAGGAGAATGAGGAGGATTGCTACCGCATCCGGATCAGGGGCGAGCCGCCGCTGGAGGTGAAGCTGATGTCCGCCGAGGCGGAGGACGGGCGCCGCCCCTTTCTGGGCCTGCCCTGGACGGGCATCGTCGGCGCCACCGCCGTCCCCGCCGTGTGCGACGCACCCCCCGGCATCGTCAGCCATGTCGATCTGGGCGTGGTGCAACCCAGGGGGCTGGTGCGCCGCTGACCGGCCCGGCCTCCGGACCGGCGCAGAGGCGAATGGCGGGTCAGGCCGGGGCGTCGGGCGGTCCGCCGCTCGCCCAGTAGAGATGGCAGGGCGGGATGTTCCACATCTCATAGCCGTGGCGCAGATGGCCGAACCGCGCGGCGAGCCAGGGCTTGATGGCCGTGCGCATCTGATAGGCGGCGAAGCAGCCATGGGGCGGGAGGACCGCCCGGCTTGCATCCATGATCCGGGCGGCCAGTCCGGGCGGGATGGTCGAGAAGGGCAGGCCGGACAGGATGCAGTCGGCGCGGGTCACGCCCTGACCGGCCAATATGGCGGCGATATCCTCCGCCGATCCGGTGACCGCGCGCAGCCGGGGGTCCGCGATCTCCCTTTGCAGATGCCGCGTGAAAATCTCGCTCGTGTCGATCGCCACGAGCAGGGCGTCGCCGTCCATCCTCGCGAGCGCGGCCCGCGTGAACTGTCCCGAACCGGGGCCGAACTCGACGAGGACCCGGATCGACGGCCAGTCCAGAGGGTCGAGCACATGGCGGACCATGCGATCGGTCGCGGGGAAGGCGGACCCGACCATGGAGGGATGCCTGAGGAAGGCGCGCAGCGAGACGAGGAAGCCCGCATCGCCGCCCGGCTCCGGAGCGTTTCCTACCGGGCGGGATCGGGACGCGGCGCGCGCGGCAGGGCTGGCCATGGCCCGGGGCTTTCCTCTGCTGTCCATGGGGCGTGAACGCAGACCGGCCGCGCATGTTGCGGCTGCCCTCCGGAAGGCCGGGCGATCCGCGCCGGTCCGCCGCGGCGGGGAGGCCGGGAGAACGCCCCCGGCCCCCCCGTCGTTCAGAAAGTATATCGCACGCCCAGCTTGACCGTGCGCGGCTCGACCACGCGGCTGAGGCGGCCCTCCACCGGCCCGTCCGTGTCGAAGGCGGGAATATAGGATTCGTAATAATAGGCGATGTCCTTGTCCCGGCTGTCGAGGATGTTCAGGACCTCGCCGTAAAGCTGGACATGGCCCCGCTTCCAGGCGGCGCGGGCATTCACCACCGTGCTGCCGCCGTCGCGGACGCTATTGTCCTCGATGAGCGGGGAGGGGCCGAGATGGCGGACGCGCACGCTCGCCTCCCAGGGGTCGAGCAGGACGGAACCGCCGACCGAGGCGGCATTCTCGAACGCGTTGGGGATGCGGTCGCCATTGTCGTAGCGCGAGCGGCTGGCGGTATAATTGCCGTCGAGGGCGAGCCAGGGCAGGGGCCGCCAGAAGGCCACGATCTCATAGCCATGGCGGTTGCTGGCGCCGGTCGGCTCCACGGCGTTGGAATCGCCGACGAACCGCAGCTCGCTCCCCACGTCGAGCCACCAATAGGCCGCCGTCAGGGAGAATCCGGAAAGCTGGAGCCGTCCGCCCAGCTCCTTGCCCGTGCCGCGCACCAGCACGGGGACGGGCGTTTCCACGTTCACGGCGCCGCGCACGTCGTTGCTGTGAAAGCCGCGCCCCCAATTGGCGTAAAGCTCGACCTGCGGCGCGATCCGCCAGGCGACGGACGCCTTGGGCGAGAGGATGGCGTCCGACCCGTCGCCCTGCCCCAGTTCGGCGGCCGCCGCGTCCCTTGCCCGGACGGTGAAACGATAATAGTCGCCGCGCAGTCCGCCGGTCAGCCGCAGGCCGGGCAGGGGCGTCCACGTCGCCTCGCCATAGAGCGCGCCCGACAGTTCCTCGACATGATAGCGGCCCAGCGAGAAGAGGACATCGCGGCCGTCCGTCCGGTTCACGCCGACATTGCCGATATGGTCGTACCGGTTCTCCGTGCCGATGACGAAATCCAGCGCGGGACCGATATTCCACCGCTTCTGCCCGGTGACGCCCACGATCCAGCGCCGGTCGAACTGGTCGATCTGCGCGCTGGTCCCGTCCGGATCGGCATAGGTCGGGTTCGAATACATGTTCCAGTCATAATATTGGGCATAGACATTGGCCCGCCATGTCGGCTGGGTGACGGCGATATTGCCGACGAAGCGCGTCGTCCGTCCGCGCGCGGACGGGTCGGGGGAGCAGAAGACGTCGGGGCATGCGGCCGTGCCGACGATCCGTTCGGGTATCTGCTCCGTGGGCCGCCATGTCGCGCGATAGGCATGCAGCGACGCCTCGATCCGGCCGTCGCCCGCCGGTACGGCATATTTCGCGAAGCCCGAATAATGGCGCAGATGCTCCGCCTCCTGCCAGGGGCCGTCATAGAGCTTCACCTGTCCGACCAGCGTCAGGTCGCCCGGTCCCACGCCCTTGACCGTGCCGCCCACAGCGAGGCGGCGGGAGCCGTAGGACCCGCCCTCGACCGAGATCCAGGGACGGTCGAAGCCGTCGATGGTGGTCATGTAGGCGGCGCCCGCCAGCGCGAAGTCGCCGCCGTCGGCGCGATAGGGACCCTTGCGGAAATCCTCGCGCGCGACGATCTCCGGGATGAGGCCGTTGAGGTCGAGATAGCCCTGGCCATGACCATGGCTCCTGAGGTTCATCTGCACGCCGTCGATATAGGTGGTGAAGTCGGACCCATGGTCGAGATTGAAGCCGCGCAGGAAATACTGGTTCGCCTTGCCGCTGCCCGAATGCTGCGCCGCGACCATCCCCGGCACGGCCTCCAGCAGCTCCGCCACGCGCAGCAGCGGCCGGACGAGCAGGTCGGCGCCGCCCACGCTGCCCTCGCTGGCGGCATGGGCCACCCCGATCTTGGCCTCGCCGCGCCCGAAGATCACGATGTCGTTCCCGGCGTCCCCCGACCCCGCGTCACCCCCGCCACCCTCGGCGGCGGCGGGACGGGACAGGATGTCCTCCCGCGCCATTGCGGGGTTGACGGCCGCCGTCCCGGCGGCGCTCCATGCAAGGCAGGGCAGAAGCCACAAAGTCTTTCTTTCCATATGATGTCCCCCGGCGTCCATGCGACTGCCGGTGGAGACGTGCCGCCGGCGGCGGTCGGCATGCGCTGACGGCCGGACGCCCGAGGCGGCCGCCATGCGAGCCGATGCGGTCTCCACCGCTCGTTCGTCGCTCAGACGGAAAGGACCGTGCCGCGGCCATCCCCTGGACCATGGCAAGAGCGACCAGGCACCGGCAGGTTTCCTGGCTTACGGGTCATCGCTTTGACGCATGGCCTTCCCAGGCCCCGCATGACTTAGCGTCCGGCCCAGTGGCTGGCGGTGGGAAGCTCTGCTCCGCCGCCTGTATGCATCGCGCTCGCCGCTTACAGTTGCAGGGACAGCCGCGGATTGGATGGCCAGCATCTCCACCGCATTCCCTATCAAGCCCTATCGAGGGCACCGGCGCGATCTTGTCCGCTCCTGGATCGAGTGGGAACATCGGTGCCTTATGCAGGCGCGATGGAATTTGCAATGCGGGGATTGGCCCTCCCCCGGACTTTTCGGACAGGGGCGGCCGATCCGGGATGCGGCCGGACAGGGTTAAAGCTTTCCGCCCCGATGCCGTTATGAGGCGCGCAGCAATCGCTGTGCGGAGTCCGGCGCCTATGTCCCCATTGCCGGACTCCGCTCCACGGCGTCAGGTCACCATTTGTAGCGCAGGGAGGCGACCACCGTCCGCGAGGCGCCGAAATAGCACCAATTGTCGTAGATGCAGGCGGATGTATGCCGCTTGTCGAAGATATTGCTGGCGTTGACCGTAAGGCTGAGACCCTCGAGCGACGGCTGGAGACGGCCGAGATCATAACCGAGCATGGCGTCGAACAGGGTATAGCCCTTGACGCGGATGCGGCGCAGGTCGGTGGGCGCGCCCACGCTGGCGACGATATAATATATGCCGTCCGACGGGCCGACATAGCGCACGCCGCCGCCGAAGCTGAGGCCGCTCGCGGCGCCCCGATGCGCGGGATTCTTGGTCAGGTCATAGGACAGGAACGCGGAGCCGGTCCATTCCGGCGCGGCAAGCACCTTCGTCCCGGTCACGCCCGAGGCGACGTCGCCGCCGCTGCCATAGGAGGTGGATGGCGGATTGCCGATCGAATATCTGGCGTCGAGATAGCTGCCGGAGAACACATAGTCGAAGCCCTGGCCGATGGAGCCGCGTCCTTCCAGCTCGATGCCGCGCGACTTCTGCTCGCCGACCTGAACGGAGTTGCGCGTCACGGGGTCGGTCACGACGACATTCTGGCGGGCAAGATCGAAGACGGAGAGCGTCAGGATCGAGTCCGTGCCGGGCGGCTGGAACTTCAGGCCGGCCTCATATTGCCGGCCGGTCACGGGGACATAGGGCTGGTTGGTGACCGCGTTCACGCCGCTCTGCGGCTCGAACGAGGTCGAGTAGCTGAAATAGGGGGCCAGGCCGAACGAGGTCGTGTAGAGCGCGCCCAGGCGATAGGTCAGCTTGTCCTGCGACACCCTGGTCGGCGTGCCGGTGCCGCTCTGGGTTTGCTGGTTGTACCAGTCCTTGCGGATGCTGCCGAGCAGGTTCAGGCCGCCGATGCGAATCTGGTCCTGGGCGTAGAGGCCGATCTGGTCGCGATTGGTGCGGGTGGGCGCGGCGCCGGCCAGCACGTCGGGAATGGGCTGGTAGTAGACCGGATTGAAGATGTCGAGATCGGGGATGCCGTTGGCGGCGCCCGTCACGAACCGCTGATAGCCGATGCCCTTGCCCTGAAGGAAATCGAGGCCCACCAGCAGTTCGTGATGGAGCGGTCCCGTATTGACCTGCGCCGTCAGGCTGTTGTCGATGGAGAAGGCGTCGAAATCCTCGTCCGAACCGCCGCCGCCGCGGATCATCGTGCGCTGGTCGGACAGGACGTAGGAATTGTAGACCGAGCGATAATGCTGCTTCACCTTCATGTAGCGCAGATTGCCGCGATAGCCCACCGCGTCGGAAAGCTGGTGGCGGGCCAGGACGGTGAGGCTCCATTGCTTGCGGTCGAAGGCCTCATAGCTCGGCTCGCCGTCATAGAAGTCGACCGGCACGGTGCCGTTGATATTGGGCAGGGCGGAGCCGTAGACCGGCGTGGAGCCGTAGGAGCCGCCCTTCGGATCGCGCTGATAGGCGAGGATCAGGGTGAAGGAGGTGCGGTCGGTGGGTGCGAAGCTCACCATCGGGCTCACATAATAGCGCTCGTTCTTCGTATAGTCGATGAAGCCGTCGCTCTTTTCCCCGCCGCCGATCAGGCGGACGCGGACCTTGCCCTCCGGGTCGAGGGGCGTGCCGACATCGACGACACCGCGCCACAGATTATAATTGCCCGCCGCGACCTCCAGCGACCCGTGCGGATCGGCAAGGGGCGTCTTGCTGGTCAGGTTGACGAGGCCGCCGGGACCCGAATTGCCGTAGAGGACGGATGACGGCCCCTTCACCACGTCCACGCTTTCGAGGCGGTGGAAGTCGATCTGCGGCGTCGAATAGGTTCCCGCCTGAAGCCGCATGCCGTCGAGGAAGAGGGCAGGGCTGAAGCCGCGGACCAGGAGCTGGTCGTAGCGCGTGGCGATATTGCCGCGCTGGCTGGGCGACACGCCCGCGACATAGCCGAGCGCCTGGCTGATCGAGAGCGCGTTGCGGCGCACCAGCTCCTCATTGTCGATGACGGTGACGGATTGCGGGGTTTCGATGAGGGGGGTGTTCGTCTTCGTGCCCGAAGCGGATGCCGCCGTCGTGCGGAGGCCCGTGACGACGATGGTCGCGCCCTCGCGCGTCTCGTCATCGCGCCTTGCGTCATTGGCCAGGGCGGCATGCGGCAGGAATGCAGAGGTGGCGAGCGCCATGGAGAGGAGAGATACGCTTTTCATCATTGCCCCCGATTGTCGTTGCGCCGCCGCTAACACCCTTTTCTGATTATGCAACTCAAAATCATTATCAATAGCGGTGGAGCGTTCCGGGGCAGGGATGGACGCGATGGGAGCGCCTCGGAGCGGCCATGACGGCATGGGCGGCCTTCATGGCCAAGGGGGCGGCGATGCGAAGCCGCCGCCGATCGGTTCATCGCAAAAGGATGACGCGCTGGCCGGTGTGCCCGCCGCGGCCGCGGGCATGTTCATGTGCGCGAAAGCTTTGCCCGAACAGCCATGGGCGCCCGATCGGCATGCACGGCGTCCGGCCATGCATGCCGATCACATCAGATGGAGACGGTTCCGACTCCGGATGCGCCTTTGGAAGGCGGTCGTTGGACGACGATCTGCGGGAACGCAGGGTCCGGTGGTCTCGTTAAAGGAGGACATATGAGTGTCATTTCCCGGAATTCCACGGCTTTCCTGCTGCTTGCCCTGATCGCCGCGCCGGCCGGCCTGGCGGCGCAGCCGCAGGACCCGCAGGAGGCGGGCCTCAGGGGAGGCGCCGTGACGGATACGTCTCCGGCCGAGGCGGCCGCGCCGCTGGCGAAAGGCCCGGAGATCGAAGGCATCATCTCCGCGCGCAGCGGCGACAGGATGCAGGTCACGGCCGCCGACGGCTCCAGGTCCGTCGTGACGATCAACGACGCCACCCGGATCAAGGCCAGCGGCGGTTTCCTGAGCCTCAATCGCAGCAAGCTCGCCGCCGCGTCGCTGCTGAACGGCCTGCCGGTCTCGGTCAGGACCTTGCAGTCGGGCGACGGGCTGGTCGCGAGCGCCATCGACCTGAAGAACAAGGATCTGAAGACCGCGACGATGATCCACAATGGCACTGACCAGCGCTTTGCCGAACAGACCGCCGCGACGGAGGCGCTGAAGGGGCGGATGGGCGATATCGACCAGTATAATGTCAAGAGCACGACGAACGTGAACTTCGACACCGGCAAGGCGGTGCTGTCCGACCAGGCGAAAACCGATCTCTGCACCGCGGCAAGCACCGCCGAGGGGATGGACAATGCCCTGCTGCTCGTCGTCGGCTACACCGATTCGACGGGAAGCCAGGAACTCAACCAGCAGCTCAGCGAGAAACGGGCGGGCAGCGTCGTCAATTATCTCCAGCAGGCATGCCGATGGAAGCCTTATCGCATGCTGACGCCCACCGGGATGGCCGAAGCGGACCCGGCGGCGAGCAACGACACCGCGGAGGGCAAGGCGCAGAATCGCCGCGTCGCGGTCAATGTGCTGGTCAGCAAGGCTGTCGACGGCCTGTAAGGCGCCCGGACGGGGTGGGCCTCGCCCGCCCCGCTTCCGGCCGTGTCCCGGCCAGCGGGCGATGTCGCCGCCCGATCAATCCTCCGGTGCGATGGTGACCATCATCCCCTCCATGCCGCCGCTCAGCGCGATCTGGCAGGACAGCCGGGAGTTCGCCGTCCGGTGATCGGAACCGTCGAGGAGATCATTCTCGTCATCGGAGAGGGGCGGCAGGGCATCCGTCCATCGGGGATCGACATAGACATGGCAGGTCGCGCAAGAGCAGCAGCCTCCGCAAAGCGCCATCAGCTCGTCGAGGCCTGCGTCGCGCATGGCCTCCATCACGGTCGTGCCCCCGACGGCCTCGACACTCCGAATTTCCCCCGAACGCGTCGTAACGTTGAACATGGTCAAGCGATCTCTCCTTGAGATTATGGATGTCCTGCCGGCGCGACCCGCGGCAGGAAAGCGTCCTGATCCCTCAGCGGAAGAGGGGCGGGATCAGCGCGAGCTCATCCGCCGTGCATCGCGGCTCGACATAATTATCGAGCGAGCGCACCCTGGCCTGGTTGTCGCGCAGGTCCTCGGGCTGGTGGTCCGGGTCGAACAGGCCTTCGCCGACGATGAAGCCCACGCGCGCGACCTTTCCGGACGACACGCTGAAAATCTCGCCATTGATGTCGGTCGAACGATGGGCGAGCCAGAGGACCGCTGATGCCACCGCGCTCGGCGGTCCCATCGGCGCCTTGCCCGAACGAATGTCCGCCGCCCAGTCGTCGCTCCCCGTCTCCGAGCCGCCGAAGAAAGCGTCGCGGTTCATTCGCGTGATCGCCATGGGCGCGACGGCGTTGACGCGGATGTCGCACCCGCCGCTTTCCTGGGCAAGCGCCCTGGTGAAGCCGGCCACTCCGAGCTTCGCGGCGCCATAATGGACGAGTTGCTCATTGCCCGCGAAGCCCGCGTTCGACGTGGTGTTCACGATCCGGCCGAAGCCCCGCTCCAGGAAATGAGGCCACAGGGCGCGAGTCATGTGGAAGGTGCCGTCGAGCGTCACCGCCATCATCCGCCGCCATGCCCGGTCGGTCAGGTCGGCCAGGGGCGCGAAGTCTATCACGCCCGCATTGTTGACCAATATCGTGACCTTGCCGAAGGCGCGGATGGCTTCATCCACGATCCCCCGCGCGCCGTCCGGGGATTCGACCGATCCGATCGCGGCCGCGGCGCGGCCGCCCGCCGCCCCGATCTCTTCGGCCACGGCGACGGCCGGAGAGGCCGATCCAGCGTCGCCGCCGATGTCGTTGATCGCGACGGCGGCGCCGCGCGCGGCGAAGGCCAGGGCATATTCGCGCCCGAGGCCGCGCCCGGCGCCGGTGATGAGGACGACATCATTGTCGAAACGCATCCGTGTCATGATCGTCTCCTCATCCCGGAATTTCGAAGAGTCCCGCCGACCCCATGCCGCCCGCGACGCACATGGAGACGACTGCCCAGCGCACGCCGCGCCGGCGGGCCTCGATCAGGGCGTGGCCGACGAGCCGGCTGCCCGTCATGCCGAAGGGATGGCCGAGCGCGATGCCGCCGCCGTCCACATTGATCGTCTCCGGATCGATGCCGAGCTTGTCGCGGCAGTAGAGATATTGGCTCGCGAAAGCCTCGTTGATCTCCCAGAGGCCGATATCGGCGACCTTCAGCCCGGCCCGGTCGAGAAGCTTCGGCACGGCGAAGACGGGGCCGATGCCCATCTCCTCCGGAGCGCAGCCCGCGGACTGGAACCCCCGGAAGATGCCGAGGATCGGCCGCCCTTCGGCCTGCGCCGCCGCCCGGTCCATGACGACCTGCGCCGAGGCGCCGTCCGAGAGCTGACTTGCATTGCCGGCCGTGACGAAGCGCCCTTCCTTCACCAGAAGGCCGTCCTTCCAGACGGGCTTGAGCCTCGCCAGCGCCTCCGCCGTCGTGTCCGCGCGAATGCCTTCGTCCGCCGCGAGGGTGACGTCCTGCCGTCCCGATACGCTGCCGTCCTTCTCGACGATGTTCCTGGTGACCGTGATGGGAACGATCTCCTCGGCAAAGCGCCCTTCGGCCGTGGCCGCCGCCGCGCGCCGATGGCTGAGCGCCGAAACCTCGTCCTGCGCCTCGCGGCTGACGCCATAGCGCTCGGCCACGATCTCGGCCGTCTCGATCATCGCCATATAGGCGTAGGGCTTGGCATCGAGAACGGCCCTGGGCTGCGCCCGATAGGTGGGGGCATGGGAATTGCGGGTGTGGGTGATCGATTCGGCGCCGCCGGTGACGGCGACGTCGATGTCGCCGGCCATGATGCCCCGCGCGGCATAGGCGAGCGTGGTCAGGCCGGAGCCGCATTTGCGATCGAGGGTGGTTCCCGGAATGCTGTCGGGAAGACCGGCGGCGAACAGGGATGTCCGGGCCAGGTTGCCGCCCTGGGTGCCCCACTGGGTTCCGACGCCGATGAGAACGTCGTCGATGCGGACCGGATCGATCCCCGCGCGCTCGATCGCGGCCTTTATGACATGCGCGGTGAACTCGGGCGCGTCCGTGTCGTTGAAGGCGCCCTTGTGGGCGCGGGCGATGGCGGTGCGGGCGGTGGAAACGATGGCGGCTTCGCGCATGGCCGGATTATTCTCCTGAGACAAAGTTGTGCGGCTCGGTCAGAAACCGGGCCAGGGTGCTGAAGAAGGGTTTGCGTGCCTCGTGGTGGAGCCAGTGGCTCACCCCGGAAAATGTCACGAGGCGATGGGACCTGAGGCGGTCGAGGCGATGATCGGGAGGGATCGGGACCCAGCTTTCGCTGCCGTAGCAGAGCAGGGCCGGGCAGGCGACCGCCCCCAGAAGCTGATCGAGATCGGCGCCATGGGCATCGTCCGGGGCACGATGCCGGCAGGCATTGTCATATTTCCAGGCCAGGCCCCTTCCGGCGACCGCGATGAGGCCGTGGGCGGTCAGATGCCCTATCGTCTCCTTGTCGAAGGCGGGATGCTGTTCCGCCATCCGGGCGGCGGCTTCCTCCATCGTCGCATAATAGCGCGGGGTGCGGTCCCGCATTCCGCGCTGCGCCTCGATCCAGGCGCGCAGGCGGACGGGATAGGGGGTCGGGCTGCTTCTCTCCTCGCGGATGATCGGAAGCTCCATGCCCTCGATCACGCAGAGGCTCTCCGGCCTCTTCGGGAAGGTCGCCGCATATCGCAGCGCGACATGGCCGCCGAGCGAATGCCCCACGAGGTGGAACCGCTCCAGGCCCAGGCTCTCCGCTATCTCCGCGAGGTCCGCGACATAGTTGAAGAGGGAATAGGCGCCTTCCAGCGACCGGTCGCTGTCCCCATGTCCGCGCAGGTCCGGCGCGAAGATGTGATAATAGTCCCCGAACCGCTGGCCCAGCCAGTCCCAGCTACGGGCATGATCGCGCATGCCGTGGACGAGCAGGAGCACGGGAGCGCCCTTCCGCCCCCATTCGGCCACATGACGCCTTGTCCCGCCCAGATCGACGAAGATCGACCGAGGCTCGATCATGTTCGCCATGGGTCAGGCCGCCATGGAAGGATCGGGCTTGAGCGCCCGCCGGAGAATCTTGCCCGTGGGTCCCTTGGGAAGCTCGGGCAGGATATGAATGGCGACCGGCAGCTTGTAGCCGGCGAGCGAGAGGCGGCAATGCTCCGCCATCGCGGCGCCTTGCGGATGCCCTTTGCCGGTGCAGGCGACAAAGGCGACGGGAACCTCGCCCAGGAGGGCGTCCGGCATGCCCACGACGGCCGCTTCCGCTACGCCGGGAATTCGGTAGAGAACCTCCTCGATCTCGGCGGGATAGATATTCTGCCCGCCTCTGATGATGACGTCCTTCTTGCGGTCGACGATGAAGGCATAGCCCTCCTCATCGAGATATCCGATATCGCCCGTGTGCAGCCACCCGTCCCGGATCGCCATCGCATTGTCCCGGGGCGCCGCATGATAGCCCTTCATGACATTGGCGCCGCGGACCACGATCTCCCCGCTCTCGTTCGGACCCAGAAAGGCGCCCTCCTCGCTTCTGATGCGCAGTTCGATTCCGTCGAGGGCGCGGCCGATCGTGCGATCGCGGGCGACGGCGCCGTCCGCGCCGGGTTCGACCTTCTGCAACGTCACAAGGGCGCTCGCCTCGGTCAGCCCGTAGCCGGTGTAAAGCTCGACGCCGGGCGCGAGATCGAGGAGCCGCTTCAGGAGGGGCGTGGGCACCGGCGCGCCGCCCGTCATGACCTTGCGAAGCGACCCCAGCGTGTCCCGGCCGGCCGCCGGATGATCGATGATCTTTTGCAGCATCGTCGGAACGGCGGGAAGGAATGTGCAGCGATGCCCGGCGATCATCGCGATGCATTGCGCGGCATCGAAGCGGGGCATCAGGACCATGCGGCAGCCCGTGACCAGCATCGCGTTGATGCACTGGTTGAGCCCGAACGTGTTGTAGAGCGGCAATGCGCAGAGGATGACGTCCTGGCGGTCCAGGCCCAGCCAGGCGGGGGTCCGGTCATAGTTCGCGGCGAGGTTTCCCGCCGTCAGCATCACGCCTTTGGCCTTGCCCGTCGTCGCGCTCGTCAGGAGCAGCATGACGGTATCCTCTTCTTCCACCGGCGCGAGCGGCAGGGGACCGGCCCCTTCCGGCGACCCCTCCCGCCGCGATCCTTCGGCGCAGTCCATTATGAAGCATGGACAACCGGGGTCGCCGTCAAGGGCGGCGGCGAGATCGTCCGACGTCACGATCATGGCCAGGTCGCAGCAGGTCACTGCATGCCGGATTTCCCCCGAGCGGTAGAGGATGTTGAGGGGCGTGACGATCGCGCCCAGCGCGAAGAGGGCCTGCTGCACGACGATGAAGGTCGGGGAGGCCCGGAGCAGCACGCCTATATGCATGCCGGGCACGACGCCCCGCGCGGCCAGCCGCCCCGCGGTGTCCCGAACGCCCTCGGCCAGTTGATGGAAGCTGAGCGCCGCGCCCTCGTGCATGATCGCCAGGCCGTCGGGGTCCGACCTCTCTCGCTGGAAGAGGCTCTCGGCGCGATTGCTCATCGCGCGGCCTCCAGGGCCGGCCGCGTGGGGAGCGCAAGCCGGTAGGTGTCCGCCGCCGTCCCGGAGAAGAGAGCCGTCCCTTCGCTATCGCTTGCGCCGGCGGCCAGCCGCTTGAACGCATTCCAGAGCGTCCGATAGGAATACATCGCCTTGTCGACCGGAAAATTGCTCTCGAACATGCAGCGGTCGGGACCGAAGAGATCGATGCAGCTTTCGACATAAGGGCGCCAGGCTTCCGCCAGTTCGAGCGAAGTCGGCGGCGACGGGCGCTCATGCCATTTCGCGCCGCAGATGATCATGCCGAAGCCGCCGATCTTCACTCTGACATTGGGACAGCGCGCCAGTTCCCCCATGTCGCGCGCCCATTGCCGGAAACTGTCCTGCGCCCTGCCCTCATAGGGGCCGACCCCGATGATGCACCCAATATGGTCGAGGACGATGGCAAGGCCGGGCATCGCGCGCGCAACGGCGGTGAGTTCGGGAATCTGGCGATGGTATAGCATTGCATCATACACCAGCGCTCGCGTCTCCAGGCGCCGCAGTCCCGCGCGATATCGCGGGTTGGCCAGCATCCCCGCCGGGGCTGGGCGCAGCACGATCCCATCGGGGAAGCGCTCGTCCCGGGAGACGCTGTGGCGAATGCCGCGCACCCTGTCCGGCGCCGCCAGCATGTGCGCGTCCAGAACCTCGTCCACGACGTCGCCCAGCAGCAGATCGGCATGGGCGACGATGGCGGAGGCGATCTCCGTATGCAGCCCACGGGCCTTTGCCTCATGGGCGATCCGCGCGACCTTCTCCGTTTCCCCCACCGGGGCGAGATGGGCCGGCCCATCGGCGCGATAGCCGTAATGGGCCTGCACGAAGACGGTCGCTATCACATCATGGCCATCGGCCAGATCGGCGGAGAGCTGATCGAGGAGATAGGGCGAGCCGCCCTCGACCCAGAGATGGTGGTGCGGATCGACGATCGCCAGATCCGGCGCGATCACGTCCTCCTCCAGGAGGCGGAGCCATTCGGGACGCGGCGCCGGATAGCGGTAGCGACCTGTCACATCCAGACTCATCCGACCCCTCCTGTCTCGTTGTTGTCCGATAATGTGTCGGATAAATTTGAAATGCAATGGCCTAGATTAATCCCGTCTATATCACGCTTTCATTGCCAAGCTTGCGAGGCTCGCCCGCTTTTCAAAATCCGACAAAACGTCGAAAATATCTTGACTGCGAATCAATGCGAGGCATAACAGGCCTGCAACGACGCTCTTCCGCCGAAGAAAATCGGCCCGCCCTGATCGGCGGTCGGACGGGCGTCGCTGGGATGAGGAACGCACTGATGGCGCTTAGCAAGGTGGGGGTCGTAGCGACCGCCCAGACTGAACTCCGACCTGCCTGGAGCAACGCCCAGCACATCGATCTGATCTCTTCGGTGGTCACCTCGGTGTTCAAGGGAAGCGGGCTTACGATCGACGACGTTGATTTCATCATCGACTCCGGCAGCGACGTCCTCGACGGCCGCTCGATTTCCAACTGCGGCTTCCTGGGCGCGCTTGGCGCGCATCACAAGGAGGAGGCCCGCGTCGAGGAGGACGGTCTCTGGGCCGCCCTCTATGGCGTGAACAAGATCCGCGCGGGGTCGGCCTCGATCGGCCTGATCGTCGCTTATTCCAAGCCCTCGGAATCGAAGGTCGATCTCTACTGGAACGCTCAGTGCGAACCCTTCTACCAGCGCCCCGTCGGCTTCGGCCAGCGCGCGGCGAACGGCATCCAGGCGCAGCGCTATCTGGCATCCGGCGGCGTGACGGACCGGCAACTCGCCGAACTCGTCGCGGAACGCTGGGCCGCCGCGAAGGATGCGGGCGTGCTGGTCGGCGACCTGCCCGACGCCGACGCCGTGCTGGCGTCCGGCGAGGGGGCGGCCCCGCTCACCGAGCTGATGCTGTCGCGGCCGGTCGATGGCGCGGTGGCGGTCCTTATCGCGCGGGAGGACATTGCGCGCCGGTCGAGCGCCAATCCGGCCTTCATCACTGGAATGGGCACGTCCATGGACACCCATAGCTATGCCGAGCGCGACGGCACCCGCCTCGCCGCCGCGGAGACTGCGGCGCGCATGGCCTATAAGAGCGCCGGCTGGGCCAAGGCCGATGCGGCCGTCGCGGAGATCAGCGCGTCCTCCGTCGTCGGGGAGCTGATGGCGATCGAGGCGCTGGGCCTCGCTCCCGCGGGCGGCGGCCATGCGGCGGCTCGCGACGGCAAGGTCGCGATCAACCGTTCGGGCGGCGCGTTGCCGGCCGATCCCATCATGGCCACGGGCCTCGTCCGCCTCGCCAATGCGAGCCGTCAGCTAAGCCTGCCCGAGCTTTACGGCGACAGCCGTCCGAGCAGGGCCATCGTCCACGGCGCCGGCGGCGTCGGCATGCAGAATAACTGCGTCTTCACACTCGAGGTTTGATCATGGGCCGTCACGTAGGAATTGTCGGGGTCGGACAGACCCATCATGCGCGCCGCCGGACCGATGTCAGCCAGGCGGGCCTGGTGCGGGAGGCCGTGGACCGCGCGCTCGCCGACGCGAAGCTGAGCATGGAGGACATCGATACCATCGTCGTCGCCACCGGCCCGGTGCTGTTCGCGGCCGTGAACCAGCCGGAGAAATGGGTCGTCGACGCCATCGGGGCGCAGGGCAAGTCGGTCGTGCGCCTGACCAGCGGCGGTGGCGCGGGCTTCGCGGGCGCTCTTGCCGGTTACTATCAGGTCGCCGGCGGCTTCTCGGAGCGCACCCTGGTCGTCGCCTATGACAAGCTGTCGGAAGGGCAGCTGCAATATTCGATCTCGACCCTCTACGATCCGTTCTGGGGCCGTGAGTTCGCGGTCGGCATCATGGGCTTCTCCGCCGCATATTGGCGCGCGCGCATGGACGTGCTCGGCCATACGGAGGAGGCGGCGGCGATGGTCGCGGCCAAGAACCGCAAGAACGCCATCGCAAATCCCTATGCGCATGTGAAGAAGGAGGTGACGGTCGAGGACGTCCTCAACTCCAAGCCGCTATGCTGGCCGATCAAGCTGCTCGACGTGCCGCCCATCTCGGACGGCGCCGCGGCCATCGTGCTCGCCTCCGAGAAGGTGGCGCATCACTCCACCGGCCGCCCCGCCTGGATTCGCGGCATGGCCTATTGCTGCGAGGCGGACAATGCGCCCGAGCGCTCGCTGATGCTGTCCGAGCCGCTCGCCATCGCCAGCCGCCAGGTCTACCGCGCGGCCGGCATCACCAATCCGCGCCGCCAGTTCGACGTCGTGGAGGTGCAGGAACCCTATAGCTGCTTCGAGCTCAATTATTATGAGAGCCTCGGCCTCTGTCCTCCGGGGCAGGCGGGGGCGCTGGTGGCGTCCGGCGCCACGCAGATCGACGGCGACATCCCGGTCAACCCCTCGGGCGGCTGCATGGGGGCGAACCCCATCGGCGCGGTCGGCGTCATCCGCCTCATCGAGGCGGCGACGCAGGTGATGGGCCGGAACGAGACGCATCAGATCAAGGGGGCGAATACGGCGCTCGTCCAGTCGGGCGGCGGTTGGGCCAATCTGCGCGGCTGCGCGGTGCTGAGCGCATAAGGAGAGAAAGCGATGTTTTCCGCACCGGACAGCTATCCCATCGATCTCAAGACGTTCCACAGCGAGATCAATCTTCCCTACACGCTGACGCCGGGACGCGCGGCGGGCACCTTCCTCGCGGAGGTCGGGAACCGCCGCATCACCGGCTCGCGCCATGCCTCGGGCCGGGTGATCGCGCCCGCGCAGGACTTCTCCTCCATCGACGGAGAGGAGCTGGAAAGCTTCGTGGAGGCGCCGCAGAGCGGCACGCTGAACGCCTTCACGCGGGTGGACGGGGTGGTCATCGGGCTGATCCGCCTCGACGGCTGCGACAATGACTTCGCCCACCGCATCCTCGCCGACCTTGCGGACCTGTCCGTCGGTCAGCGCGTAGTCGCGGAATGGGACGAGGGCGTCGAGCAGTCCATCCTCGCCATCAAGGGCTTCCGGCCGTCGGACGATGTGCCGGTCGGCCGAGTGATTCCTCTCGAAAACCCCGAAGAGGCCCTGGGCGTCATCCCCTATGCGATGAAGCTCGACTTCGAACATGCCTATGGCCCCTATTATGGCCGCATGTTCGACGAGATCCGGGAGAACGGGGTCATCATGGGCGTGCGCTCGCCGGGCGTCGACATGGCGCTCCTCCCGCCGCGCGAGATCGACGACGTGGCGCACACGCGCACCGGCACCTGGAAGGCGTGCGCCGAGACCGGGACGATCCGGGCATGCTCGATCATCAACATGGAGGTCTACGGCCTCACCCGGAAGCTCCCCTATGTCTATGCGGAGATCGTCCTCGACGGCGCGTCCACCAGGATGATCCATGTGATCGAGATCGACGATCTGGAGACGGCCAAGAAGACGATCAGGCCGGGCACCCGCGTCCGCGCGGTTTGGACGTCCGGCGAGCGGCAGGGCCGCGTATCCGACATAGAGCGCTTCGAGGTCATCGACGCGTGAGCCAGTATCGGATCACATCCCTCAGGGTCGGCGAACTCTACCTGCCCCATGGGGGAACGATCATGCGCGATCCGATCCACTGCTGGCTGGTCCAGGGGGAGGGCCGGAACATCCTGGTCGACAGCGGGATGACGGACATCCCGCTGATCAACCGGAGACTCAAGGTCGACGGCATAGGGGGAGGGCATTCCGCCCTCTCCGCCGCCCTCGCCGAGGAGGGGCTGCAACCCGGCGACATCGGCCATGTCGTCCTGACGCACCTCCATTTCGACCATGCGGAAAATCTCGATCTCTTCCCCGACGCCTGCATCGTGGTGCAGCGGGCGGAGCTGCTGGCCGCCATCGATCCGGTCCCGTCGCAGCGCATCTTCTACTGGAAGTCCACCATCGACAACCTGCTGGCGCGCAAGCGGCCCTCGCAGATGCTGCTGGTCGATGGGGACCACGACCTCCTCCCCGGCATCCGCCTGCTCAGCGTGCCCAGCCATACCGAAGGGATGCAGGTCGTCATCGTCGACACCGCGAAGGGCAAGGCCGCCCTGGTCTCCGATCTTGGCGACCATTATCGCTACTGGTTTCCCGCGGACGCCCGGGCGACGACGCATCCGCAACGCTCGCTGGCGGGCGCCTTCCTGACCGGCAACATCCGCAGCGAGGGCGAGCGCGTCTGGCAGCGCGCCATGCAGCGGGTGCTGGACAGCAGCGACATCGTGGTTCCCGCCCATGATTTCCGAATTCCCCGCCGCATCCCGGACGAATGGTTTGCGATTCCCGATTCAACAGAGGGCGACCTGGCGCATGTGCCGCCGGAACCCGTCACGCCCGCATGAGGTGACCATGGCCTATAATACCCTGCTCCACGATGTGACCGACCGGATCGCCACGATCACGCTCAACCGCCCGGACGCGATGAACGCGACCACCGACGAACTCTACCAGGAGCTTCAGGACCTGCTGGGCAAGGTCGCCGAGGACCGCGATGTCGCCTGCATCATCCTCACCGGGGCGGGGCGGGGCTTCTGCGCGGGCGCGGACCTCAAGGCGCGCAGGGACGACATGACGCCGCTCCAGCGCCGGGCGCGCCACCGCTGGATATTGAAGGACATACTCGAACCCCTGTTCCGCATCGAGAAGCCGGTGATCGCGGCCGTCAACGGCGCCGCCGCGGGCGCAGGCTTCAACATCGCGCTTGCCTGCGACTTCATCGTCGCGAGCGAGAATGCCAGCTTCATCCAGGCCTTCGCCCGCGTCGGGCTGGTCCCGGACCTGGGCGGCCTCTACCTGCTGGGCCGGGTCATCGGCATCAACAAGGCGAAGGAGCTGTGCTACACCGCGCGAAAGGTCTCCGCGCAGGAGGCGGCGGCCCTCGGCATCGTGAACCATGTCGTTCCGCATGACGCGCTGCTCGACCATGCCCGCGCGCTCGCGGCGAAGATCACGGCCGGGTCCCCGACCGCGATCGCGATGACCAAGACGCTCCTCAACAAGGCCAGCACCTCCACGCTCGACCAGATGCTCGAATATGAGAGCTATGCTCAGACCGTCGCCTATCTGACGCCGGAATATGAGGAGGGCGTCCAGGCGTTCCGCGAGAAGCGCGCGCCCGACTTCGCCGCCGCCGCTGCACGGGGCTGAACGATGGATTTCAACTATTCTCCCGAGGAAATCCGCTTTCGCGAGGCGCTGCGGACCTGGCTGGAGGACGCGCTCCCCCGCGGCTGGGGCGAGACCGTCTTCGAGCCGGAGGACGAGGACGAGCGGGCCATGTTCCGGCTGGAGTGGGAGCGCAAGCTCCACTCGGGCGGATGGAGCGGGATCAACTGGCCGAAGGACTATGGCGGTCGCGGCGCCACCCTCATCGAACGTGCGATCTTTGCCGAGGAGATGGCGCGGGTCCGCGCGCCGGAGGGCCTCAACATCATCGGGCATAATCTCGCGGGCACGACCATCCTGCGCCACGGCACCGAGGAGCAGAAGAAGCGCTTCCTGCCCAGGATCATCTCGTCGGAGGAGGTCTGGTGCCAGGGCTTCTCCGAGCCGAACGCCGGTTCCGATCTCGCCTCCGTGCGCACGCGCGCGGAACGGCGCGGGGACAAGTTCATCGTCAACGGCCAGAAGATCTGGACCAGCTTCGCGCAATATTCGCAATGGTGTTTCGCCCTGGTGCGAACCGACCCCGATGCGCCCAAGCACAAGGGACTGAGCTTCCTGCTGATCGACATGGCGAGTCCGGGCATCTCGATCCGGCCGCTTCGCCAGATATCGGGGGAGCGCGAGTTCAACGAGACCTTCTTCGACGATGTTGAGGTGCCCGTCGAGAACATCGTCGGCGACATCAACGACGGCTGGCGGATCGCCATGACCACGCTGGCCTATGAGCGCGGACCGGAGGACGCCCTGGGACGCCAGATCCGTTTCAAGCAGGAACTCGCCAAGCTCATCGAGACGGCCGAGGCGACGCATCGCGGCGGGGTGCCGGTCGTCGACGATCCGGTCGCCCGCCAGAAGATCGCCCGGTCCATCACGGAGGTGGAGATCATGCGCCTCAACGCCGTGAGGACGTTCAGCAAATATCTGAACGGGGAGGAGCGCGGTCCGGACGCGTCCATCATCAAGCTCTACTGGAGCCATGCGGCACAGAACATGTACGAGGCCGCGATGGACATTCTGGGTCCGTCCGCGCCGCTGAGCGCGGCCAGCGGATCGGGCGCGCTCA
>JASGGS010000005.1:0-46008 GCA_047602685.1 Sphingobium sp.
CGGGTTCTCGCCATAGCGGAGCGTCGTGACCAGCTTGCGGGTCATATGCTGGGTGGCGGGGAATTTCCGGTTCTGGTCGACGGCCGCGAACCAGTTGGCGATCATGCCGTCATATTGGGCGGTCGCCGCATAGGCCTTGGCCGCCAGCAGACGCCGGAAATCGAGGCTCGTCCTGCCGCCCTGCGCGTCCAGTTCCTCGAACAGGCGGGCATAGTCGGCGGGGTCGGTGAGGATCACCACGCTGTCATGGTTCTTCGCGGCGGAGCGGACCATGGAGGGGCCGCCGATATCGATATTCTCGATGATCTCGTCACGGCTCGCGCCCCGCGCCACGGTGGCGGCGAAAGGATAGAGGTTGACCGCGACCAGATCGATGGCGCCGATGCCATGTTCGACCATGGAGGCGACATGCTCGTCATTGTCGCGCACGGCGAGGAGGCCGCCATGAACGACGGGGTGCAACGTCTTGACGCGGCCGTCCATCATCTCCGGAAAGCCGGTGATCTCCGAGATGTCCTTGACCGACAGACCGGCATCGCGGATCGCCTTTGCCGTGCCGCCGGTGGAAACCAACTCCACGCCGCGCTCGCTCAGCCCCCTGGCGAGTTCAAGAATGCCCGTCTTGTCGGACACTGAAAGCAGCGCCCGTTTGATGACCGTATCCACCATGACCTGATTTTCCCTGTTTAACCCGAGCGTTTGAACAGCCAGCCCACGCTCGCGCCGCCGGACGTCGCCGCCCCGCTGACCACGAGTTGCTGGCTGCGATGGGGGCGTCCCGCCCCGTCGATCCAGCAGCTTTCCTCTATCTCCAGCGTCCCGTCGCTGACGCGGAACTGCCAGAGCGCGCTGTCATTCAGCAGGCGCAGCACCGCGCCCTGACGATCCGCCGTCAGCGTCGGCTCGATATCGAGGCCGAGATGGAAGCGGATCGCATAGCCGACGCCATTGGGCTTCCTGCGGCGCTGCGCGGGCAGGATCATGTCCTCGCCGCGCAGTTCGCGCCCATCCTGGCTGAGCAGCAGGAGACGGCGATGGACGAAGCCCATGCGGCGCACATAGCCGTCATGCGCGATTTCGAGGCGGCTGCCCTGCGGCACCTCCTGCCGGTCCAACTCCACTTCCTGCACGCCTTTGCCAAGCGTGCCGTCGGGCATGATCGCGGTGGAATTGGCGTCGTCCAGCACCAGCGTCGAATGCGCCGCGCTGGTGCGCAGGCCGCTGGCGAGGCTGCGCGGGATCATTGCGCCGGAGAGAGCCGCGCCGCCGCAATTGACGACGATGCGCGTCTTGCCGTCCGACAGTTCCAGGGCGCAGGTCGAGGCGCATCCGCCGCCCGAAAGCCGCGCGACCGGCGGCGGGGCCCCGTCGACGATCAGGGTCGTCTGCCCGGCGACGAGCCGCTGATAGCCCCAGTCGCGCGCCTGGCGCAGCGGACGGGTGCGCACGCGCGACATCTGGACGACGCTACGCAGATATTCCGGGTCGACGGGGGCGCTGCCCTGCCAGCTGCCGATCGTGCCGTCGCCCATGACGAGGCCGAGAATGGCGGCCACCATCTTTTCCAGCGACTGGCCGATGAAGCCCGGCACCTCCTCCCGGCGGGAAGCGTAGACGGAGCGGAGCATGCCGAACAGCATGAGCGCGTCGAGCTGTTCCAGCGGCGAACGGGAGATGATGCCGCCATCGGCATAGACCCCGCTTTCGAGGGCGCGCTTGAGCCCCGCCTCGCCAAAGATGCGGCGCGGATCGCCGCCCGGCAGCAGGATGGCGGCCGCGACGATGCCGCTCCATGCGGTCATGCGGGCCAGCCCGGCGGGCGCCTTATCCGCGCTGCGGTCGAGATGGCGGGCGCTGCGGGCGATGCAGTTCAGCACCAGCGAGCGGTAGACGAGATCGCCGCTCGACAGGATATAGGGGGCGTAGCTGGCCCAGAAGAGGATGCGCCATGCCACATTATCCGCGCGCCATGCAGGCTCGCTGGGCGTCTCGGCATGGGCGGCGAGCCAGCCGCGCAGGATATTCTCGGCCAGCGGCGCAAGCTGGTCGCGCGAGCCGGCGGCGGCAAGGTCGCGCAGCCAGCGGAAGCCGTGAATATAGTCCTGGAACTCGCGCGGCTGGTCGATACGCGCGAAATCCAGATCTTCCAGTCCCTGCTTCAGGCCGCGAAACTGGAAATAGCCCGCCCGGATCGCCTTGCCCGCGCGCGGATCGCCCGGAATCTCGTCGTCGGGCACGGCCAGCAGCTTGAGCGGATATTTGCCCTTGAGACGCATGGCGTGGAGCGGCGTGCTCCAGGTCATGCGGTAGAAATGATTGGCAAGCCGTTCGGTCAGGGACAGGCCGCGGTCGTCGGACAGGCGGATGAGGCGCTTGCCGGACTCGATCCCGTCGGTCGAGGGATCATCCACCGCGATCGGCTTCTGACGACGGACGGGCTTGTTCATCCCTCGCGCAGCCTCCTGATATTGTCGGCATAGGCGGAGGGTCCGCCCTTGAAGGTCGCGGTCCCGGCAACGAGGACGTCGGCACCAGCCGCAATGGCGCGGGGCGCGGTGTTGACGTCTATGCCGCCATCCACCTCCAGTGCGATCGTCTTGCCCGTCTTGTCGATCATCTTGCGGATCGCCTCGATCTTGCGGAGCTGGTTCTCGATGAAGCTCTGCCCGCCGAAACCGGGATTGACGCTCATCACGAGAACGAGGTCAAGGTCCTCGATCAGATAATCCAGCATCTTGGCCGGGGTTCCGGGATTGAGGACGACGCCCGCCTGCTTGCCCAGCTGCCTGATGCGCTGCACGGTGCGGTGGATATGCGGCCCCGCCTCGGGATGGACGGTGAGGATGTCGGCCCCAGCCTCCGCAAACGCCTCCAGATAGGCGTCAACGGGCGAGATCATGAGGTGGACGTCGAAAGGCTTGGCGCTGTGCGGGCGGAGCGCCTTCACGACGGCCGGGCCGATGGTGATGTTCGGCACGAAATGGCCGTCCATGACGTCCACATGAATCCAGTCCGCCCCCGCCTCGTCAATGGCGCGTATCTCCTCGCCCAGGCGAGCGAAATCAGCGGACAGGATGGACGGTGCGATACGGATTGCGGACATACTGCCCTGCCCTTAACTCCGGCCCCCTGGCCACGCAACCGCGCCGCCCACAAAGTTGTGGATGAATTGCGCCGGAGCGACTCTAATCGCGGACAAGAAGCGCGATGAAGAAACCGTCCGTGCCGCCTGCTTCGGCCAATGTTTCCGGAGTGGTCCTGATCCACCCTTCCGGCGCGGCCGTGACGCCTTCCGGCAGGAGGCCGGACGAAGGCGCGGCGCAGCGGAAATCGGGGTGGGCGGACAGGAAGCGGGAGACCTGATCCTCGCCCTCCGCCCGTTCCAGCGAGCAGGTGGCGTAGACGAGGCGGCCGCCGGGAGCGATCCAGCCGGCGGCGCGGGCGAGCAGCGCCTCCTGCACCTCCGCCATCTCGGCAACCTGCCGGGGACCGACGCGGTGCAGCACGTCCGGATGACGGCGGAAGATGCCGGTGGCGGAACAGGGCGCGTCGAGGAGGACGGCATCGGCGGGCGCATCGGGCGCCCATTGGAGGGCATCGCCCGCGGCGACCGTGGCGGAGAGGCCGGTGCGCTCCAGATTGGATTCCATCCGCGCGAGACGCGCCTTCGACTTGTCGAGCGCCGTCACCCGCCAGCCGCCCGCCGCCAGCTGCATGGTCTTGCCGCCGGGCGCGGCGCAGATGTCCAGAACATGCCGCGCCTCCCCCGCGCCCAGCAGGCGGGCGGGGATGGAGGCGGCGATATCCTGCACCCACCAGGCGCCTTCCGCGAAGCCGGGGAGCGCGGTCACGTCCCGGTCGGGCGCGAGCCGGACATGGCCGGGGGCGAGCGAGGCGCCGCCCAGCCGCTCGGTCCAGAGCGCCGTTTCGGCGGGATCGCGCAGCGAGAGGTCGAGCGGCGGACGGGTGGCGAGGGCCGCGCCGGCGGCAGCGGCCATCGCCTCGCCCCATGCCCCGGTCCAGCGTTCCGTCACCGCGCCGGGCAAGCTGATCGCCTCGGGCAGCTTCGCCCCGGCGCGGTCGAGCGCGCCCAATACGCCATGGACCAGCTTGCGCGGGCCGCCATCGACGAGCGGCAGGGCGGTCGCGATGGCGGCATGGGCGGGCGTGCCCAGCACCAGCATCTGCGCCAGCGCCATGCGGATCACCATGCGCGCCTTCGCGTCCTCCGGCAGGGGGCGAGGCGTCGCGCCGTCGATCAGCGCGTCGAGATCGGGCACGCGGCGCAGCGTTTCCGCCGCTATGGCATGGGCGAGCGCGCGGTCGGAGGGCGAGCCGATGCCCTGCGTCGCGGCGTACAGGGCGGTCTCCAGCGGCTGGCCGCGCCGGATCACCGCGTCGAGCAGCTTGAGCGCCGCCCGGCGCGCGGCCAGTCCCGGCTGCTCGGCGGTGCGGGACGGGTAGCGCGCGGATGGCGATGGGCGGGAAGCATCTGTCATCAGGCGGGGAATATCTCGATCATGGCAACGATAGGCGATTGACGCGCGGGCATTTGCATCCCACATCCGGCCCATGGGCAAGCGACCCGATCATGTAAAGGCCCCAGCCTATCTCTCCGAGAGTCCCCCCGTTCCGCAGCCGGACCCGGTAGAGACCGAACGCGACTATGAAAGAGACCCCGATGGCGGCCTCAATCCGACGCGTTTCGGCGATTGGGAACGAAAAGGCATCGCCGTAGATTTCTGATTTTGCGGCGAAATGGTTCGCTGTCACGACCGAGCAGGGTGGATTTTAGCCCATATCGGCCCATGATCGCCCTCCTTCCGGCAGCGATGCTCCGCCGGAGGCAGGGATAACGATAAAGGATGGTCGCCATGGCTTATGCCGCCCCCAAATTCGCCGCTCCCCATAATGGAGACGAATCGCGGCCCGCGGTGCCCGATAATGGCGCGGACGATGCCGTCGTCCGGGCCGTCGGATCGCTGGTTTGCAGTTGGGGCAGCCTGGAACATGCGACCATGGAGAAGCTGGGCGCGATGCGCCTCGCCGCGGGCGACGTGCGCCTGGTCGGCGGGCGGATGCGCCCCGGCATGGCGCGCCTGCTGGCGGAACTGCGCGCGCTGGTGTCGATGCGCGACCGGCATGACAAGCAGGGCCTGGTCGTCATCGCCGACCTGGAGAATCATATCCAGCGCATCGCCCAGTTCCACCTGCTCGTCATTTCCGGTTTCCAGTCGGCGGAAGCGGGCGTTCTGCTGTGCCGGGATTCCAAGAATGCGGAACGGCGCATCGCGCTGACCGACGTCGAGCGGGAAATCGCCGAGATCGAGGCGATCAAGGCACGGCTCATGCAGATTTGAAGCCTTGCCGGCGCCTGTCGGAGACGCCGGTCAGGAGCAGGATCAGGCCGGACGCGACGAGGCAGGCGGCGCCGATCAGGCACGCGGCGTCATAATCGCCGTTGCGGTCGGCAAGCTGCGCGAACAGGAAGCCGCCAATGGCGAGGCCCACCGTGCTCATCATGCCGAGCAGGCCGACGATCGTCGCATAGGCGCGCATGCCGAAGGAACGCAGCGCGAAATAGGCGACGAAATCCGCCTCCGCCCCCTGCCCCAGCCCGATGGCGAGGATGGCGGCCGCTGCGAAGCCGAAGCCCGAGGAGATGGTGGCCGTGGCGAGGCCGATGGCGCCCAGCCCGGCCAATGTGGATACAGCGGCCGCAACGGCGAACGGCCAGATGCGGTCGAGGGCGATGCCGATGACGACCTTGCCGCCGCTGATCGCCAGAGCATAGAGCACGCCCAGCGACAGCGCCTCCGTCAACGGAAAGCCCTTTTGCGCGAGCATGGGCTGGACATGGCCGACAAAGCCGCCAAGCGGCACGCAGGCAATGGCGAAGGCGGAGAGATAGCCCCAAAAGCGTATGTCGCGCAGCGCTTGCCCCAATGTCTTGCCCGCGGGCGGCGGCGCGGCTTCGGTGGACGCGGCGGCCGAGATTCGGGGACGCTCGCGGTAGAAGAGCAGGATGATGGGCAGGCCGACGCAGGCGACGATCCCCGCCATGGCGAGGAAGCCCATGCGCCAGCCATGGTCGGCAATCACCCGGCCGACAAAGGGCGTCGCGAAGATCGAGACGAGGGCCGAGCCGCTGAGCGTGATGCCGAAGGCGAGGCCCACGCCCCGGCTGAACCAGCTTCCCACCGCGCGCGTATAGGTGGGCACCGCCGTCAGCGAAGCGAAGATGCCGATCAGCGCGGCGATGGAATAGAGGGCGGCCGGACTCACCGGCACGAAGGACAGCAGGGCCGCGCAGGCGGCGAGGCCGCTGGCGCCGATGATCGCGACATGGCGGCTGCCCGCCCGGTCTATGGCCCATCCGGCAAGCGGATAGCAGAGCGCCCAGGTCAGGGTGACGATGGGCGCGATGGTGACAGCGCTGGTGGACCAGCCAAGCGCTTCCCGCATCGGCTTGATGAACAGCCCCGCCAGCAGCAGGACCATCGCCCCGCCCGAACCATAGCCCAGCCCCGCCGCCAGCACGACCGGCCATCCCTTGCGCCATTCCGCCAACGCGCCGGAACCGGTTGCACCCTCCGCATCCATCTTCATCTGCATCCCCCTGCCTGTTTCGCCCAGAGATAGCAGAGGGATGGCCGATGCCCAAAACGCGGCGGCGTTATTGGTTCAATGCGCCTTCCTGCCCGTCACCAGCGGCAGGAGCCTGTGGAGGACGGCCACGATGACCAGACCGACGGCGAGGCCGACCACGCCCGACAGAGCCGCTGTCACGATCCAGTGGAGGGGGCCGTGGAGGGCGGGCAGCGCCTCTGCGACCGCATCCGCCGCCGCATGGACGACATGCGGGACCGCCTCCAGATGGAATTCCTCCAGGCCGTGGACGATGATGCCGCCCCCGACCCAGAGCATCGCCGCCATGCCGATATTGGACAGGATGCTCATCACATGCGGCATCGCCTTCACCAGCATGCGGCCGAAGGAGACGACTGCCCCCTTGCCTTCGCGCGCGAGGTGGAGGCCGATATCGTCCATCTTCACGATCAGCCCCACGGCGCCATAGACGCCCGCCGTCACCGCGAGGGAGACGATCACCAGCGCCAGCGCCTGATTGAGGAGCGGCGCGTCGGCCACGCTGCCCAGCGAGATCGCCATGATCTCCGCCGAGAGGATCAGGTCGGTTCGGACCGCGCCGTTGATCCGCTCCTTCTCGATATGGGCGGGGTCGCCGACCGCTTGCTCATCCTCCGCGCCATGGCCGCCAGAGAAAGCCTCTATCAGCTTTTCCGCGCCCTCGAAGCAGAGGAAGGCGCCGCCCAGCATAAGGAGGGGCGTGATCGCCCAGGGGAGGAAGGCGCTAAGCAGCAGGGCAGCGGGCAGCAGGATGAACAGCTTGTTGCGCAGCGAGCCGAGCGCGATGCGCCAGATGATGGGCAACTCCCGCTCCGGCGCGAGGCCGGAGACATAGCCGGGGGTCACGGCGGTATCGTCGATGACGACGCCCGCTGCCTTTGTGCTGGCCTTGCCCGCCGCCGCGCCCACATCGTCGAGCGATGCGGCGGCGAGCTTGGCAATGGCGGCAACGTCGTCGAGCAGGGCGGCGAGGCCGGAAGCCATGTAAGTCTGTCCTTTATGGAGAAGGAACGGGAGGAAGCGCCCAGTCTATCGGGTCCAGCCCCGCATCGCGCAGGAACGCATTGGCGCGCGAGAAGTGGCGGCTGCCGAAGAAGCCGTTATGCGCCGACAGAGGCGAGGGATGGGCGGAGGTCAGCACCAGATGCCGCCCGCCCTTCGACACATCGTCGATCATCGCGGCCTTCGCCCTGGCATGGCTGCCCCAGAGGAGGAAAACGACCGGCGTCTCCAGCGCGTTGATCTGAGCGATCACGGCGTCCGTGAACTTCTCCCACCCCTTGCCCCGGTGGGAGGCGGCCTGGCCCATCTCCACGGTCAGAACGGTGTTGAGGAGGAGAACGCCCTGGCGTGCCCAATGCTCCAGAAAGCCGTGGGAAGGCCGCGCGATGCCGAGGTCGTCATTCAGTTCCTTGTAGATGTTGACGAGACTCGGCGGCGGCGGGACGCCCGGCTTCACGCTGAAGCAGAGGCCATGGGCCTGACCGGGGCCGTGATAGGGGTCCTGCCCCAATATCACCACCCGCACCTTGTCCGGGGGGGTGAGGTCGAGGGCGCGGAACCACTCGCTGCCCTTTGGGAAGATGCGAGCGCCCGCATTCCTGCGGGCGACGAGATAGGCCTTGAGGTCGGCCATATAGGGCTTCTGGAATTCCCCGCCCACGGCGGCGAGCCAGCCCGGCTCCAGCCGGATTTGGGTATTGGGGGGTGGGGATGCCTCGCTTGCCATGCGCCGGACGATAGCGGCGGCCCGGCCGCCTGCGCAAGGGTGACGATGAAAGCCCGGCGCCCCGGCCCGTCTCAGCCGATCTTGCCCCAGGCGTCGGCTATGTCCGCGATAATCGCATGGCCGCTCAGCGCGCGGTCCGGATCATTGTCCGACACGGACGACAGGACACGGCGGCGCACTTCGCGATAGATGACGGCGAGATTGGTGGCGATCTCCCCGCCCTTCTCATGGTCCAGGCTGGTTTCGAGCGCGTGGAGCATGGTGAGGGCGCGGGTCTGCTTGTCGCGGGCCTTGTGGCTGTCGCCCGCGCGCATGGCGAGAGCCGACGCCTCGATCGCGACCATCAGTTCGTCGTAAAGGATCTTCACGAGCTGATGCGGGGTCGCGCCCTCCACCTTGCTGCCCGCGTCGATGGCGGCGTAACGGCGGCTGGCGGCGGCATATCCCTGAGTTCCGAACATCTTTGAGCGTTCCCGTATGAAATATCGTCTTGAGGCGGAGGCGGTTTATTTTCAGCTGCTGCTGCTGTTCCAGGAGTCGATCTGCTGTTGCAGATAGGTCTGGGTTGCCTTCAGCGCCGTCAGCTTCGTCTGCATCACCGTATAGGTCTTGGTCAGCTGCTCTTCGTAATTCGTCATCTTGGTATCGAGTGCGTCGAGCTGGCTCTGGAGCGACTCCTTGAGCTTGTCATAAGTGTTCTGCGAGGTGGCCAGCGGGCCGTCAGCCGCGTTCAGATAATCGGTGATCTTCTTGAGCGCGCCGCCGATGCCGGGGCTGTCCGTAGACGTGACCGACGGGTTGAGCATCTGCGTCACCGCCTCGGCATCGTCGGCCAGCACCTTGGCAAGGCGAGTCGTGTCGACCGTCAGCGTACCGTCACGATTGGTGGACACGCCGATATCGGCCAGCGTCTTGTACTTGCCGGTCGCCGACAACTGCATGGTGGGCAGCTTGGCAAGCTGCGTCGCCATGGCGCGCACGCCGGTATCTGAGGCCAGCAGGCCCGACGTGTTGCCCGAAGCATAGGTCGCGGTGTTCAGCGACGTCTTCATCGTGTTGTAGGCCGATACGAATTCCTGGACCAGATCGCTCATGGTCGAGGTCGGCTGGTTGGTCGCCAGCGTGATCTTGGTGCCGGGCGAGGCGCTGTTGAGGTCGATGCGCAGATTGGTGATCGCGTTGTCGATCTCGTTGGTCGAAAACTCCATGTCCACATTGTCGATGCTGATCTGCGCGTTCAGGGCTTCCTGGCTGCGCGTCATCTGGCTCGTGGTGCCGTCGGGGTCATAGGTGAAGCGGGCAAGGTCGCTGTCGGGCGCATCGGTCGTGCTGGCGCTGAGCGTGAAGCCGTTGGTCGAGCCGGTCTGCCCCTTCAGGACGAGGCGCGCGCCGTTGCTGTCAGTCACGACGGTGGCGGTTACGCCCGACTTCTTGTCGTTGATGGCGGCGGCGAGGTCGGCCAGCGTGTTCTTGGGGCTGGTCAACGTGATGTCATAGCTCTTGTCGCCGACCGCGAGCGTCAGCGTGCCGGTGCCCGCCGTCGAGGCGGAGGTGCCGCCCGTAACGGCGGCGGACTGGAGCACCTGGCCGCTGGCGAGGCGCTTCACCTCAAGCTGCGCGGGCAGGCCGACCGGCGTGCCGGCATTGGGGATCAGGCTGACGGTGGCGATGGTCGCGTCGTTGGACACGGGCTGGCCGGAATAGTCGGAGGACTTCAGCAGCTCGGTCAGGGCGCCGGAGAAGGTGCTGAGCGAGCTTTTGGCCGAGGCCAGCGCGGAAATGCGCGAGGCGTTGGTGGACAGCAGCGTGGTGAGCGATGTCTGCTTGGGCGTTTTCGCCGCCGAGACGAGGCTCGTCACCAGCTGCGACACGTTGAGGCCATAGCTCAGTCCCAGCGAACTGGAGAGAGTATCCGCAATGCTGTTCGTCGCCATCGTCCCCGGCTCCTTGTTACAAAACCCAGAACGACCCGAGGCCGGATGACTTAAGCGCTGCCCACCATTTTTTCGGCTGCCATTTTTATGCGGCGATGACGGCATCCACGACGGCGGGCGCGACGCCGGAAAGGGCGGCGCGCGTCTGCGCCGCCTGGCGGGCGATGGCCTGCGCGACCTGTGCGACGAAGGCAACCATGTCCTCATCCGCAGGGGGGAGCGGCAATATCGCCGTGGGCTGGGGCAGGAGCGACAGGAGCGCGCTCTCGGCCTCCGCGGCGGTGGCTGGAGGGCGGCCGGGGCGCTGTGCCCCCACGCTGTCCAGCACGTCGGCGATATCGCGATTGATGCGGGCATAGTCGGCGCGGGCGCGCGCCGTCTCGTCACCGGAGGATGCGGGGGCATCGCCCTGCGGCGGAGCCGTCCAGGCATCGGTTCGTGACACCGGCTGCCCGAGGGGCGCGATCGCCCGCACGGCCGAGACGCGTTCCGTCACGCTTGCCACCGACGCCACCGGCTGATTGCGGTGCGTAAATCCGGTCATGACACCATCCCTATGGCGTCCCCATGACGAAAGAACGGACAGAACGGGATAATGTTTAATTCACCGTGTTCCGGCCCTCGGAGTCGAAGCGGACATCGGCCGGCAAGTCGATATGCGGGCGGTCCATCTCGCTCGCCATCCGGTTCTCGATCCGGAAGACGAAGGCGAGGACGGTGGCAACGGCAAGGAAGAGCCGTTCGTCGATGATATTGCCCACGCGGCTGGTGAAGTAGATGGCGCGGGTCAGTTCCGGATATTGCAGCATCGGCACATCATGCTCGCCCGCCTGATCGCGGATGACGCGGGCCAGCTCGTCCGCGCCGCGCGCCAGCACGACGGGCGCGGTGTCGAGGCCGGGGCGGTAGCGCAGCGCGACGGCGAAATGGGTCGGGTTGGTCAGGACCACCGTCGCCTCGGTCATGGCCTTGCGCACCGAACCGGCGGCCATTTCCATGGCGCGGCGCTTCATCGCATGCTTGGCCTCGGGCGAACCTTCCGCTTCCTTATGCTCTTCCTTGATCTCCTGCTTGCTCATGGCGAGGCGCTTGCCGCGCTGGAAAATCTGCGCGGGCACGTCGATGCCCGCGACGAGGAAGAGCGAACCGGCCAGGCCCAGGAGGACGAGGATGAAGAGATTGCCGATCTCGTCAAAGGCGGGGACGATACCCGCCTTGCCCATCTGGCGGATATCCTCCATCCGGTGCCACAGCATCCAGCCGCCGATCGAGCCGAGAACCAGCACCTTGGCCAGTGCCTTGGTCAGTTCGACAAGGGCGTGCGGGCCGAAGATGCGCTTGAGACCGCTGGCCGGGTTCAGCTTGTTCGCCTTGAAAGCGAAGGCATTGGAGCGGAAGCCGAGGGAACCCAGCAGCGCAGGCGCCGCAACGGCGGCCAGCATTGTCGCGGTGAGGATGGCGACGAGCGGGACGATCAGGATCGAGACGAGATGCGCCGCCCGCTTCTCCGGCGCGAAGGTCGCGATATCGCCCGGCTGTATCTGGAGGCCCTGGCGCAGCATCTCTCGAATGGCACCGACGAAATCGGGACCGACCACCGCCAGCGTCGCGACGCCCGCCATCACCACCATCGCCGTCGAAAGTTCCCGCGATTGAAGGATGTCGCCCTTCTTGACGGCATCCGACAACCGCTTGGCTGTCGGCTTTTCGGTCTTTTCGCCCGCGGACTCCGCCATCTCAGCCTCCCGCCAGCATCTGCGTCATGTCGAGCGCGCTGGAAATGGCATCGGCGATGCTGTCGGCCATGACGGGCGCGGCGATCGCGAGAAGGACGATGCCTGCCAGCAACGTGGCGGGCAGGCCCACGGAAAAGAGGTTCAGCGTTGGCGCGGACCGGGCGAGCACGCCCATCACCACCTGCACCATGATGATCGAGAAGGCGACGGGCAGAGCGATGGTCAGCCCCGCGCCGAACATCGAGCCGCCGAACCAGACGAGATCGTGGATTGCGCTGTCGGGCATCAGCCCGCCGCCGGGAGGCAGCGCCTTGTAGCTGTCGACCACGAACTGGACCAGCATGAGATGGCCGTCGAGCGACAGCATGATGAAGGTGGTGAGGATCGAGAGAAACTGCCCCACCACCTGCGTCGAGGCGCCGCTTTGCGGATCGACCATGGAGGCGAAGCCGAGGCCCATGGCGTTGCTGACCGTCTCTCCGCCCAGAAAGGCGGCGGCATAGGCGATCTGCAACGCGAAACCGAGGGCGAGGCCCGCCAGCACCTCTCCGCCGACCAGTGCGAAACCCGCGATGGAGACGACGCCCGCGGGCGGCAGCGTGACCGTCACGCTGTTGAGCGCGGCCATGCCGATGGCGAGCGAGAGGATCAGGCGGATCTGCACCGGGACGGCGGGCGCGCCGAATATCGGCGCCGCGACGAAGGCGGCGCCGGGCCGGATCATGGCGACGAGCCATATCCAGAGCTGGGTTTCGACACCCGCAAATCCCGGAGCGATCATGTCCATCCGCTTGCCGGGCGCCCTAGTTGAGGAGGTCCGGCACGCGCTCGAACATCTCGCGCATGAAATCGCCGACCAGCATCAGGATCGACCCGCCGAACAGGACGAGCGTGGCGCCCACGACCATCAGCTTCGGCACGAAGGCCAGCGTCTGCTCGTTGATGGACGTCGCCGCCTGGATCATGCCGATGATGATACCGCATATCAGGGCGGGCAGCAGGATGGGCATGGTCGCCAGCGCCGTGATCCACAAGGCCTGCTGGGCGATGCCGATGAAAAAGTCCCCATTCTCCATCGATCAGTTCCTCCTGCCGCCGGTCATGTCGCGAACGATCCCGCGAGCGACCCCATGGTCAAGGCCCAACCGTCGACGAGAACGAAAAGGAGCAGCTTGAACGGCATGGAAATGATGGTCGGGGACAGCATCATCATGCCCAGCGCCATCAGCGTGGAGGCGACGACGAGATCGATGATGAGGAAGGGCAGGAAGATCATGAAGCCGATCTGGAAGGCCGTCTTCAGTTCGGACGTGACGAAGGCAGGCAACAGGATCGTGAAGGGGATGTCGTCGGGGGAACGGAAGGCGGGCGCCTTGGCCAGCCCCTGGAACAGCTTGAGGTCGGTCTGGCGGGTCTGCTTGGCCATGAAGCCGTGCAGCACCTTGGCGGAGCGGCCGACCGCTTCCTCGATGCTGATCTGGCCCTGGCCATAGGGAGTATAGGCGGTCGCGGTGATCTGGTCGATGGCGGGCCGCATGATGAAGAGGGAGAGGAACATGGCGAGGCCGACCAGCACCTGGTTGGGCGGGGTCTGCGTCAGCCCCATCGCCTGCCGCAGGATCGACAGGACGATGATGATGCGGGTGAAGCTGGTCATCATGAGCACAAGCGACGGCAGCACCGTCAGCAGGCTCATGAGGAGGAGAATCTGGAGCGACAGCGACAAGGGGCGGCCGTCGCCCGAAACCTCGCCCAGCGCCTGCGTCAGCGCGCCGGAGGTGCTGGCGGCGCCCGGCGCGGTCTGCGCGGCCGCCTGCGCGAAGGCGGGCTCCGCCAGCGCGAGGACACCGGCCGCCATCAGGGCGGCCGCTGCAATCTTGAGGATGCGCTTAGTACGCACGCTTGTCGCTCTCCGCGATGCGCTCGATCCGGCCGCGCGTGACGGACAGGAGCAGGGTCTTGCCCTGGAACTCCACGACGGCGAGCTTGCCGTAATTGCCCAGCGGCACGGCATCCACGACCTTGACCGCGCGGTCGCCCTGCGCCGCCATCAGGCCCGGCTGATATTTCCGCCACAGCCAGAGCGCGCCAAAGGCCATGCCGCCGACCATGGGCAACAGGATCAGGAGCTTGACGAAATACCAGAACATGGGAAGCGGGACCTTTCAGCTGCGCCGCTCCAGCCCCGCCATGCGCGCGTCGGTGGACGCGATCTCGACGACGCGGATGCCGTAGCGGCCATTGACCGTCACGACCTCACCACGGGCGACGAGCGTGCCGTTAACCATGATATCAAGCAGTTCATCGGCCTGACGGTCAAGCTCGACAACACTTCCCTCGGCAAGGTTCATGATCTCCGCCAGGCGGAGCTGGGTCGATCCCACCTCCACCGACATGCGGACGGGGATGTCCGCCAGCAGGCGGAAATTGCGGCCCGCCGGGAGATCGCCCGAGATATTATCGAGGCTGGGGGTGTCGCTCATATCGCTCATCGTTCCTATTCCTTGTCCAGACCCGAGATGTTTCAGGCGAGCTTTTCGATCATGAAGGCGGCGCGTCCATCCTGCTCGCCAATGGTGCCGTGGGCGAAGACGCGGTCGCCGATCAGCAGGGGCAGGTGGCGGGCGATATGGATGTTGATGACGTCGCCCGGCTTGAGCGCGAGCAATTCCGTCATCTTGAGATCAGGGCGTGCCAGCACGGTGCGCGCGGGCAGGCGCACATTGTCCATGCATTCGGCAAGGTCCTGCTGCCAGCGCGGATCGGCGGGACGCTTGTCCTCCACGGCGCGGGGCATATTGGCGCCCTCGACATTGCTCAGCCCTTCCAACGGGTAGACGAATTCGATGGTCCAGTTGTCGCGGTCGCCCAGATTGACCTCGAAGCTCTGCACGACGACATCGGCGTCGGCGGCGGCGATCTCGGCCTGGACGACGCCCGTCTCGCGGCCGATCAGGGTCGCTTCCATCGGCACCACGTCCGACCAGCATTTGACGAGCGAGGTGACGATCTGGCCCGACAGCCGGTCGATCAGGCGTGTTTCGGTGGGACGGAACTCCCGCGCGTCCATGTCGGGGGCATGGCCGCGGCCACCGTAGAAGCGGTCGACCAGCGCGGAGATGAAAGGGGCGTCCATGCGCAGCGCGACCACACCCTTGATCGGGTGCAGCCTGTAGAGGCTGAGGGAGGTGAAGGGCGGCACGCAGGCATCCCACATCATGAACATCGTCCGGTCGACGGGCTTTGCCGTGACGAGCGGGCGCGAACCGCACAGCGGTTCCAGGAGGATGCGCAACTGCCGCGCCAGGCGGTCACCCAGGCGGTCTATGGCATTCAGCAATGCGGGCGACTGCTGTGTCGCCCGTCCAAACTTGTAAGGCTTCGGCTCTTCCATCATCACGTCCCCGTCCGACCCCCGTCGGACATGGACGCTATTGAATAACGAAATTGGTAAAATAAACGTTATCGATGCCGCTGTAGCCTGTCTTCTCCTTGAGCACGCCGTTAATGATTTTGACCAGTTTCTGCTGGAGTCGTTCCTTCCCCTGAGGGGTCGCAAGATCCATCTCCTGCTCCTGCGTGAGCATCATCAGGATAGCGGAACGAATGGCCAATTCGTGGGTCTGCACGGCGTCTATGACCCGCTTGTCATAGTAGGTCGACACCGCGATCGATATCTGCGCGAAGCCGTCCGAGTCCGCCATGTTGGACGTGAACGGAGCGGGAATCTGGTAATAAGTTGCCTGATAGGCGGACGTATTTTTTGGACGCGGCAGATCGACCGGATCATGCTCCGGCACCTCCACCCCCTCTTCCCCGGCATGTCCGCCCTCCGCCAAGGGGGCGAACTTGGCCGCGACGTCCTCCGGCTTCTCCCCCTTCTTCACGAGTCGCGGCATGTTCGGGTCGATGGTCGGTCCGGCTTCCTTGTGCATGGAACCGGCCGCGTAGAAGCCCGCAGCGGCACCGCCGCCGCCCAGGAGGGCGACAGCCGCGATGATGATGACGAGCTTCTTGCTGCCGCCACCCTTTTTCTTCGGCGCTTCCGCGTCCTTACTCACAGCCGGTCTCCATCAAGCCAATCGGCAGGCCAAATCAGGCGTAGCGTACGAGCCGGTCGCCATCCCGGCGGACGGAAGACCCATCCTGTGCAACGGTCCCCGCACGTTCATTAAGAACGTCACGGTTCAACGGAGATTTACCCTGTCCGCTGGAATTTTGTTGACCCTGCGATCCGGGATTGGAACCGGCCTGTGCGCTTGCCTGTCCATGGCGTCCATCGCCCTGGCCCGGGCCGGTCTGCGTGCCCATCTGGCCGCCGCCCTGTTCGCTGGAGGAGGGGTGCTGCTGACGCTGGCCGCCCTGCTGGTGCGGCGACTGGTCACGACCGCCGTCGAACCCGGTCCCGGCGCGCTCGATGGTGATCGAGCCGAGCGACAGGGCGGCGAGGCGCGCATCGGCCTCCAGCCCGGACTTGCCCTCGCGCAGGCGATGAGCGGCCTCCTCCGTCTCCGTCAGAAGCTGCACCTGCCCGCCATTCTCGCCCTGCCAGACATCGATCTGGATACGGCCCAGATTGGGCGGGCTGAGATGGAAGCGGCTATGGCCTGTGCCCGCCGCCAGCGCCGTGATCTCTTGTGCCATGCGGTCGATCCACTGTCCCTCGACGCCCATGTCGATCGCCTGCCCTTGCAGGGTCGCGCCGAGGTCCGACGGTCCGGTAGAGATGGCCGAAGCCTCGGTGACCAGGCTCATCCGGCTCTGCGCAATGGGCGGGAGGTTCTGGAATATGTCGGAAAACGGGCGGCCGGACGACGCCGAGGCATCACTCGCGGATGCGGCCTGACGGTCCGTACCCTGCGCGGCGGCGGCTGACGGATTGTCGTCCTGACGGTTGTCCTGCGCCAGATCCTGTTGAGGGGCGCGCTCCGATCCGGTCCGCGCGACGTCGGCTACGGCTGCGTCCTGAAGGGCCGCTGCGTGACGCTCGACGGAGGATGTGGCGCTGCGATGCAATGCCGACATGACCGGCGCGCCCGCGGCAGCCGTGGCGGTGGTGGTGCTGACCGCCTGCTGTCCGTCCGCCGCCTGCCCGCGCCGGGCGGAGCCCTGCCTTGCCTCGGCGCGGCGAGAGAGCCGGGCAGCCAAGCTGTCGGTGGCAACGGCGACGGCTTGCAGGATTGGAGCGGCAACGGCTTCATCCCCCGTCCCCGCCTGTCCGGCAGACGCGGCGGTTCCATCCGTCGCGGGCGGAGCGCTTTCAGCCTCGGCGGGACGCGGCCTGTGCCGGAAATCCCGTATGGCCTGCGGCACTGCGGAGAAAATCGGCGCTGACTGCGCCAGGGCAATGCTTGCGCTCCCATCCTCCGTTACAGGCGTGGTCGCGGCGGGCTGGGCCGCCTCTCGCACGGCCTGCCGGAAAGCGGTCCCGGTCTGGACGCCGGTATGCGCCACGGACAACGAGGACAGCGTTCCGGCGTCAGCATCGGCAGCGATGAGCTGCGAGGCGGTTTCCGGAGCGGCCTGACGCAATGAGGCGGAAGTTGCCTGGTCATTATCGGGCAGGATGATGGATGAGGCGATCCCGGCTGCGCCCTGCGGCCTGGCTCCGTCCGCAACCGTGCCGAAAGGGATACCCGTCGCATCGACAGCAGCGCCTTCCTTCAGTGACGGCTCCGCATCCGCAGGGGGCATCTCCGCCGCCAGATGCCATGCGGGCCGTCCGGCCGCGCGTCCGTCAAACGCGATGACTTCAGCGGACTTGCCGGTCTTTCCGGAAAGTTCGGGCGTGGAGAAGGAGGAGGTCTCCGGCGCCTGGGCTGCGACCACCATGTCGGCCATGGCGCTTTGCGCGGCGGCGCCAAGGGCCAGATCGACGATGACAGGCAATGCCTCCTTGCCCTCATCGGAGGCGGCATCCGAACCCCTGCCGGTCCCCTCGCCCGTCAGCGACAGGACATCGCCATCGGCGGCCTCACCTTTGCCCGCAGGCTGGCCAAGGCCAGCGACGACAGCGGCAAAATCCGTGCCTCTGCCGCCCCCGGCGCCATGGCTCTTTCCGGCATGATGGCCCTTGCCACCCAAGGATGCGACCGTTGCGGCGATCTGTGTCATGCGTCGCCCTTCCCTTTCATCTGCATGCGTTTGTAGAGCGGCAGCGCGGCGAGGCGCGCCTCAAGGCGTTCCTCCGCGGCGCGACGCGCCTTGTCCTTCAATCTCTCGGCAATCTCGCGCTCGCGGTCGGCCGCGATGGCGAGGGCCTCCTTCTGCTCGATACGGCGCTTCGCATCGTAAAGGGCCCCGTCGAGCTGCCGCCCCGCCTGTTCGAGGCGCGCAGCCAGTTCGCGCTGGGCCGACAGCATGGCGCCGTTTGTGGTGCCCGTCTCCCCGAACAATTCTCCGCGCATCATCGCCAGGCGCTGCGCATTATTCTCGATCTGGAGCGCTTCGTCCCGCGCGCGGCTCGTCTCCGCAACGGCCAGCATATGCTGGACATGACGGACCCGGAGGAGGCGGGCGCGTTTCCTGACCAGCTTGCTCATTGCATCGGTTCCGGCGCGAACTGCATCATCAGCTGGGCTGTGCTGTCAGCGATGGTCATCGTCGACTTCACGTCCTGCTTCAGGAACTCCAGCAGTTCCGGACGGCGCTCCACCGCCTCGTCGATGACGGGATCGTTGCCGGGGCGATAGGCGCCCATGAGGATGAGGTCGCGATTTTCCTCATAGGCGGCCCAAAGGCGGCGATAGACGGTAGCGGCCATCATATGCTCCTTTGGCACCACATCCGACATGACGCGCGAGAGCGACTTGCCGATATCGATGGCCGGAAAGATGCCCTGTTCGGAAAGCTGGCGGGACAGGACGAAATGGCCGTCCACAATAGCGCGGGCGGTGTCGACAATGGGGTCGTCGGTCGTCTCGTCGCCATCGGCCAGCACGGTGTAGATGGCCGTGATCGACCCGCCGGAACGGCTGTCCACGCCCGCTCGCTCGCACAGCTTCGGAATGAAGGCGAGGGCGGAGGGCGGATAGCCCTTCATCGCGGGGGGTTCGCCAAGGGACAGGCCGATTTCACGCTGAGCATGGGCACAACGCGTAAGGCTGTCGATCAGCAGCAGGACATTCTTGCCGCGCGCCCGGAAATATTCGGCGATGGCTGTCGCGCGGGCGGCGGCGCGCAGGCGCAGCACCGGCGGATGGTCGGCGGGCACGGCAACGACGACGCTGCGGTCCATCAGGCGGCCGGCCAGCTTGGTTTCGAGGAAGTCGGAGACCTCGCGGCCACGCTCGCCGATCAGGCCGACGACCACGATGTCCGCCTCGGCGCCCGCGATCATCTGGCCCATCAGCACCGACTTGCCGACGCCTGACCCCGCGATCAGCGCGATGCGCTGGCCGCGACCGGCGGTCAGCAGCGAATTGACGGCGCGCACGCCCAGGTCGAACGGTTCCAGCACGCGGCCCCGGTCAAGCACATTGCCGCGCACGCCAGCGAGAGGCCATTGCGCATTGGCGATGATCGGCCCCTTGCGGTCGAGCGGCTGGCCCATGGCGTCCATGACACGGCCGAGCATCCCCTCGCCCACCTGGACCATGTTGGCAGCACTGTCCGGCTCGACGCGGGCGCCATTTTCCAGCGGCGCATCCTGGTCGAGGGGGACGAGGATCGCCTTGCTGCCCTTGAAGCCCACCACCTCGGCCCGCACCTGCGTCCCGTCGGCGGCGGTGACCCGCGCGCCCGAACCCATGGGGCGGGAAAAGCCGGTGACTTCCAGCATGCCGCCATCATGACCGACAAGACGGCCGACATGGCGGGGCTGGGTATTGGTAACGGCGAAATGGTCGAGCAGGCGCTTCGAACGAGCGATATCGGCGGCGATCACAGGCGGCCCTCCATATCGTCCATCATGGCGCGGAGGCGAGCGAGGCGCACGTCCGGACCGTCCTCGATCCAGCCATCCGACGTGGCGAGCCGGACGCAGCCGCGGGCTATGTCGCCATTGGGCGCCAGCGCGACCGTCAGGCCGGTCGTGTCGATAAGAGGCAGGTCAAGCGGGTTCACTTCCAGCACCGCCTTGCCGTCATCCGGATCGATATGGGCGGCGACAGCGGCGCAGCGTTCCGCCAGCCGCGCCTCGTCCACCGGGACCTCGCCGACGATCTGAGTCACGAGGCGCAGCACGGCGGTGCTGAGGAGCGAGGACAGCGTGCCTTCGTCCATCCCGCCAAGCTGGCCGATGGCATGAGCGAGCTGGCGGCGAACCGCGTCGTCCGCCTCCATGGCCTCACGGGTGATGCGCTCCCCCTCCTGAAAGCCCATGACAAAGCCTTCCTGGCTCGCCTGCTCGATGGGATCGGGTTCCGGCTCCGCTTCCAGATGATCGGGCATGCCGGTCGGCATGGCGTTCCAGCCCGCACCCTCGCCTGTGGCGCCGAAGCGGGAGCGGAAGCCACCCATGGCGGACGACGCGCGGGAGAAACCTGCAATGGCGGAGACGGCGGTCGCGTCGCCCCTATCCTTGGGCGCCCAGAAACTAGACATAATCGTCGCCCTTTCCGCCAAGCTGGATCGTACCCTGCTCCGCCATGCGGCGAGCGGCAGCGATGATCATCTTCTGCGATTCCAGGACCTCGGTCAGGCGCATCGGACCGCGCTCCTCCATCTCGTCCTGGATGGATTGGGCGGCGCGCGCGGACATGCTGCCGAGAATCTTGGCGCGCAGCCCCTCGTTCGCGCCCTTGAGGGCAACGATGAGCTGCTCGCTCTCGACAGAGCGCATGAGCGTGCCGAGATCCTTGTCGGTCAGGCCGATCAGATTGTCGAAGACGAACATCTCGTCCTCGATCGACTGGGTGACCTGCTTGTCCCGCTTGGCCAGCGCCTTCATGATACGCTGTTCGTGATCCTTGCGGATATTGTTCATGATCGCCGCGGCCTCGACAGTGCCGCCACGCTGCGTCGTGGAACCGCCGCCGACACGGGCAGGACCGGCGCTGCTCAGCAGCTGCTCCAGATCGTCCAGCGCCTCCGAACTGACGGGACCGAGCGTCGCGACACGATAGACCACCTCATCCTGCACCTCTGCGGGCAGGAGTTGGAGGACGTTCGCCGCCGCCTGATGCTCCAGATGCGCAAGGACGATCGCCATGATCTGCGGATGCTCCGCCTCGACGGCGCCAGCGATTTCCTTTGGCTCCATCCATTTCAGCATGGCGAGCTTGGACGATTTCTGCGGCGGCGTGATACGGGCCAGCATGTTGTCGGCCCGCTCCGGCCCCAGCGCCTTGTGCATCGCGCCCCGGATATGCTGGGCGGCGCCATAGCCTATGGTCGTCCGGCCCCGCGCCTTGTTCACGAACTTGTCGAGCGCGTGGTTGACCTCCTCGACCTCCACGTCGACGACATCGTACATGGCATAGCCGAGTTCACGCACTTCCTCCGGTTCGAGACGCGAGAGGATCTGGGCAGCCTCGTCCTCCTCGAACAGCATGAGGAGGACGGCGGCGGCGGCGCTTCCGGTCATTGGCGCCGCACCGGCGAGCGTTTCGGCATTCAGTTCGGGATCGGCCTCAGCCATCGTTGGACTTCCCTTCGCGCAGGAGGTCGCGCACGACGAGGGCGGCGCGGTCCGGATCCTGCTTCACAAAATCACGGATCAGGGCGGCGCGGTCCTGATAGTCATGCGTCGCGGAGATCATGTCGAGCGTCACGGGCGCCTCCGGATCGCGGGCGGCGGCGGCCTGCCGCTCCTCGATGGCGGCGGTGATCTGCTGTCCTATCTGCTCGCGGCGCTCCGCCTCGGCAGCGGCGGCCTCGGCGCGGGCAGCGGACCAGCGCTTCAGCATCGGCCGGCCAATGCCCAGCAGCAGGACCAGAGTGACAAGGAGAGCCGAGACATTGCGGACCGCCAACGAAACCCAACTCTGCTCATACCAGGGCGTCGCATCGGCGCTTTCATCGACGGTCGCGAACTTGCGGGCCGAAAGGGCAACCACGTCGCCGCGCGACTGGTCGAAACCGACAGCTCCCTTGACCAACGCTTCGAGCGCGGCGACTTCCTGTGCGGGGCGGGGCTTGCCGTCCGGACCGTCGTCAAGCGCGACGGCGACCGACAGGCGCTTGACCGTGCCGACCGCATCGCGGATGACGGACACTTCACGACCCAGCTCGAACTGACGGTTGAAGGTCTCGTTCGTCTTGTAGGGCGGCATTTGCGGCGCAGCGGCCGGCCCTGCGGCATCGGTCGCGCCAGCCGCCGTCCCCTGGGCGGCGGCGATCTGCGCGGCGGTCGGCGGCGGCGTGCCCGGAGCCGTCGGGGTCGGCGGCGGCGCCGCAGCAATGGCGCCGGGAATGCCGCCGACCTGCGTACCCGAGCCATTGGCCGCATCGCTGTTCCAGCTGCCCGTTTCGGTGCGCAGGCGCGCCTCGTCCTGCGGATAGGTCTCCCGCGTCGCCTGACGCTCGGAGAAATTCACTTCCGCATGGACTTCTGCGGAAAACTTGCCGGCACCCAGGATCGGCGTGAGAAGCGCGGTCACCGCCTGGCGATAGCGTTCCTCGATCTTGTTCTGGACCTCGATCTGCTTGTCCTCGGCATTGTCCCGCCCGTCATTGCTGAGCAGGCGGCCATTCTGGTCCACCACCGACACCGATTCCGGCGCCATATTGGGGATGGAGGAGGAAACGAGATGGACGATGGCGTCCACCTGCTCCTTGGACAGCGATCGGCCGTTGGCCAGTTGCAGCATGACCGAAGCGGTGGGCTTCATCTGTTCGCGCAGGAAGATGCTCGGCGGCTCGACCGCGAGGTGGACGCGCGCCTTCATAACGCTGTCGATCTGCTCGATGGTGCGGGCGAGATCGACCTCACGGGCGGAGCGCAGCTTCTCGCCCTCGACCGCGCGGCTGGCGCCCATGGGCATATTGTCGATCATGCTCGCGCCATCGGGCGCGCTCTTGGGCAGTCCCTCGGCCGCCAACTTCATCTTGGCGTCGAAATACTCGTCCTCCGACACGGTGATCGCGCCGCTGCTCTTGTCGAGATGATAGGAGATGTTGCTCTTGTCCAGCACCTCGGCCACGGCGGCCTTGTCCGCTTCCGGCAGACTGCGGAAGAGGTCGCGCTGCGGCGGCTCGCGGAGGGCCAGCCAGGCGAGGCCCGACAGCGCGGTCACGCCGGCGAGGCCGATCATCGGCAGGCTCTTCTGCACGGCGGGCTGCTTCATGAAGCCCGTCAGCTTCAGGCGCGCATTGTCCAGCGCATTGCCGCCCATTGCAGGAAGCGCATTGCCGCTGGCGGCGGGAACGGTGGCGATATTGGCGTCACTCATGGTTCAGCCCCTCAAACCGGCATGCTCATGATGTCCTTGTACGCGGACAACAGCTTGTTGCGGACTTGCAGCGTGGTCTCGAAACCGATGTTCGCCTGCTGCTTGGCGAGCATCACGGCGGCGATGTCCGTGGTCTCACCCTTTTCGAAGGCCGTCGCCGCAGCGCCCGCCTGATCCTGAAGGTTGCTGACGCCCTGGATGGCGTCCTTGAGCGCGGCGGCGAAATCGGCGCCGCCGGGTCCCTGCGCACCATTATTGGTGCCGACACCCGGATTGGCGACGGTGGAAGCGGCATCCTTCAGGGCATTGTTGCGCTGGAGGATGCTCTGGCGAAGCGCCATCACATTATCGACGGACAGACCGGCCATGGTTCAGACCTCCCTGTTCAGACCGCCATCGCCAGCTCGCGCATCTCGGCGAGCCGGTAACGGAGGGTGCGTTCGGAAATGCCGAGGATCTGCGCAGCCTTGGCGCGGTGGCCATCGGTATCGCGCAGGGCCGCGCGGATCGCGTCCAGCTTCGAATGACGCGCCACCTCGCGTAGCGGCAGCGCCACGGCTTCCATGACCGGAACATGCGCACGAACCGGGGCTGGCGCCGGGGGCATGGCGAGGTCGCTTGCCTCGATGCGCTCGCCCTCGCGCAGCACCAGCGCGCGGTGGAGGACATTGCCCAGCTCGCGGGCATTGCCGGGCCAGCCATGGCTGGTCAGCGCGACCATGGCATCGGCGGTCGGCAGGGCGAAGCGGCCCTGCGGCGCCATCGGCATCTGGTGGCGCAGAAGGAAGGAGGCGGAGATGGCAATGACGTCGCGCGGACGCTCGGCCAGCGGCAGGAGCGTCAGCGGCATCACGTTCAGGCGCCAGTAAAGGTCCGCGCGGAACCGGCCCGCCTCGGCCTCGGCCGCCAGATTGCGGTTGCAGGCGGCGATGACACGGACATTGACGGGCACCGGATGGGTCGCGCCGACAGGCAGTACTTCGCCTTCCTGAAGCGCGCGGAGCAGCTTGGCCTGCAATGCCAGCGGCAGCTCGGCAATCTCGTCGAGGAACAGCGTACCGCCGTCGGCGGCCTGGAACAGGCCCTCGGCGGACGCCGCGGCGCCCGTGAAGCTGCCCTTGCGGTGACCGAAGAGCATGGCTTCCATCATGGTTTCAGGAAGCGCGGCGCAGTTGACCGCGATGAAGTCCTTGTCATGGCGCGGGCTGGACGCATGGATGAAGCGCGCCATGCCTTCCTTGCCCGTGCCGGTGTCGCCCTGGATGAGAACGGTCGCGTCGCTGGCGGCGACGCGGGCGGCAAGGCGCATCAGGTTGGCGCTGGCCGGATCGCCGACGGCGGGCATGGCGGCTGGGCGGACCAGTTCCGCGATCAGCGCATAGGCCATGTCCTTGTCGGCTTCGGCAAAGCGCAGACGCGCCGGCAGACCGTTGGCGGCGGGGACGAGGGAAAGGCTTTCCTCGCGATAATCGATAAGGATGTCGCGATGCGTCGCGGCCGCAATCTCCTCAATGGCGAGAATGCGCACCACATGCTTCTCACGCGGTTTGGCCGGATCGAAAACCCGGGCGGTGTAGCACGCTTCTTCCAGCCGCGCACCAAGGTCCGGCAACAGCCGCTTGACACGCTGGCTCATGTCGACTGGCAACATGAGTATCAGTCCCTAAATTTGCGCGAGCCTCCCTCCCCCGAGTTCGGCCCGCCACTTTCGATGGGCCTAATTTCCGCTCAAACATTTATGATATGGTTAACGGGCGGCAGCTTTTGCCGGAGGGCGGCAAAGAATTTCCGCCCGGCGGGAAGCCCTGTTTCCGCGGCTGTCATAGCGGTTGCCGCCCCTTCCCGCAGTCTTAACTTTTCCGCTTTTTCCTGCCGCTTGCTGCGGTGCTGTCCCTTACGCGCGCGGGAGTCAGTTTATCCGAAGGAGGCGGATTTCCGGGCTTTTTCTCAAAAAAATTTCGAGCCCCCCTAAAAACCTCTCGGCACCGTCCGTTCTGGAGCTTCGAGGCCGCCACCGCCCCACGGGCAGCGACCCCAGTGTAGAGCGGGAAAGGATTTCAAGATGACTGTTATCAACACCAACATTTCTGCTGTTCGCGCCCAGAACGCTTCCAACTCGGCGGCCCTGGGTCTTCAGACCGCGATGGAGCGCCTGTCCTCGGGCAAGCGCATCAACTCCGCGAAGGACGACGCCGCCGGCCTCGCCATCGCGACCAAGATGACTTCCGAGATCAAGGGCCTGACCGCCGCGACCCGCAACGCCAATGACGGCATCTCTCTGGCGCAGACCGCGGAAGGCGCGTTGGGCGAAGTCGGCAACATGCTCCAGCGCATGCGTGAGCTGGCCGTGCAGTCGGCCAACGGCACGAACAGCGACGACGACAAGAAGAACATCACGGCGGAGCAGACGCAGCTTGCCGAGCAGATCAAGAGCGTGATCTCCAACACCAAGTTCAACGGCGTGACCCTGCTGAGCAGCGGCGGCGCTTCCGGCCAAAGCATCAACATCCAGGTCGGCTCGGGCACGAGCGACAAGCTGGCGATCAACATCTCCGACCTGTCCGGCGCCAGCGCCGCCCTGGCGAAGATCATCAACTTCGGCACCACCGCCACGGACGCCCTCCAGTCCTCCATCTCGCTCGAAGACTTTGACGATGCGATCAGCGAGACCACGACGACCCGCGCCACGCTGGGCGCCGTGCAGAGCCGCCTGGAATCGACCATCAACAACCTGAACACCACGGTCACCAACCTGACCGAAGCGCGTTCGCGGATCGAAGACGCCGACTTCTCGACGGAAACGACCCAGATGGCGAAGAACCAGATCCTCTCGCAGGCCAGCCAGGCGATGCTCGCCCAGGCCAACCAGAGCCAGCAGGGCGTCCTGAGCCTCCTGCGCTAATAAGAGATTAGCCTGACGGCGTACTGGTCCACACCAGCAGGCTGATAGTCCCCCGGCCCATCATGTCCCCACCGGGCCGGGGGTCACCACTTTCGACAGGACCGACATGAAGACCCTCGCTCCCCCGGGCGAGGGTCTTTTTTTCATGCCCGCGCGGCGCCACTGGGAAGATGCTTAATGAAATTAACTATCTTTTATCTTTCGAGGGATAGGCAGCGGAAGCAGAACCAACGCATTTCAGGATCGCGCCATGTCTGCTGGGCTAGAAACCATCTTCCTCAAGGCGAAACGCGCCGAGCATCGCGGCGACGAGGCCGAGGCCCGTCGCCTGCTGGAAGAGGTGCTCCTCAAGTATCCCAACAACAGGAAGGCGCGCATCGGCCTCGACCGGCTGGACCAGGTGGGCGACGGGCCGGGCAAGGCCGAACTGGACGCGATCGATGCCCTCATCCGCTTGCGTGACAGGCAGGATCATATGGGCGTCCTGGCCAGGGGGTCGGAACTGGTCGAGCGCTTTCCGCGCAGCGCACGCCTGTGGGTGCTGATCGCCAACGCCTATGTGAAGCTCAAGGAATATGCGCAGGCAGAGCGCATCTACCGTGTCGCCATACAGGTCGATGCCGCCCATGTGGAGGGCCATACCGGCCTTGCCAAGGCGCTGATGCGGCAGGGCCGCCTCGACGGGGCACAGGCTGCATGCCGCGCCGCGCTTGACATCGATCCGGGCCTGCTCGCCGCCCATGCCGAACTCGGCCTCATCCAGTATGAGGCAAAGGATTATATGCAGGCGGTCGATAGCCTGCTGCGCGCGATCACCATCAAGCCGGACGATTTCGAGTCCATCTTCGCCCTTGGCCATGCGCTGCTCGCGATGGGCAATATTGCGGACGCGATCGACGTCTATCATCAGGCGACGCTGGTCAATCCGGACAGCCCCAAGGCTTTCGTGCGCTATGGCGACGTGCTGCGCATGGTGGGCCGCATGCAGGATTATCATGCCGCCATGTCCCGCGCGCTCGAACTGCATCCGGGCAATGCCTATGTGAAGGCGAACCTGCTGTCGGCCGAAGCCGCCATCTGCGACTGGCACCGGCGCGACCAGTTCTCCGCCATATCGCTCGACCCGCGCGGCAAGGAAGTGATCCAGCCGTTCATCGCCCTGCCCTTCGAGGACGATCCGGCGCGGCAGCGCATCCGGTCGGAGGCGATGGCCGCCTCGCTCGACACCTATCTGCCCAAGGGCCATCGCTTCCCGGCGAAGAAGCCGGGCGAGAAGATCCGCATCGGCTATTTCTCCGCCGATTTCCACAATCACGCCACGCTGTACCTGATGGCCGGCCTGCTGCGCGAACATGACCGGGAGCGGTTCGAGATTCGTGCCTATAGCTTCGGCGCGCTGACCGACACGATGCGTGACGAGGTGATGCCCTATCTCGATGCCTTCACCGACATTCAGGGCCTGACCAACGCACAGGCCGCGGAGGGCGTGCGCGAGGACCGGCTGGACATCGCCGTCGATCTCAAGGGCTATACCGCGGACGGACGGCCGGAATTGTTCGCCGAACGGCTGGCTCCGGTCCAGATCGCCTATCTCGGCTATCCCGGCACCGTTGGTGGCGACTTCATGGACTATATGATCGCGGACGACATCGTCCTGCCCGAGGGTGACGAGACATATTATAGCGAACGCATCATCCGCCTGCCGGACAGCTATCAGCCGAACGACAACCAGCGTCCTATCGGAACCTGCCCGGACGACAGGACAGCGCTGGGCCTGCCAGCGGAAGGCTTCATATTCTGTTCGTTCAACAATAACTACAAGATCAGCCCGGCGGAATTCGACATCTGGATGCGCCTCCTCCATCAGGTTGAAGGCAGCGTGCTGTGGCTGTTCCAGGGCAATGAGTGGGCGGCCGCGAATCTGCGCAAGGAAGCGGAGAAGCGCGGCATCGATCCAGCGCGGCTGGTCTTCGCCGAGCGGCGCGGCCAGTCGGATCATCTTGCGCGGCACCGCCATGCTGATCTGTTCCTCGACACCTTCGCGGTGAATGCGCATACCACGGCCAGCGATGCGCTATGGACGGGCGTTCCTGTGCTGACGCTGGCGGGACGGCAGTTCGCTGCCCGCGTCGCGGCGAGCCTGCTGAGCGCGATCGGCCTGCCGGACCTCATCGCCACCTCCGAAGGCGAATATGAGGAGAAGGCGCTGGAACTGGCGCGATCGCCGGAGAAGCTGGCCGAACTCAAGGCACGTCTGGACGCCAATCGGTTGACGGCGCCGCTGTTCGATACGGCGCGCTATACGCGCCAGATCGAGGCCGCTTATGAGGCAGCGCACCAGCGCAGGCTGGACGGGCTGGCGCCGGACCATATCCGCATCGGCTGAACGGAAGGCGAGCCGGAACATTGCAACAGGGGCGGCCAGCCAGCAGCCTGGCCTCGCCGCCCGAACCGCACGGGGATCAGGTGTAAGGCAGATGACGGACCAATCCCTGACTATCGGCATATTGGGCGGCATGGGACCGCATGCGACCGTGGCTTTCCTGGATAAGATCGTCCATCTGACGCCCGCCGCCAAGGATTGGGACCATCTGCATGTGGTGGTGGACAATCATCCCAAGATTCCCAGCCGTACCCGCCATATCCTTTATGACGAGCCGTCCCCCGTGCCGGGGATGATCGATGCCTGCCGCCGGCTGGAGACCTATCCGGTCGATTTCATCGCGCTCCCCTGCAACAGCGCCTGTTATTTTCTCGACCAGATCGCGCCGCATCTGTCGGTTCCGGTCCTGAACATCATGGAGGAGACGGTGCGGGCCGTCTCGGCCAGCGGGGGGCGGATCGAACGCTGCCTTGCGCTTGGCGGACGCGTGACCTGGGCGAAGCGCACCTATGAACCCTTTCTGCGCGCGGCCGGCATCACCTATGTCCATCATGACGAAGCGGAGCAGCAGCAGGTGGAGGCCCTGATCGAGGCGATCAAGCTGGATGCGGGCAATGCCGTCAACAATGCCCGTGCGCGGGAGGTCATCCTTGCCATGGCCGCCGTCCATGGCGCCGACTGCATCATATTGGGCTGCACCGAGTTCGGATGCCTCGAAGGGGAAGAGTTTCCCTTCCCCGTCTTCGATTCCAGCCATGAACTGGCCCGATCCGTCGTCGCAAAGGCTTTGAAAGGCGCATCATGAACCGTCGTATCCATGGCGAAAAGACCATCATCGATCCCGCTACGGTCGAGCGCTTCTTCCAGATGCGCAGCGAGAAATTCGGCGGCACCAATCCTGTCGTCTCTATGCTGTACCAGGATTCGAACCCGGCCCTGGCCCAAGCGCGCGACGCCCATGAGAAAGCGAAACTCCTGCCCCTGCTCGATCTTTCGCCGGAGGACAGGGTGCTGGACATGGGCTGCGGCCTGGGCCGCTGGGCCGGTGATTTCCAGGGCAGGGTCGCGCGCTATCATGGCACCGATCTCGTCGCCAATCTGATCGAGATCGCGCGCAAGACCTTTGCGGACGATCCGGCGATCAGTTTCGAGGCGTTGCCCGCACAGGATAATCGTGCGGACATGCTCGCCTGTCCCCCCCCGTTCAGCGTGATCCTGATCGCGGGCGTGCTGCATTATATCAATGACGCGGATTGCCGGGCGGCAGTGGCGAATGTGCTGGAATGCGCGGCGCCCGCCGCCCGGATATTGGTGCGCGGTCCCGTCGCGGTCGAGCAGCGCCTGACCCTCGACACCATCTGGTCCGAGGAACTCAGCTTCGACTACAGCGCGGTCTATCGCACGGAAGCGGAATATCGCGAATTGTTCGCCGCATGGCTGGACAACGGCTTCGAGATGAAGCTCAGCGAACGCCTCTTCCCCACCCACTTGAATAACCGGCGCGAGACGGAGCAGCATTTCTTCCTGCTCGAACGCAAGGGCTGACCAAGGCAGCGGCGCAGGCGCCCTGCCTGCCCCGTCCTGTCAGCCGGGCTGATATCCCGGGCATTCGTCCAGCCGGAACAGCGCAGACTTCTGCCTTGCGGCTTCCAGATCCTCGGCGGTGTCGATCTCGTAGGAATCGACCTCGCCTATGCCCAGCCGGAGGGCGGGCAGATGGTTGCGCAGATGCTCGTAGACGGCCGTATGGCCGATCTTCTCGAACAACCCGACGGGCAACCAGGAGATGTTCGCCCATTCATATTCGGTCGGCCGGTCCCGCCGGAAGCCAGTGACGAACCCGTCCTCCAATTCCACATAGACCGCATCGGTGCTGCGCGAGGGCGTGAGGGCCAACCGCGCCTCACCTGGACGGCAATCCCCCACGAAGCGGTCGAAGCTCTCCGGAACGACGAAAATATCCGCGTCCATGAACAGGCAATCGCCGGTCAGCCCCTGCGCGCCCATCGCATAGCTGTGCAAGGTGGTCGTCACGCGGAAGCCGGGATTGCGCACGACAATGGCATCCGGGCGAATCCGCGCCAGCTCCTCGATAACCTCCGCTTCCATGAAGCCGACCACCACGCGCACGTCCGGCACGTCCGCCACCAGCCGCATGAGATGCGAGAGTACGCTGACGCCCTGTACGCGCACCAGGCATTTCGGCTTGCCGTGGCCAAGGCGGGACCCAAGCCCCGCCGCCGCGATCACAGCGTGTTCAACAATCGGCATAGGCCCTTCCCATTCAGCGCGACATAATCCGCCACCGAAACCAGCGCGTCGGGGCTGGGGTGGACGCCGTTGAAGGCGACCCCCACATCGGCCACGTCGAACATCGGCACGTCATTATACCCGTCGCCAACCGCGACCACCCGCCCGAACCGCTCCTTGAGCGCCAGCGCGGGGACATTCTTGCGCATGATATCGACCAGTTCGATCCTGCCCTCCCGGTCGGCACGGCTGGTCGAGGAATAGACATGGCAGCCAAGCCGCTCGATCAGCGGGGCGATCCAGACATCCAGATTTCCGGTCACGATAAAGCAACGGTCACGATTTTCGCCGATGAACCCCTCCACATCGGGATCGACTCTGACCTCTGCCACGATCTGCTGGATGCGTTCGACACTGGCGGAACGCAGGATCGCGAAGCGCAGCCGGAAACTATCCTCGAACGGGATGAGGCCATCCATCGTGATCCGCGTCAGGAGGCGCATCTCCTCCTCCAGCCCTACCTCCGACGCGATCAGGGGCAGCAGTTCCTCCCCGGTGATCGTACCGTCGAGGTCGAAGCAGAAGCAGGTTTCCCGTGGAGCGCGCGTGGTCATGCGAACAATATTTGCGGGAAAGGAGTCAGTTCAGGCAATAGCATGTCGCGTCCCCCTTTTCGCGCCGGCCAAATGCGATGTCATACCCCCATGCCGGTTCATGGCAGGTCCGCCGCCTCGGCGTCCATCCCTTCCGCAATGGCATCCAAGATGATGTCCACCGGCGCGCGGTCGCGCGGGAAAAGGATGTTCAGGAAAGCCTGCCGCTCCGCTTCGAACGCCCATTCGGCACCAGCCGCATAGGCTTCGACCGCGCCCCGCATCTCCTCGAAGCTGGTCACCCGGTGCGCACAGGCCAGCGCCGCATCGCCCAATATGTTCATGGGCACATGATGACCGGAATCGAAATAGACCAGCGGCTTTTCGAAGATCGGATATTCCGCGAAGAAGGATACGCCGTCCGACACCATCATGTCCGAAGCGGCAAAAAGATGCGCATAGGTGCCCAGTTCCACCGCACAATTGGGCAGGTCGCACCAATCGCGCAGGAAGCCGTCCAGCGCTTCCTGCGTCATGCTGCCGGTCTGGACCGCGGCGGAGAATAGGGCCGGATGCGGCTTGAGAACGAAATCCATATCCGTTCGCGCGCGCGCCCAGGCGAGAAAATCCTCATAGATGTGATCGAACACCCCGAAACCCAGCCATTCGGTGCCGACCGAATAATGCGGCGCCCAGATGACACGGAAGCGTCGCCCGCCGCTGCCTGCCGCTACCGGCCATATCTCAGCCTCGTCCCGCGCGCGGAGCAGACGGTTCAGCTTGGGATAACCGCTGACGATGAACTTGTCGGGATCGGAATGGCGGAATTGCGTGAAATAGGCCTTTGTCTGGTCCGTCTCACAGAATATCCGCCAAGCCATGCGATGGTAGAACTGGTCGAACGTCTTCTCGTTTACGCCGCCTTCGCTTGTATCGTCAGGCGAATATTTGGCCACCGTTCCCATGCCATAGGGCACGGAACAGATGCGGGCAAAGTTGATCCGTGCCGTCTGGAAGGCAGGCGGCACATCCGCCTCCCACTGCGACTGGCGGAAGATCACATCCGGGTGGAGTGCACGGAGTATGTCCAGCCCCGACCAGGAGGGTTCCATGCCCAGCCGGATATGGTGGATGCCCGCCCGATCAAGGGCCGCGCTTGTTTCATCCTCCCCACGAAAGACGGAATCCCCCGGAAAGCGGCGATTGATGCTGGCGACGATCGGTTCGAAGCGGTCATCGCGCAGCATCGCCTCATGAATATCGATCTGCGCGTCCCAGCTTTCGATGGCGTGGACGAGGAAGATGCAGCGTATGCGCGGTCCGATGCGCCCCGCCTTGCGCGATGCCAGATGCCCGATCTGCCGCAGGTCCGCCGCCTCTGACGAGATATTGCCCGAAATCTGGCGCTCCGTCATGCCCAGTTCCGTGCGCATGCGCATCAGCAATCGCGCCTCGGCCTCCGCGATCTCGACATGGATGCGCTCGGCCAACCGCTCCTCGACATCGGCAAGGCCATTGGCGAGCTGCACCAGTCCCTCCACCAGCATCAGGTTCCGGGAGCGGAGTTCCTCCACCCAGTCGGGTTGGGGCGCGGACATTTTCGAACGGATTTTCCGATACCGACCCAGCACTGACACGTCATCATTCTCTTGCGGTTTGGGCTATGAAGGATGCCGAACCAGCGACGGGACCTTGTGTATAGACGGGCGCCAACAGGCACAAGCATGTGTTTGCAACTGCGTCACAATCGAGAGAAAATCGCCGGCATCGCCGCTCGCTTCCGTCTCCACGATTGCATCTGTTCACGTCCCGAAGCGGTTGCTACACCTCGCCGGGAAATGGTTGCGATGTCTTTGCCCGGCCAAGGTCAGAGAGATGACATGGCAACGGAAGGACCAGCGGGGCACAAATGACCGAGGTGAACAGCGACAACGAAAAGGCGCAGGTGGAGGAAATCCTCCGTACTTTCATTGAATCGCCTGCCTTGTCGCGCAACATGCTGGAGGGCACGTTCTGGCGTCTGTTCGACATTGCCGGCCGCCTGCTCTCGCCCTTCATGATCCTCGCACCAGATGGCCTGGTCGGCAATTGCAACTCGCCCTCCGTCGACCTCTGGCAAATCGTCAACGGACAGCTTTGCCTGGCGGGCGAGAACGGCGCGCCGTCCGTGATCTTCAAGGTCGCCCGGATGGAGGGAGATCGGGTCATCACGCTCGCGGGCCAGGGCATTATCGACGGCGTGGACGCCCTCTACCTCATCCGGGAGGTCAGCCATCCCGCGCATCCGCTCTATGCGACACCGGAAAGCGAGGATCGCCGCGCGACCTTCCTGAAGCAGCTGCCGGACGGCACCCGCCGCCCCAATCTGGTGGTGCTGCCCGCGGGTCCCACCTCCCTCCACCCCTATTGGCTGGAGGGTTTCGAAAATCTGACGCGGACCTGGGACCTGTGCATCGGCTATTATGGCGCCGAGCAACCCGATATCGACATGCCCGGCGAATATCTCGCCCATATCCCGCAGACGAAGAAATTCCGGCTGCTCTACAATCTTTTCTACGAAGACAGCCCGCTCTGGGACTATGAGGCGATCTGGCTGCCCGACGACGATCTGCTAGCCTCCGGGTCGGGCATCAACGTCATGTTCCACCTGTTCCGCAAGTTCGGCCTGGACCTTGCCCAGCCGTCGCTGATGCAGGGGCCGGACTGCTATCCCAATCATCCGATCACCATCCGGCGGGAGAACAGCGCCCTGCGCTATGAGCCGTTTGTGGAGATCATGTGCCCGATATTCAGCCGCCGGGCGCTCAAGATCTGCATCGGATCGATGCGCGACGTGGAATCGGGCTATGGCCTCGACCATCTCTGGCCCGCACTTCTGGGCTATCCGCGCGGACGCATCGGCATCATCGACGCCATCGCCGTTGCGCATACCCGGCCGATCGGCGCCACCTATGATGTACGCAGGGCCGTGGACGAGCAGACGGCCGTTCACAAAGCCTATGACCATAATATCCGGCAGATACCGGGCGTCTGGTAACAAGGCTCGTCATACCTCGACGCAGAAGACCGGCATGTCCGGTCCGCCGGTCGCCAGGCTGGCCAGATAGAGGTCGGCGGCGTCCATCGCCTCCCGGATCGTCACATCCATGTCGAGATAGCGATAGGTGCCAAGCCGCCCGATGAAGGTCAGCCCCCGCTCCGTGCGCGCGCGCTCGACATAATGGCCCAGCATCGCCTTCTCCTCGTTCATGCGGATGGGATAATAGGGGATGTCCTCAGCGCCGCATTCACGGGAATATTCGCGATAGCAAAGGCTATGCTCGTGCCGTTCCCACGGCGCGAAATGCTTATGTTCGGTGATGCGCGTATAGGGCACATCGACATCGCCATAGTTCATCACGGCGCAGCCCTGAAAATCCCCATCATAGTAGAAGGATTCGAAGTCGAGCGTACGATAGCCGAGGCGACCCAAGGAATGATCGTAATAGCCATCGATCTGGCCTGAATAGAAAATATGGTCATATCCCCGCACATCCTGCGGGCTGAACGCGGTCTTGAGCCGCAGCTCTATCGCGGGATGATCCAGTATCTTCTCGACCATGGGCGTATATCCGTTTTCCGGCATGCCCTGGAAACGGTGGAAGAAATAATTGTCGTCATAATTGAAGCGTACCGGCAGTCGCTTCAGGACGCTGGCGGGCAGCATGCTGGGCGCGCAGCCCCATTGCTTGACCGTATAGCCCTTGAGGAACGCCTCATAGAGATCGCGGCCCACGAACTTCAGCGCCTGCTCCTCGAAGGTGCGGGGTTCGCCCTCCGGCCCCTCGGACAGGGAAGCGATGAACGCCTTCGCCTCGTCGGGGCGCAGGGTCTTGCCGAAGAACTGGTTGATGGTGTGAAGGTTGACCGGCAACTGGAAGACCTTGCTGCCGACCGTGGTCTTCACCCGGTTCACATAGGGCATGAACCGTTCGAACCCGTTGACGTAGCGCCAGACCTCCTCATCGTCCGTATGGAAGATGTGCGGGCCATAGACGTGGACCATGACCCCTGTCCTGTCGTCACGCCGGGTGAAGCAATTGCCCGCGACATGATCGCGCTGGTCCACCACGATGGCGCGATGGCCCGCATCGGCAAGCTTTCGCGCAATGACCGCGCCGGAGAGGCCCGCGCCTACAATCATGACAGTCTTGGTCAATTTACGTCTCTCCTCATCCGATCCGGACGCGGTTTCCTGCCGCCCGCCGGTCAGAAGAATTGCTTGAGATAGGCCGGCAGCTCGAACACCGCGTCACCGTCCCGGACCGGTTCGCCAAAGGCCGGATCGATGCGCAGCCACGCACGCGGTTCCGGATCGTCGGCTGCGGGCAGGTCGCGCGTCAGATTATCCAGCAGTTTTGGCGCCAGCAGATCCAGCAGATCATTATCCACCGCCGGATCGACGATGGCCGGGCCTTTGCCGAATTGACCCGCTTCCGTTGCGGCCACTGTCGTGCCGGCCAGGCTGGCGATGATCTCGATCGAGATGCCCTGCAATTCCACCGGACGGTAGGCCGCCATGCGGTGATAGAGGACATAGGCTTCTACCCAGTGCCGCGACTGGATGAGCAGGCGAAGCGCGACCGATTGGCGGATCGCCATGAAGCGCATGATCGCGTTGGTCAGCTTGCGACGATCCTCTTCGCCGGGCTGCTCTCCCTTGAACATGTGCGATCCGATGAATTCGAGGCCGCCCCGATAGCTGTCCCATTGGAACATGCATTCATTATTGCCCTGCTGGATACGCGGATCGTCGGAAATGGCGGTCACCCGGGCAAAGGGTTCCGGCACGAACAGGATGTCCGTTTTGTCGAGCGCCCGCGCGGTGAAGAGGAAGGCCCAGAAGATGAAGGGCGTCGCGCTGGAAATCGACTGCGCCAATATGTCGCGGCGGACGATGAGAAATTCCGGGAAGACATGGTGGTTCAGGATGAACTCCAGGAAGGCCCGGAAGTCGCCCTTCTTCTGCCGCGAGGGTCCCGGCAGCTGGTAAAAGGGCGACATGTCGCCGCCGCCTGGACGTGCATCGACCAGCAGCCACGGCGCCTGCACCATGCCGATATCCGCATCATTTTCCATGATCGCGAGATATTCGACGACCTTTTCGGGAATGAGCAGATCGTCATCGCCCAGGAAGACGGCATAGCGTCCCCGCGCGCGCTGCATGGCGAAGGCATAGTTGCTCAGAAAGCCGCTGTTCCGCACACGCCGGTAGATGCTGACCTCCGGCTCATCTGATAGGGAGGCAAGATAGGCCGGGGTCTCGTCCGTCGAGCAATCGTCCACCAGCACCAGTTCGAAGCTGATCCCGAGGCGACGGAACTCGCGTAGATGAAATGTGACATTCCGTTCCAGCAGGAACTGCCGATTGAAGGTCGGGACGCAGATCGAAAGAAGGATTTCAGTCTCGGACATCGGAAATAAACCTGCCAGTGGCGTTGCCGTCCCACCGTCCTAGTCCAAGGCTTTAAATCTATGGTTAACGCCCCACAGGAGGGGCAATGGCCGATTTCCTTGGGAAATTCGGAGTTTGCGATGGTGAAGCGCCGATTTTCCTTAACGAGGCGCCTCGATATTTTCCCGATTCGGTACAAAATGGTCCGGCCCAGGACCGCGGCGAAGTTTCGCGCCACGATCCGGGGCCGGTAAATCCCCCCCCTTCCGCAATGGGTAAGGAGAAGGGTGCCTAGAAGTTGGTCTTGAGCGTCACGCCATAGGTGCGCGGGTCACCCGGCTGCCCCGCGATCAGGCCCGTATTGCTGGGCGTGGTCGCAAGCTGCTCATAATAGTCCTGATTGAACACGTTACGCACCCAGCCGAAGAAGTTCAGCCCATTGTCCGCGCGGAAACCGAAACGGATGTTGCTGAGCGAATAACCAGAAATATCGGTATAGACCGACCGCGAGGCGTTCGAGGAGAATTTCGAACGATAGCTGCCATCATAACCGAAATAGATCTGGCCATCCTTGCCATAAAGCGACAGCGGCACATTATACTCGAAGCCGTAGGAGAAGGCCCATTTCGAGATGCCGGGCAGCCACTGGCCGGAGATGTTGCAAACGAGCGGGCTCGCCTGCCCCGCGACGCCCGGCGTACCACCCTCCGAACCGACGGCCGCATTGGGACCGCCGGCCCGTTCCGGCGGGCAGGGCGCGTTGTTGAAGCGCACATATTCATGATCGGTGAACGCGCCATTGGCATAGGCGTTCAGGCGCTCAGACGGACGGATGCTGAAATCCGCCTCGATACCGCGCACCCGCACCTTGTCCGCATTGGCCAGATAGCCGCGCAGCGTGGAGGTCGCGCCATCGTTCACGACTGCCTGATAGTCGCCGATCTCCGTCCAGAAGCCCGTCAGGTTGAGCGTGGCCTTGCGGTCCCAGAACTGCGTCTTGAGGCCCAGTTCGAAATGGTCGACCTTCTCCGGCTTGACCGTGGCGAGTTGCGTCTGCGGCACCCCCGCCGAGTTGTTGGGCACGCCGTTGAGGTTGACGCCGCCCGACTTGAACGCATGGCTATAGGTCGCATAAGCCAGCACATCCCGGCTGAACTTGTAGGACAGGTTCAGATCGTAGGAGAGATTCCACTGGCTGTATTTGGCCGGATAGGATTGCGGCGCGAAAACGCCGCGCTGCGCGCGTATCCAGAGGTCATTGGCATAGGGACCAGTGAACAGCACTTCCTGTGCCGTACCGTCGGACGCAGTGCCGAAGACGCGGGAATCGTAATAGGCGTCCTTATTGTCATAGTTCAGGCGAAGGCCCGGCTGGATCGAGAATTTGTCCGTTACCTTCCAGCTTGCCTGCCCGAACAATGCCCCCGAGAAATTGTTCAACCGGATGGCATTCACCTGGCGCAGCCCGTTCAGTACCGCCGGATTGCTGGCGAGGCTGCCGAAGGTGGAATCGCCGGTCAGGTTCCACACGCTGGCTGCGGAACCCAGTTGCTGAAGACCCTGGGTACGGATGGTCTGGTAGAAGGCGAAGGCGCCGGCAACGAAGTCGATCCTATCGCCTTCCTGTGCATAGCGCAGTTCCTGCGTGTACTGGCGCTGCTGTGTCGGGTTCTGCGAATTGGTCGTGATCGGCAGTCCGGTGAAGTCGCGATCATTGGCCGGCTTCCAGTCCCAGTAGCGGAAAGCCGTGACACTGGTCAGCGTGCCTGCACCGACATCCCATTCCGCACGCAACGACGCGCCGCCCAATTCGTTGCGGGCACGGAGCTGCGCATCGAGGTCGGTCAGGCGGTCAAACGCGTTGGTGCTGGGCGTCCCGTAATTCGCACCCGGATTCGCCGCGTTATAAGCCGCGACAAGAGCCGGATATTGACGGCCCGCCACACGCTGGGTCTGCCCATATCCAGCATAGATCTGAACACAGCAAACGGGATTCTGGAGATTATAGTCCGCCGACAGATAGATTTTCAGAGTGTCGGTCGGCTTCCACAACAGCGTGCCGCGAATACCAAGATTGTCCTGCGAGTTAACCCACTGGTTGGTCGCGACATTATAGATGGTGCCGTTGCGATCGGTGAAGTTCGCGGCGAGACGGACAGCCAGCGTGTCCGACAGCGGACCGGAGACGGACGCCTTCGCTTGCTTGAAGCCGAGGTTGCCGACGGACAATTCCGCCTTGCCCTCGAAATCGAAGCTCGGATCGCGCGTGGTGATGTTGATCGCGCCAGCCGTCGTGTTCTTGCCATAGAGCGTGCCCTGCGGCCCGCGCAGCACCTCAACCTGCTCGATATCCACAAAGTCGAGCGTCGCGGACGCGACACGGTTGTAATAGACGCCATCGACATAGATGCCGACACCTTGCTCGATACCGTCATTGGTGAGGCCGAGGGGCGCGCCGATGCCGCGAATGTTGATCGAACTGTTGCGCGGATTGGACGAATAGAATTGGAGCGTCGGCTGCAACTGCTGCAGGCGATTGACATTATAGGCACCGGTCGCATCGACCTGTGCCGCATTCAGCACGGAAACCGCGATGGGAATGTCCTGCACCGCCTCGGTGCGGCGACGAGCGGTCACGATAATTTCGTTACCGTTGGCCGCGTCGGCGGCATTTGCGCCCTGTTCAGCGGCAGTCCCAGCTTGCGCGAAAACAGGATTGGCGATGAAAGCCGCGAACGGCAACAGGCTGGCGGAAACCGCCAGTCGAATATTTTTCTTTGTCATATGGTCCTCCCGAACCCCCCAGCGCTGTCTTCCGGATATCCGGTCAGAACGCCTTTCGTTATACATGTCAGTCCTCCCGACCGATCAGGTGGGACAGCCGGGAAGCCCCCTTCCCGGTGATATTGCCGCCTGCCGTCAGACGGTAAGACGGCGCTTTTCGGTCACGTCGATCTGTGTGACGCGACCATCATGGACGACCACCGAGATGGCACCGAAACGCAGGCCATTGAGCGCCTGTGCAATTTGTTCGACCGCAATGCTGTGGTCTGGCGCGGGCTTTGGACTGAGCGTCGTGTGTCGGTTCATCTCGATATTCCTCCTGATATCCGCCCTTAATGTCTATTTTTTTGATAGACAATAAAAATAAAAAAGAGGCGGCCTCAAGAAAAACTTGTCTCCCTTGAAGCCGCCTACGGGTTGCTGTTGCTGGTGAAACTCAGATGTCGATAAGCACCGGTTTTCCGCTCGCTGCCGGGCGGACTATGCCGGTCGCCAGCGCATCCTGCTTGCCGGTATCGCCGCTCGCGAGGCCGAGCAGGCGCTCCAGCCATTCCTGCCCTTGTATCCAGTCGCCCAGACCGGCTTCCGCATTGATATGGCCGGCCTCGCCAATATCCACGAAATGGCTGCCCCAGAATTTCGCGAGGCTATGCGCCCTGCTGACATCGATATAGGGGTCGTTGCTGCTGGCTATCACGACACTGGGGAAGGGCAGGATGATCTTGGGGGCGGGGCCGAAACCGGCGATGCGCATATCGGGTCCGGCCGCATCCACATCAGGCGGCGCGACCAGAAGCGCACCCGCAACGGGATTGCCATAAGGCTGCGCCTCCAGCGCCGCCCACCAAGCCACGGCAAGGCAACCGAGACTGTGCGCGGCCAACACGACGGGTCGCCCGGCCTGGCGAATCGAACTGTTGAGAGCCGTGACCCAGCTATTGCGATGCGGCCGTGACCACATGCCGAGTTCGACACGCTCGCAATCCGTCCGTTCCCGTTCCCAGATGGTCTGCCAGTGGCCCGCCCCGCTATTATCGAGGCCCGGCACCGTCAGGACGAGAGGGGTATTGCGCGATTTTTCTGCGCCGAAATTATCGATGGTGCTGCTCATGGGGCAACTCCTCTCAATCGACTCGGGCACAATACCCGACCTCACTCCTAGATAACTCTATCTGGGATGTAGACAATAGGGCTGCGCCTTATTGTGGCCACATTGCGACCAGCCGCAAGGCGGATCGTTTCGGCTATGGTTAATGGGTGAAGGGGACTTCCGGCTTGCGCTGCATTTCCAGGATTTTTACCCTGGAAGCGCTTCCGGGACGAATGCTCATCTCAAGCGGAACCGAACATCATTGCCCGAAATAGAGCTAGAAGCGCGCGGCCCATTCGTCCGGCTTGAACCCGACGATCAAGGCGCCGGCCCCCGTAACCACGGGGCGCTTGATGGTCGACGGATTAGCGATCATGATTGCTACGGCCTTGTTCGCGTCAATATCCGTCCGCTCCACCTCCGGCAATTTCCGGAAGGTCGTCCCTGCACGGTTAAGCAGCTTTTCCCAGCCCGCCTCCTTGACCCATGCACGAAGCGCCGCCTCATCCACGCCCTGCTTCTTGTAGTCGTGAAACTGATAGGCAACCCCCTTGGCTTCCAGCCAAGTGCGGGCCTTCTTCACCGTGTCGCAATTGGGAATACCATGGACCGTGACGGTCATACGGAAATATCCTCGTCGTTTTCTTCATCATCATCGACCGGGAAACGATCGGCCAGCGTCAGGCGGTCGAGAATGGCCGCGGTTTCGTCCCTGACCTTGAGCATGATGCGACGCAGTTCGCATTTTTCCTCCGGCAGGCAGTTCTTGCAGGTCTCATGCGCAAAGCGGCTGGCGCAAGGCACCAGGGCCAACGAGCCGTTGGTCAGGCGCAATATGTCGCCATAGCGTATGTCCACCGGCGGCAACGCGAGCCAGTATCCGCCATCGCGTCCGCGCTGCGTGGCGATCAATCCCTCCCGCGACAGCTCGGACAGAATCACCGTCAGGAACTTGGCAGGGATATTCTGCGCCTCCGCGATCTCGGCCAGATGCACCGGGCCCTCGCCATAGCGGCGCGACAAATGCTGGAGCGCGCGGATCGTATATCGGGTACGTTGGGAAAGCATGCCTACTCAAGCAAGAGAAAGAGTTTCACTCTAGCCCGCACCGGCGGCCACCGCAACCCATGCGGCCCGTCGCGCGGAAGAGTCGCTTCGACGCTTTACACTTTTCAATGTTTTCGCCTTGTTAATCCGTTGTTTGCCACAATGTATCGAATGCCGGGCAAAGCGGTTCGGCAACGGAACATCCCGGCAATGAGATGGGTGGTTGAATGAACGGCTGGACGAAGGGTGGTTTTCTGGCTGTGACGGCGGGCGCCGCCCTGATGGCGACAGCCTTCTTCCTGCCTGGCGGCACGCGCGCCCTTGCGGATAATGGTCAGTCCCGCGCGGAGCCGCTGCCCGGCTTCTGGACCAATGGAGAAGTCAGCGCCCCCATTCCCGCGCCGCCCGCTCCGCCAGCCCTCGACAATGTGATCCAGCAGCTTGGCCGATCCTTCAACGGGCAGGTCGGCATTGCCGTGCAAAGTGTCGATGAAGGCTGGACCGTCAGCTATAATGGCAATCGCCGCTTTCCCCAGCAGAGCGTATCCAAATTATGGGTCGCCATGACGATGCTGGACGCGGTGGACCGGGGACGCATCACCCTTGCGACGCCGGTCACGATCCGGCCGCAGGACCTCACGCTTTTCCACCAGCCGATCGCTGCCCTCGTCAGGGCGGAAGGCTATACGACCACGGTGCAGGACCTGTTCTACCGCGCGATGACGCAAAGCGACAATACGGCCAATGACAGTGTGCTGCGCAGCGTGGGCGGGCCGGCGGCGGTCAACAGCTTCCTGGCGCGCCGCTTCATCGACGGGGTCAAGTTCGGGCCGGGCGAGCGCCTGCTCCAGAGCGCGACGGCTGGCCTTACCTGGAACCAGAGCATGGCGTCGGGCCGAAATTTCTATGCCGCGCGCAATGCCCTGCCCATGTCGGTGCGGCAAAAGGCGCTCGATGCCTATCTCGCCGATCCGATGGACGGCGCCTCGCCGATTGGCATAGCAACCGCCCTTGCCAAGCTGAAGCGGGGCGAGATGCTGTCGCCCGCATCCACCAGCACCCTCATCACCACCATGTCCGAGGCGAAGACCGGTCCGCAGCGCATAAAAGGCGGGGTGCCGCCAACATGGCACTATGCCCATAAGACGGGCACCGGCCAGGAACTGGGCGCTCGCTCCACCGGCTTCAACGATGTCGGCATCATGACCGCGCCGGACGGTTCGAGCTATGCGGTGGCCGTGATGATCGGCAGCACGACCGTCCCCATCCCGGAGCGCTGGGCGCTGATGCAGGCCGTGTCACGGTCGGTAGCAGGCCTGCATGTACCGAGGCCGAGGGTCGCGGGCACCTCCCCCGGCTGGGGCGCGCGGCCGGAAACGCGGCCCTGACCCTATAGCAGATATTCGCCCCGGATGATGGTGCGGCACGTGCCGGTGAGCATCACGCCGTCCTCCCCGATCCGGACGTCGAGGAACCCGCCCCGCGCGCTGGCCTGATAGGCAGTGAAGCGCTCGCGTCCCAAGCGTCTGGCCCAATAGCCGGCGATGACGCAATGGGCCGAGCCGGTGACGGGATCTTCCTCCACGCCGCCGCCGGGCAGGAAGGCGCGGCTCACCACATCGGCTACCGTGCCGGGCGCGGTCGCGATCAGCAGGACATTGCCCATGCCGCGCAGTCCGTGGAAGTCGGGCGTCAGCGAGCGTATGGCCGCCTCGTCGGGATAGACGAACACACCATAGCCGCTCTCGCGCCAGAGCGTCTCCACGACATCCCCGCCCATGGCCGCCGCGAAATCGGGCAGCGGCCGCGGTTGCGCCGTCCAGTTCGGCAGGAGCAGCGAAAGCCCTTCCCCTTCCCGCGCGACGACGAGATCCCCGGCCTTGCGCGTGCGAAAGACGATCCGCTCGCGTCCGTCGATCAGCACATGGCCGGAAGCGAGGGTCGCATGGCCGCACAGGGCGATCTCCACCATGGGCGTGAACCAGCGCAGTTCATAGTCGGCGCCGGCCCCCTCCGGCAGCTTCACCGTGAAAGCGGTCTCGGCAAGATTGTTTTCCGCCGCGATCCCTTGAAGGACGGGATCGGGCAGCCATTGCTCCAGCGGCATGACCGCCGCCGGATTGCCCGTGAAAGGGCCATCGGCAAACGCATCGACCTGCGTGAAGGGCAGCGCCAGGGTCATTCCCCGCTCCTTTCCGTGCCGCGACCGGCAATCATGTCGCGCGCATCCTTTTCCGCCAGTGGGTCGCCTCTGTCGACATGGCCGACCGGATCGGGATGGATGAGTATCTCGACGCCGGGAAATTCCGGCTTCAGCCGCGCTTCCACCTCGTCCATGACGCGATGTGCCTCGGCCAGCGAGAGGCCGGGGTCCATCCAGACGTGGAACTGCACGAAGTCCTGCGATCCGCTGGTGCGCGTGCGCATGTCGTGAATGCCCTTCAACTCCGGATGACGGGCGGCGAGGGCCAGGAAGGCTTCACGCCGCTCCAGCGGCCATTCGCGGTCCATCAATTGTCCCACGGCCTGCACGGAGGCGCGCCAGGCGCCCCAGCCCAGCCACAGCCCGATGGCGATGCCGAACACCGCATCCGCGCCATGGAGGCCGAGAGCGATCTCCAGCAGCAGCGCGCCGGCCACGGCGCCGTTGAGCAATATGTCCGACTGATAATGAACATTGTCGGCCTGGATGGCGACCGAGCCTGTCCGGCCGATGACCCGCCGCTGATACCAGAGCAGCAGCATCGTTACCGCCATGGCAGCGACGGACACGCCGACCCCCGCGGCCAGCCCCGTGGGCGCCGCGCCGCCCCCAAGCCGCACGACGGAACGCGCGACGATGCCAAGGGCGGCGACGGAGATCAGCGAGACCTGGAACAGCGCCGCCAGCGCCTCCGCCTTGCCATGGCCGAAGCGGTGGTGGAGATCGGCGGGCTGGGCCGCCACATGCACGCCGAGCAGGGTGACGAGGCTGGCCACGAGATCGAGCGCCGTGTCCGCGAGCGATCCCAGCATCGCGATGGAACCCGTCGCCCAGACCGCATAGAGCTTCAGCAGGCCGATGACGAGCGCGGCGGAGACGCTCGCCACTGCGGCACGGCGGTTGAGCGCGCCCTTCGCGGCGAGATGATGATTATCCGGCACCGCGTGGAGATGGCGTGTCACGGATAGAGGAGACCCGCCTGCCAGCCGCCCTTGCCATCCGGCAGGAACAACGTGCGCTCATGCAGGCGATGCTCGCGGTCCTGCCAGAATTCGATGCGTTCCGGCACGACGCGGAACCCCGACCAGTGCGGCGGGCGCGGAACCTCGCCGCCCGCGAAACGCGCTTCCATCTCGGCGAAGCGGTCCAAAAAGATCACACGATTCCCGACCGGTCGCGACTGGTCGGACGCCCATGCGCCGATCTGGCTGTCGCGGCTGCGCGTCGCGAAATAGGCGTCGGCGGTGGCATCGTCGACCCGTTCCACCGCGCCCTCGATACGCACCTGCCGCCGCAGGCTCTTCCAATGGAAAAGCAGGGCCGCATGGGGGTTGGCGAACAGGTCACCCGCCTTTCGCCCTTCAAAATTCGTATAGAAAACAAAACCTTGAGGACCATACCCCTTGAGCAGGACCATGCGCGCCGATGGGCGGCCATCCGCATCGGCGGTGGCGAGCGCCATGGCGTTGCTGTCGTTGATCTCGCTCGCCCGCGCCTCGGCATACCAGCTGTCGAACAGGGCGAAAGGGTCGGTTCCAGTCATGCAGGCTGTCTAGAAGCTGTGCGGCGCCATCGCAATGCCCTGCCGGACGGAAGAAAGGCCGTTGCCATTGGACCCATGTCGAAACAGTCTCCAAAGACGCCTTGCGAACCGGCCCCGGAATCGCCAGATGGACAGCGACGGAGCGTAACGACACACATGGCCGATCCCTATTCCCTGCTGGGCGTATCCCGCACGGCTGACGAAGCCGCGATTAAGTCCGCCTATCGCAAGCTCGCCAAGGAGCTGCACCCGGACCGCAACAAGGACAATCCCAAGGCCGCCGACCGCTTTTCGGAGGTCACGGCGGCCTATGACCTGTTGTCGGACAAGGACAAGCGCGCCCAGTTCGACCGGGGCGAGATCGACGGCAACGGCAATCCCACCCATCCTTTCGGCTTT
>JASGGS010000041.1:0-24641 GCA_047602685.1 Sphingobium sp.
CCTTTGGCGGCTACAAGGCCAGCGGCGTCGGCCGTGAATGGGGCGTCGAGGGCATCGAGGAATTCCTCGAGAGCAAGGTCATCGCCATCGGGGTGCCCGCATAAAGTCACTTTGTGAGGGTTCATTTCCCGGCGGGTGTCGCTATGATATCCGCCGGACCCCTTAGAAGGCATGGTGATGGGATCGGAGAGCGCAAGCCAGACGGCAACAGTCAAGATATCCCGACGCAAGGCGACGCCGGTGCAGGCGGACGCCGGGGACGAGAATCTCAGTCACAATCTCTATGGCCAGCGCCTCGGCAGGAAGGGGCGCGATACGCGGGACCGGATCATCGCCGCGGCGCAGGGCCTGCTGGCCCGTCCGGAACCTGTCCCGGTCACATTGAGCGCCGTCGCGCGCGAGGCGTCGCTCGGCATGACGACGCTCTATCTTTATTTCAGCGACCTGACCGAATTGCTGCTCGCCGTGCTGGAACCGGTCATGGCGAAGGCGGAGGAGGCCTATCTGGGACGCATCCGCCTGCCTTGGGCCGATGATCGGCTCGGGGAGCAATGCTATGAATTCATGCTGGCCTATCATGAATTCTGGGCGCGCAATACGCGCATCCTGCATCTGCGCAATGCCATGGCCGATCAGCATGATCGCCGGATGCTGGTCCATCGCGTCGAAGCGGCGACCGCATTGATCAATCTGGTGGTCGAACAGATGGGCGGCGATCCGTCCAAAACGCAATCGGCCGCCTATGACATGGCAACCGTCCTGATGACGGGTGTCGAGCGCGTCGTCACCATGTCGACCAATGTCGACATGCAGGAAGTCGTGGTGCGTAGCCGCCCCAAGGTCGCCCAGCGCATGCGGGCCGTCGCGCGGTTGATGGAGCTCGCCATCCGCGACTATCGTCCCGGCGGATCGGGCTGGGTAGAGGAATGATCGCCCTTCCTCGTCATTGATTTATCGGCCTGTCCGCAAAAAAAACGCCCCCTCCGACATGATCGGAGGGGGCGTTCTTGCACTCGGAAAGAGAAGGACTAACCCTTCTTGCCGCCCACATTCTTTACATAGGCGGCCATTTTCTCCTGATATTCCGGATTCAGCATCAGGGCGCTATTCGCCATGCGCTCCACATGGCGGCCCATATTGGGACCGAGTTCGGCGCACAGTTCGATGGCGATCTTGGCCGCGCCCATCTGTTCGCCATTCTGCTTGGCCAGATGCCCGCAAAATTCCATCACGTCAGCCTCGAAGGTCTCGTCCGGATAGACCTGATGGACCAGCCCCATGGTGAAGGCCATGTCGGCCGGAGCGGGCTTGTTGGCCATGATGAGCCAGCGCGCCCAATGCGGTCCGCACTGCCGCGTCAGGCGGCTGACGCCATTGGACGCGGGCAGGACGCCGAACAGGCCTTCGGGAAAGGCATAGGCTGCACTCTTCGCCGCGAGACGGAAATCGCAGGACAGCGACATTTCGAGGCCGCCGCCCACGCACATCGCCTGATGGGCTACGACGATAGGCTTCTCGATATGCTCCATCTCATCCCACAATTGCTGCATATTGTTGAGATTGAGCCGGTGGTTCTCGCGGATGCCTCGCGCCGTGTGGCCGGTGGGCGAAATCTTCTTCTGATTGCCTGCCTTCAGGTCCGCGCCCGCCGAGAAATACCGGCCGGTCGCGCGGATCAGCATGACCTTCAGCGCATCCGTGTCACGGAAGCGGAGAACCGCCTCCGTCAGCAGGTCCATCATGTCGCGGGTGATGGCATTCAGCTTTTCCGGGCGATTGAGCGTGGCGATCAGGATGCCGTCCTTCTCCTCGGTAAGGAGATGCGGCGCTTCGGTGGTTTCCGTGGTCATGTCGGTCCGGTTCTCCGTCAGGCGCGCGTACGCGGCATGCCGAGGGCGCGTTCGGCGACCATGGAGCGATGCACCTCGCTGGTGCCGCCATAGATGGTCGTGCCCTGCGCATGGCGATAGCACTGGTTCAGGAAGCCCGCCGGTCCCTCGCGCTTGGACAGCGAAAGGGGTGCGGTCAGGTCGAGCAGGTCGCGGCTGTCTTCCTGGAAGCATTCGGACGAGAACATCTTGGCCATCGGGCCGACGCCCTGGAGGTTCTTCTTGTTCACGCTGCCCCAGATGGAGCGGAAGGTGAACAGGTCGGAGACGGCCAGATTGGCGTAGGATTTGGCGAGGCGCTGCTGCGCCTGCGGTTCGTCGATCAGCTTATGTCCGCCGATCTGGATTTCGGCGGCCAGGTCCTCCGCCGCCTTCAGCATGGCGCGCTGCACCTTGCCGAAACCGCCGCCATGTTCCAGTTCGAGGCCCGCCGCCATGGTCCGTGCGCCTTCATTGACAGGACCCAGCCGATAGGAATCCGGGATCTGCACATTGTCGTAGAAGGTGATGTTGGTGCGTTCGTCCATGAAGGTGAAGACGCCCTGCACGGTCACGCCTTCCGTCTTCAAGGGCACGATGAACATGGTGAGGCCCTTATGCTTGGTCGCCTCCGGATCGGAACGGGTCAGCATGAACACATAGTCGGTGATGTTGGCGCCCGACGTCCACATCTTCGTGCCGTTGATCCGCCAGCTTCCGTCCGGTTCCTGGGTGGAACGGCACTGGGCGGCGAACACGTCCGAACCGGAGCCAGGCTCGGAATAGCCCAGGCTGGTGATGACCTCGCCGCTCAGCATCCTGGCAAGGATATTCTCCTTCACCTCGTCGCTGCCGAAGCGATACAGGATCGCGCCGACCATGGCGGTCACATTATGGGCCGGGTTGTTGTAGCCGACCTCCTCGAACGCCTCCATGGCGGCGAGCTTGGCATAGGGGGTGATGCCGCGGCCGCCCATTTCCTTCGGCCAGCCGAGGAAGAGGAGGCCAGCATCGGCCAGGGCCTTGTTGATGCGCGGGTTGTAGCCGTCCCAGCTATAGTGGAACTGTGCCTTCTCCTCGTCCGTCACCTGCGTCTCGAAGAAATCGTGGATTTCCTTCTGGATCGCCCGCGCCTCTTCCCCGAGGTCGAATTCGATCGGCGTTTCGCCGACATCGGGCAATGCGACGGCCGCACCGGCATAGAGGCGGCGTCCGGCCTCTTCGAGATGGCGTTGCGGATCGCCCCAGACCAGCGGCCATGCCTTGGCCCGCAGGTTGAAGAGATAGATGTCATATTCGGTGCTGAGGCCGTAGCCGCCAAAGGTATGCAAGGCGCGCGCGACGCTGGTCGCGGCGGCGCGGGCATTCCACCAGGCGGTAAGGGCGATCAGCGCTCCGGCGTCGGCATCCCCGTCCGCGATGGCCCGGATGCTTTTCCAGACGAGCAGCTTGCCGCCGTCGACATGGCAGAGCTGGTCGGCCAGGGGATGCGAGACGCCCTGGAATTGTCCGATGAACTGGCCGAACTGCTTGCGTTCGCCCGAATAGTCCGCGGCCAGCTGGAGCGCTTGGCGGCCCAGGCCCGCCAGCGCGGCGGAGATCAGCAATTTCCATTCCTCGACGGCCTGCTCCCAGGCCGAGACGGCATTGGCGCCCGAGCCGAGGACGGTGCGGGGATGCGCCGTCAGGTCGATTTCCGCGACGGGTGTGGAGCCGAGATTATCCTCTCCCTTGCGCGCTTCGTCGGGGATGGAGACGAGAATGATGTCGTTGCCGTCGCGGGCCACCACGGCCTCCGCCACGGCCCCGCCCGCGATCCACTGTCTCGACTGTTGGGCGACATCGTGAAGCGCGATGGAGGCGACGGCCTCACCCGTGCTGACACGGGCAAGCAGGGCCTCCCCATTCGCGCCGTCCAGTTGCGCCAGCAGACGCGCGGTCACCAGCGTCTCGGCGATCGGGCCGGATGCCAGCGTGCGCCCCGCCTCCTCCATCAGCAGGACGGCCTCGAACGTCCCCATGCCGAGGCCGCCGGATGCCTCCGGAACGCGGATGGAAAAGGCGCCGAGTTCGGCCAGGCCCTTCCAGAGGGCGGGGTCGAAGCCGGAAGGTTCCGCGGCCCGGACGCTTGCCGTGCTGCTGTTATCGTCCAGAAAGCGCGCGAACATGTCGCGCATCATTTCCTGGTCGTCGGTCAGGTCGAAATTCATGATGGCATCCCCGGTCTCTCAAGGTCGGTTTGGTTCGGGATATATCCCTTGTCTCTTCTGCCGCACCTAGAATCTGGCTTTCGCGAACCGCCAGCGCGATATTTATTCGCGCGACCTGCATGCATGAAAAAGGGCGGGCGCATCTCTGCGCCCGCCCCGATTATTACCTTGTTCAGCTTCTGTCAGTTCCCAAACCGGTACTTCAGGCGGAAACCATACATGCGGGGCTCGCCGACGATGTTGGAGATGAAGCCGGATGTCTGCCCCTGGTCGTTGGCGCTGATATAATATTTTTCGTTCGTGACGTTCGTCATGAAGAAGGCGGCGTCGAGCGAACTGCCCGCAATGCCTTCCCACGTCACGTTGAGGTTCGCCACGCCATAGCCGGGAATGATGCCGCCGCCCGTGACGGAGCAGCTGGTGGCATTGAACCGCCCGACGACGCAGGAATCCGCGACCATCTGCGTGCTCGACTGGTAGACATAGGTGCCGCCGACGCTGACCTTGCCGATGGAGTCGGGCAGGGGCAGGGTATAGCTGCCGTTGATATTCCATTTGTGCGGCGTCGCGGCCGGGATGGCATCCCCGACTGCCGGCGGACGAATATCGTCATAGGGCAGGCCCAGGCCGGCGATGAGGCTCCTCGAATCCTGGACGGCCAGAATGCGGGTCTTGATATAGGCGTAGGCGACGTTGAGCATCAGGCCCTGAACGGGGCTGATGCCGAATTCCGCCTCGGCGCCATAGAGTTCCGACTTGCCGACATTCAGGATCGCGGTGGTCTGCGTGCAGGCCCCCGCCGTCAGGCACTGGAGGCCGAGCTGGATCTGCTGGTTGCTGAAGTCGTTATAATAGCCGGCAACGTTCAGATGGCCCGGAAAACGTCCGCGCCAGCTCGCCTTGGCACCGATTTCATAGGTGTCGACCTTTTCCTTGTCATAGCCTTGAAGCTTGTCGGCACCGAACGGATTGACGCCGCCCTGACGATAACCCCGCGAATATTTGGCGTAGAGAAGCACATCGTCCAGCAACTTATAGTCGAAATCGATCAGCCAGGTGGGTGCTTCGGTCGAGACGGAGAGATATTGCTTGCACATGTCGAAGCGGTCGGTGATCGGCCGGTACGGGTTTGTCGCGGACCCCTTCGACCCGAAGGTGGGCAGGGCGGCGCAGGATGCCGACAGGGCATTGGCCGGTGCGGGCAGCGCCGGTGGTGCGACCGCGCTCGATATGCCATTGAGGTTGATGTCGATGACCTGGAACGCGCTCGACATCTTGTCCCATGTGTAGCGGAAGCCGGCCGTGAACTTCAGCTTGTCCGTGATGTCGTAGCTGGCCTGGGCATAGGCTGCGATACCCCGATATTTGGTGAGCGTCGTGCTGTACGTCTGGCGACCCAGCGAGGTTGCGCCGCCATCGTTGAGCACGCAGCTGAACGTCGCGATATTGGTGCAGGGTGTGAATGTCGCGGACTGCGTGCCCGACTGGCCGAGCGGCTGGCTGGACTCGAAATACAGGCCGCCCTGATAGATGAAGCGGCCGCCCGGACGTCCCTGGAATTGCAGTTCCTCGACGAAGGTGCTTTCCGCGTTGGTATCGCGTCCGTCGATCACGTGCGTACCGGTGAAATTACGGACTTGGGAGGGACTTGTCTCCGTCCCCGCCGGGACGCCGACCGGCGTGTAGATGCCGAACAGGTCGAGATTGTTGCGGCCCCGGAATTCGGCATAGGACAGGATGTTCTTGACCGTCAGCGTGTCGCTCGCCTGCCAGGTCGTCGTATTGATCGCCTGCCAGGTCTTGGTTTCCGACAGGGAATCGGCCATGCTGTTGGATACGGTCCAGAAGTCGCCATAGGCATTCTCGCGGGCGATCTGGTCGCAATAATTGGCGCCGCCGCGATCCCTGTAGCAGCGCGTGACCTTGGGGCTGGTGCCCGTGCTCTTCGAATTGGCATAGGTCAGGATAGTGTAGTTTTCGAGATTGGGTGTCAGGTCGGCCACGATGCTGGCGCGCAGGGCGATATAATCCTGGCTGCCGCCTGCATCGCCATGGGGACCGAAGCCGATGCGCCCGGCATTCTTCAGATAGCCGTCGCGCGTGCTGCGGTCGACGCCGAGCCGGACGCGCAGTGTATCGAGCACGGGCACGTTCACGACCGCCTGTACGCGGCGTAGCTCATAGTCGCCGACGCTGCCCTCCACATAGCCTTCGAAATTGCCGGTCGGCTTGCGAGGCACGATCAGGACGGCGCCGCCGGTGGAGTTGCGGCCCTGAAGTGTGCCCTGCGGGCCTTTCAGCACCTGTACGTTCTGGAGGTCGAACAACTGACCGGGGCCGGCGCCATCGCCGCCCGGGGAAGCGCCCGAACCGCGCGGCGCAACGACGTCCGCGAAATAAGTGCCCACGGTCGCCGTCGTGCGCTGCTCCTGCGTGAAGCCGCGGATCGTATAGGTCGTATTGTCCGCGCCATAACGGGCATTGAGCGTCAGGCCCGGCGTATAGGTGGCGAGGTCCTTGGCATTCTGGACGTTGTTGTTGGCAAGCTGTTCCTGGCTCAGCACAGTTATCGAGATCGGGACATCCTGTAGCCGTTCCTCGACGCGGCGTGCGGTCACGATGATATCGTCCACGCCGCCTTGCGCCCATGCGGGGGCGGTCGTCGTCACGCTGATCGCGGTCGACGCAAATAATATGACTCTGCGCATTCTGGATTCAGACATTTCTCTCTCCCAGTCGATTTTATCGACGATACGGTTGGTGGTTGGGGGACCAGCCGTTCTCCTCGCTATTATCGCAGATGCCTCGCCCCTTGTTTTTTGCCGGGGTCGGGCATCTTGGGGACATGTCTCTGGCATCCCGCATACGAAAACAATCCGCAAATATTGCCAAGCCGGGCCGCCATCGGGACGAATGGCCGGATTTCGATATGGGGAACAGTGTTTCCGGAAATTCTGTTGCAGTCGTGCAACAAAAGGCGCCCGGAACCCCAAGGATTCCGGGCGCAAATGCTAAATTAGATTAGTATGAGGTGCTATTTTCGCAGCGCGTGATTCATCCAGCCGGTGCGGCCTTGCGCATCATCTTGCTGAGGTCGACCTGACCGGTCGCGACCCCGCCCATGAAGCCTCCGTCGACGGGCAGCACGACGCCGTTCACGATGCTCGCCAACGCGCTGTTGAGGAGGACGATGCCGCCTGCTTGCTCCTCCGGCGTCGAATAGCGGCCCATGGGTTCCGCGGCGGCATCCACCACGTCCTTGCCCGAGGTCGCGTGGAATGTTTCCATCATCGGGGTCTGCGTTGGGGAGGGCAGGGTGCAGTTGATGCGGATACCCTTCTTGATGAGATGCGCGCCCGCGAACTGGGTCCACACGATGATCGCTTCCTTTGAGAAGGCATAGCCTTCGGAAACCTGGTCCGCATGCGCCTCGCTCCATTCCAGGGCGCCCTGAAAGCCTTTCGTCTGGAGCAGTTCGATATGAACGGGGATGCGGCGGCTCCAGCCGAGGCCGCCGGTCGAGGCGATGGAGGCGATGGCGCTGCCTTCACCCATCAGAGGCAGCACGGTTTCGGTCAGGTGGCGGGTGCCGATGAAGTTCACCTTCATCGTGTCGATGGCGGGGAAGCCGCCGCCGCCCGGCAGACCTGCGCAGTTGAACAGCGCGTCGATACGGCCATTGCCCAGCCCCGCCACGCCGGCCTCGATCGAAGCGGGATCGCGCAGGTCGACCTTGGTGAAGGAAGCGAGGGGGAGGCTGCTGTCCTTATAATCGAAGCCATGCACTTCCGCGCCCAGGTCGAGCAGCAGCTTCGCGGTCGCCTCGCCCATGCCGGAGAAGCACCCGCTGACGATCACGCGCTTTCCCTTGTACCCCAGAACATCGCTCATTGTATCAACTCCCCTAATAAGGAACCGGCTTGGCCCTGCCGGGCGTCCGGGAAATCATGTCCGTCATGGTCCGCCTATGGCGATCCGCTCCGGACGGCCCTGCGCTTCCCGCGTTGCTGGTGTCCGGCAACGTTGCGCGCCCATGCCGGGCGAAGCCTGGCTCCGTACTACCCGGCACGGCGCGAGGCGGTAAGGGAAACTCTTGTCCGTGGCGGTGGTCCGGCCTGCTGATCGCCAGGGCGATGCGGCCTTCGGCAATCGCCACGGCGTTATCGCTGCCGGGCTGTCCGCGCTGCGTTGCCTTGGCGGGACGACCGGCTCAGACGGGGAGGACAAGCCGATAGGGCGGATGCGGCGTTTAACGCACGCGACAGGACAAAGAGAGAGGCTGGAGCGGATAATGTCTGGCTATAGCGTTCAGATCCGGATCATTCTGGCCCGTCGCCCGTCCGCAAGGGACTGTTCCCCGTCCTCGGCAGCTTTCCCTCGTCTGGAGACTGAACAACGATGAATGCGCCCCGCTCGCCCCAGCGCCCGCGCCCGCGTCTCGACGCCACCAACCGTCCCTTCTGGACGGGCGGCGCCGAAGGCAGGCTGAACATCACCAAATGTCATGATTGCAGCCAGTTCACTCATCCGCCGCGCCAGTTCTGCCGTCATTGCCAGTCGGAGAATGTCGAGCCGCATGCCGTTGCGGGTACGGGAGTGATCGACACCATGACGGTCAATCATCAACCCTGGCTGCCCGGTCTGGACGTGCCGTTCGTGATCGCCCGGGTGAAGCTGGACGACGCGCCGGGCGTCTATCTCACCACCAATATCGTCGGATCGCCCGTCGATCAGGTCGATATCGACGATCAGGTCCGCGTTACCTTCGAGGAGCAGGACGGCATCTGGTTTCCCCTCTTCGAGAAGGTCGCATAAGCCATGGGTCTGAACAACGAAGCCTATATCACGGGTGTGGGCCAGTCGGAGGTCGGTGTTCGCCTGGAGCGCTCCGCGCTGGGCCTCACCATGGATGCGATCCGCCAGGCTCTGGACGATGCCGGCCTGACCTTCGAACAGATTGACGGCGTGGCAAGCTATCCGGGCCGCATGGCGACTTTCCTCGGCTTCTCGCCCATCGGCGTGGACGAGGTGATCGAGACATGCGGCATCAAGGCGCGCTGGCACATGGGCGGCGGCGAACTGCCGGCGCAGCTTTCCGCCATCGCGGAAGCGGCCAATGCGGTGAAGACCGGCCAGGCGCGGCACATCATCTGCTTCCGTACCGTCTATGAGGCGGCGGCGTTGTCGCGGCCCGAGGAGTTTCCGCCGCTCCGCCGCGAGACGGTGGATGGCGCTTCCCAGTGGACGGCGCCCTATTTCGCGATTTCGGCCGCATGCTGGGTTGCGCAATATGCCTCTCGCCATATGAAGCGATATGGCATGACGCGTGAGCAACTGGCCCAGGTGGCGCTCAACGCGAACCGCAACGCCCTGCTCAATCCCAATGCGCGGGCGATCACCAGGAAGCCGCTGACCCTCGATGAATATATGGAGGCGCGGCTGATCTCGACGCCCTTCTGCCTCTACGACTGCGACCGGTTCACGGACTGCTCCACCGTGGTGATCGTCTCGGCCGGTGATGCGCTGGACGAGGTGAAGGCGACGCCGATCCGCATCGCGGCGACGGCGGGCAAGGTGGACCGCTATAGCTGGGATCAGGCGGAATGGGTGGCAGCCTATGCCACCGGTCCCGATCTGTGGGCCAAGACGGACTATAAGCCCAAGGATGTGGATACGGTCCAATTCTATGACGGCTTCGCCTTCTTCCCGATCACCTGGCTGGAGGGCCTGGGCTTTTGCGAGGTGGGCGAGGGGCACAGGTTCATCGAGGGCGGTCATCGCATCGCCCGCGATGGCGAGTTGCCGCTCAATACCGCCGGGGGTCAGCTTGGCGCGGGCCGCCTGCACGGCTTCGGTTTCGCGCATGAGGCGGTGACGCAATTGCGGCAGGCCGCGGGCGAGCGTCAGATCCCCGGCGATCCGCGCGTGGCCGTGGCGACATCCGGCGGCGGCCCGCTGGCGGCGGCGCTCCTTCTGGCGAAGGATTGAGGCGATGGCGGAACTGGACGATCTTCCCGGTTACCGCCGCCGCTTCCTCATAACGCCAAGCGTGGATCGGGTCACCGCCGCGCTGGAGGATGATTATCACTGCATGGCGGTCACGCTGGTCCATGACGGCCGGGCCGTGACCGCCGTGGAACCGGTCATGGAACGGGCGCCCTGGACGACCTGTCCGGGCGCACCGGCGAAGCTGGTCGACACTTTCACGGGCGTCGCCCTGTCCGAAGTCGCGGCGCGGGGCGGGAAGCAGGCCAATTGCACGCATCTTCACGATCTTGCCGTGCTGGCCGCCGCTCATTGGGCCGATGCCGTGCCCACCCGCTATGATATAGTGGTGACCGACCTCCGGGACGGGCGCAATATTGCGGAGATACGGCGCGACAGCATGGCCGTGCATCACTGGGAACTGGACGGCGGCTTCACCCTGCGGACCCCGGAAGCGATTGCGGGCCAGAATCTCATGAAACTGCGCGGCTGGATCGAGACGCTGGAGAGCCACGCGAAGGAGGCCGCCCGGCTTCTGCAATGGGGCGCCATCGTGGCCCATGGCCGTTTCCGCCCGCTCGAACAGCAATCCGACGCCAGCAAGATGCCGCCCAACTGCTATACCTTCCAGCCGGAGATGGCGGCGAAGGCGAAGCGCGTGGGCCTCATCATCGACTTCAGTCTGGACGATAGGCGGGAGCCGCTCGACCATTTCGACGGGAGCCATTTCGCCGCTCGCTGAAAATCCTGTCCAGGCCGCCCGATATAAGATAGTAAATACTATCTATTTTGTGAGAGGAGAGAAGCCATGGAAATGAACGACATGGTCATCATCAGCGTGGATGACCACATCAGCGAACCGCCCGATCTTTTCAGCAACCATCTATCCGGCGATCTGCTCGCATCCGCGCCCCGGCTGGTGCAGGACGTCAACGGCAAGGATTACTGGACCTATCAGGGGCTGAACTTCCCCTCCGTCGGCCTCAACGCCGTGGTGGGCAAGCCGTTCGAGGAATATGGCATGGAGCCGTCCTCCATGGATCAGCTCCGCAAGGGCGTCTACGATGTCCATGCCCGTATCGACGACATGGACGTGAACGGCATTGCCGCCTCGATGAACTTCGGCAGCGTCTTCGATTTCGCGGGCGGTCGCCTGCACCGGGCGTCGGACAAGGCGCTCGCGACCCGTCATATGCAGGCCTATAATGACTGGCATGTCGATGAATGGTGCGCTGCCTATCCGGGCCGCTTCATCCCCTGCGGCATTTTGCCCACTTATGACATGGACGCGACCCTCGCCGAACTGAAGCGTCTGTCCGACAAGGGATGCTACACCGTCTCGATCAACGAGAATCCGACGGTGCAGGGATTGCCCAGCATCCACAACGAATATTGGCAGCCTTTCTGGAGGGCGATCAACGATCTGGACATGACCATCGCCCTGCATATCGGTGGCGGCAATCCGGCGCCCCATGCATCGATGGAAACGCCCATAGAGGCTTGGATCACGACCATGCCCATGTCGATCTCCACGGGCGCATCCGACTGGCTCCAGCTTCAGGCGCTGCACGATTATCCCGACATGCGCATCGCGCTTTCGGAAGGCGGCATCGGCTGGGTGCCCTATTTCCTGGAACGTGCGGATTTCTCCAATTCCCGGCACAAGGCGTGGACGAATTCGGTCCACACGGACACGAAGCCGAGCGATGTGTTCAAGCGGCACTTCCTGAACTGTTTCATCGACGATGCCTTCGGTCTTCAGAACATCCAGTATATCGGCGAGGACATGATCGCCTATGAATGCGATTATCCGCATTCCGACACGCTCTGGCCTGACGTGCCGGAGAGGCTTTGGCCCACGATCAACCATCTCACCGACGCACAGATCGACAAGATCACGCATCTCAACGGGATGCGCTTCTTCCGCTTCGACCCGTTCGCGCATCATCGCAAGGACGAGCTGACGGTCGGCGCCCTGCGCGCCAGGGCCGCGGCCAAGGGCGTGGATACCAGCGTCCGGTCCACGGGCGGCGAACGGCCGGTGGAGGAGGGGACGCAGCGGCCCGTCACGTCGGGCGACCTCATGGCGATGTTCAAGCGGCATGAGGAGAATTTCGCCAGGCAGAAACATACGGCCTGATCCGGAAGCCGGAACCGGAACGCCGCGCCGGTTTCCGCGCGGCGTTTCGCTGTCCTGCCTTGTCGCGGGCAGCCTATCTCGAAATCGCGTGGCCGCCGTCGACCGCGAGGCAGGCGCCGGTCACATAGGAAGACAGGTCGCTCACCATGTAAAGGATGGCGCCGACAATCTCTTCCGGCTCGCCGCCACGGCCCAGGGGTTGATGGGCTTTCGCATGTTCCGTGAAGCCGTCGGAACGCGACCAGCTTTTCGTCCCGTCCGTATGGAAGGGACCGGGCATGACGGTGTTCACCCGAACTTTCGGCCCATATTCCTTGGCAAAGCTCTGCGTCAGCACATGCAACCCCGCCTTCGCCGCCGCATAGGGTGCGAAATAGGCTTCCGGCTTAAGCGATCCCGTCGAACTGATATTCACGATGGCACCGCCGCCACGCTCGACCATCTGCGCGCCGAACAGGGCGGAAAGGCGAAAGGCGGAACGCAGGTTCACCGCGATGATATGGTCGAAGGCCGCCTGGCTGGTCTCGACCGATGAAGGTTCGACCGGCGACTTGCCCGCATTGTTGACGAGGATGTCCGCGCCGCCCCATTGCTCCGTCACTTCGGCATGGAGCCGGTCGCAATCCTCCCAGCTCGATGCGTCGAAGGCATGGGCCGACGCCTTGCCGCCCCTTGCCGCAAGCTCTTCCGCCAGCGTCTCGCAACTCGCGATCTTGCGGCTGGCGATGACGAGGGTGGCACCCGCTTCGCTCAGGCCGCGCACGATGGCCCGGCCGATCCCCCTGCTGCCTCCCGTGACGACAGCTACCTTGCCTGTGAGGTCGACTTCGAAGGCCATGATGCTCTTTCCCGATATGATCCGCGCCTGCCCCTATTTGGAGGCATCGGGGCACGAACGGAAATGGCCGTTCGCGCTCCCGGTCGGACAATGTATCGGCAGATGGCCTTAATGGCGCCATCCGCGCAGGCGGTTGCCGCCGTCGCAGGAAATGACCTCGCAATTGATGAAGCGCCCTTCGGGAGAGGCGAGGAAGACATGCAGGTTCGCGATATCCTCCGCCGTGCCCTGCTCTCCGGCCAGCAGCTGCATGCCGCGAACCCGCCCCTTCTGCTCATCGTCGAGGGAGCCTTCGCTGGCTTCGGTGGCCATGATGCCCGGCTCGACCGAATTGGCGCGGATGCCGTCGCCCGAAAGCTGGTTGGCCAGGGCGAAGGTCATGCTGTTCAGCGTCGCCTTGGTGATGCCATAGGCGGTGGCGGGCTGGTTCGCCGCCATGGATGCCTGATTGATGATGACGCCCTTTGCCCTGGCCAGGGCCGGGCGGAGCGCCAGCGCCAGGATGACCGGCGACACGCTGTTGATCGCGAAGAAATAGAGCCAGCGCTCCATGCTCAGGTCGGCAAAGCCGCGGGCAATGTCGTTATAGGCCAGCCCCGCATTGTTGATGAGGATATCGACCTTCTCATGCTTTGCGCAGATATCGGCGCCCAGCGCCTTGATCTCCGCTTCGACGCTGAGGTCGACGCGATAGGTTTCGCATTTCACGCCCAGCGTCCGGAGCGCGGCGGACGTATCCTCCAGCCCCTGCGCATTGATGTCGACGAGGATGATATCGGCGCCCTCGCGCGCGAAAGCGATCGCGATCGCGGCGCCAAGGCCCGCCGCGCCGCCCGTGACGACGGCCAGCTTTCCGGCAAAACGTGCTGTCATTCTTCTCTCCTTGCTGGACTGTTCACAGGCCCTGGAAGGCGCGGCGCAACGCATCGCGTCGCAGTCCGGCATTCCGGGCGATTTGAGGGGCGGTTTCGCCCGCGATCCCATAGCCATGATAGGCGCCGGGCAGGACGTGCAGCTCGACGGGAACGCCCGCACGGCTCAACCGGCGCACATAGTCCAGCGACTCTTCGAGGAACAGGTCGAGCGCGCCGATGGTGATGCAGGTGGCGGGCAGGTCCGCAAGATTGGCGGCGCGGGCGGGCACGGCTCCGTCGGGTATGTCGTCGCTGCCCGGCTCGCTGCCCAGCAGCGCGCCCCAGCCATAGCGGTTGCGCTCCGGTGTCCAGACGAATTCGCCGGTATAGGGATGGGGTTCGCTGCTGCTGCCTGTGCGGTCGTCCAGCATGGGCGAATCCAGCAGCAGGAAGCATATGGGGAACTCGCCCCGGTCGCGGGCGAGTTGGGAGAGGGCGGCGGCATGGCCTCCTCCGGCACTTTCGCCGGCAATTGCGATGCGGTTGCGATCCACGCCCAGCGCGTCCGCTTCCCCGGCCAGCCAGCGTAGCGCGGCATAGCAATCCTCCAGCGGCCCCGGCCAGCGGGTTTCCGGCGCCAGGCGATAATCCACGGAGACGACGACACAGCCCTGATTGCGCGCATGGGCGCGGTTCGACGCGTCGTTGATCTCCGGATTGCCCATGACATAGCCGCCGCCATGGATATGCAACAGCGCGGGGCGAAGGGCGGAAGGGGTCTCGTCCGGCAGGTAGAGCAATATGCGCACGTCCGGCGCGCCATCCGGGCCGGGTACGTGCAGCTCCCGGCATTCCACCGCTTCCAGTTCCGGCGGCAGGGGCGGGCGCGGGATGCGGCCGAGCGCTCCCGTTCCCTGCCTGAGCGAGGCGATATAGTCGTCGGACAGGTCGAGATCGGGCAGCACGGCAAGCCCGGCCAGCAATTCCGGCGCGACGAGATGGCGCGAGGATTGTCGCTTTGTCGCTGCATGTCCCGTCATCGCAAATCCTCTCCGCTTGTCGATCCGCTGGCTTCGGGCTTGTCAATGACCCGTTCATCCCTTCTTGGAGCGAAGAACGGGGTTTCGACAAGCCCGGCCGGGATGGGCAGGATACTCATCGCCGGGAAGATGGGCGGCCGTCAGTTGGCCGCCTCTCCATTCAGCGCGTTTTCCGTTATCGCGATCTCCACGCGCAGCCACATCGTCTCGCTGAGATTGCCCTGACCGCTATCGGCCAGCAGCTTTTCGAGCGCACCTTTCTTGACGGTCAGCGCGTCCTTGTTCGCGGGCTCCCCGTCCAGGGCGATGTCGAGCAGGTGGATCGCCTCCAGCGGCCGCCCGGCGGCGAGATGGTCGGACGCTCGCGCGGCCAGCGCTGACGCCCCTCCCGCCAGTTCCACCAGATCCCCGTGGACGCTGGAACGCGGCACGCCATAAAGGCCCGTCGTGCCGTCCTCATAATGGAACCAGCCCGAATGCTCGTCCCAGATGGCGCGCACGGCCCAGCGGACGGTGCCGTGGAACTCGCCGATCTTCAGTTCGTCCGGCAGCACGATCTCGCGCATCAACTGGTGGACGGACTTGCCCGCGTTCATCCCTTCGATGGTGCGGTCGCGGATATAGGAGACGGCGCCATGCATCCTGTCGAGGTCGGCGCGGATTCTCTCCTTGCCGCGGATCGGATCGCCATGGCCGGTGATGAGCAGCTCCGGCTCCAGCGCGCGGACCCGCTCCAGCGATGCGAGATAGTTGACGACAAGGCGGGGCTTGTCGCCGCGCGTCGTCGTCAGGTTCGGCACGGCCAGGAAGACAGGGCCGAAGAGATTGCCGGTGAAGACCGTCTTCTCCTCCGGCATCCAGACCACCGACGCGCACAGGGATTCGCCGCCCGGCGTGGAGATCAGTTCGAATGTCCGGTTGCCGACCGTGAAGCTCTCCCGGTCGTCGACCAATATGTCGATATCGACCGGCGGCGCGGGCGGGGGATTGGGGCCCTTGCGGTTGAACGCCCACAGCTTGCCCGACCGTCTGGTCAGGTAGGAATGGAGGTCGTGGAAGAATTGCCACGTCTCCGGAAAACGCTTCTGCGTGACGACCTTCGTCTCCGGCTCCCTGATCGCCGGTACGCCGCCGAAATGGTCGAGATGCGCCTGGGTCAGGAAGATATAGCGCAGCGGCCCGGTGCGCACCGGATCGAACAGCGCCTTGTTCTTCTCGCCGGAGAAATTCATGCCCGTGTTGACGAGGACGTCGCCGTCGCTCGTCGTCACCAGATAGGCATTGGAGACATCGTTGACCTGAAAGATATGGTCATTGATCGCGATCGTCTCGGTCTGGCCTTCGCCTGCCTTGACGAGGGCGGCGAGCGGCGGGGTCTTGCCTGCGCCGCTCATGCGTCGCACTCGATCATGACCTTGGCGGACTGGGGCGTCGCCGCGATCTTCAGGCCTTCCAGGACCTCGCCGAGGGGCAGCCGGTGGCTGATGAGGGATTCTATCTTCCCCTTCAGGCGGGGCAGGGCCGCGACCACCTCCGGCATTTCGTCCGGATAGCCGACCGCGGTCGTGATCGTCATTTCCGTGGTCAGCATCATGCCGAGGTTGATTTCCACCGGCTTCATATGCGCGGCGGTGATGACGAGGCGCGACTGGAACTTCGCCATGGACACGATGTCGTTGAGCAGCGTCGGCGCGCCCGCCGCGTCGAGATAGACGTCGGTGCCCACCGCGTCGCGGTTCAGCACGCGGCCCTTGCCATGATATTCCAGCAGTTTCTCGCGCACATCCTCCGCGCCCGGATTGACGACATGATGCGCGCCCAGCGCCCTGGCCCGCTCCAGTCTTTCCGGGGCGAGGTCGAGCGCGACGATATGCGCGCCGCGATCCACGAGCCACAGCACCATGCCGAGGCCGATGGGGCCACAGCCGAACACGGCCACCTTGTCTCCCGCCTTGACCTGTCCCCGGTTGACGCCATGCAGCGCGACCGAAAGCGGCTCCGTCATCGCCGCCACTTCATAGGATACGGCATCGTCTATGGGCAGGAGATTGTCGCCCAGGCGGGCGTCCGCCACCAGCAACTGTTCGGTAAAGGCGCCTTCCGGGCCGCCCGAACCGATATTGCTGGGGGTGTTCATGGGGTTGACCGCCACGCGCTGGCCGACGGAGATGCCCTCCACATCCTTGCCGACGGACAGGACCTCGCCCGCCGCCTCATGGCCTATGGGGGTGACGCCGCCCGGCTCGCGCCTGATGCCGCCATATTTGATATAGGTAAGGTCGCTGCCGCAAATGCCGCAGGCCTTCACCTTGATGACCACATCCTTGTCGCCCGCGACCGGCGCTTCCTTGTCGTCCAGCCGCACATCATCGACTTCGTGAATGTTCAGTATGCGCATGGCGATCTCTCCTCTTTGCCGGACCCGCGCCTTTTACGGACGGATCATGTAGCCGCCGTCGATGGTGATCGTCTCACCTGTCATGAACGAAGACGCGTCGGAACACAGATAGGCGCCGATGCCCTCGAAGTCGGATGGATAGCCGACGCGCTTGATCGGGTTCTGCGGTCCGAAATGGCCGGCCAGCGCGGCTTCATTCTTCTCGCCGCCCATCATGGGGGTCATGATCAGGCCGGGGGCCACGACATTGGCGCGAATGCCATATTGGCCCAGCTCGCTCGCAAGGCAGCGGATCACCGCGGCGACGCCTGCCTTGGACGAGGCATATTCGACCTTGCCGGGCAGGCCCTGGAACAGCGACAGGCTGCCGCAGGCGACCAGGCTGCCGCCCGGTTCGCCCGCTTCGGCGCGCGCCTTCATATGGCGCGCTGCCTCGCGCAGGGTGAAGAAGGCGCCGTGAAGGGCGACGCTCTGGAATTCATGCCAATGCGAGGTCGGCATGTCGAAAACCGAGTTATAGCGCGGCGAGGCGCCCGAATTGGCGAACACGCAGTCGATGCGGCCGAAATCGCCGATGAACTTGTCATAGCCGGCGAGGATCGCGTCCTCCGACCCGACATCGACCTTATAGGCCTCCACGCGGCCCGCGCCCGCTTCCAGAAGCTGCGCCTTGGCCGCCGCGTTCTTCTCCTCATTGCGTGCCCAGATGGCCACGTCGCCGCCCATCTTGGCGATTCCCATGGCGAAACCGAAGCCAATGCCTCCATTACCGCCCGTGACCAGCGCAACCTTGCCGGTGCAATCGAACAGGCCCTTGGACATGCAATCCTCCATTTGATCTATAACTATGGATCGCGTGGTATCGAACGCCGTCTTTTCCGCCACTGCCCTAAAATATTCGCGGGGCCGCAAATTATCGAGATCGGGCCGTAAAAGGGATATCCGGGCGCCCCTCGAAAAGCGCCCGGACCGTCTCGTTCATTCTCGTCCATTCGGTCAGGCGAGGGCCTCGGCGACCTTTACCGCTTGCTCGGCCTCCGCGAGTATGCCGGCCCATTGCGCGCGCACGGCTTCGGTCTTGGTGGGCAGGTGCTCGGTCGGGAACAGGCCGTTGGCGGGCGCGGTCTTCTTGAGCAGCGCATTGGCGATCTGCACCTGATGCACCTCCGTCGGTCCGTCCGCGACGTCGAGCATGGGGATGCCCATCCACATCTTGGCCAGCGGCGTCTCATGCGTGGTGCCCAGCGCGCCGTGGAGATGCACCGCGCGGCGCACGATGTCGTGATAGACACGCGCCATGGCGACCTTCGACATGCCGATATGCATGCGCGCGGCGCCATGGGGCTGGGTATCGATCAGCCAGGCGGTCTTGAGGACGAGGAGGCGGTACATCTCCAGTTCCATCGCGCTGTTCGCGATATCGGCCTTCACGAGCTGGTGATCGCCCAGCTGGCGGCCCTGCGTGCGGCGGGAAACGGCGCGCTCCAGCATCATCTCCAGCGCGCGCTGGCACTGGCCGACCACGCGCATCGCATGGTGGATGCGCCCGCCGCCAAGCCGTGCCTGCGCCAGCTTGAAGCCCTGCCCCGGCTCGCCCAGCATCGCGTCGAGCGGCACGCGCACCTTGTCGAAGCGCAGATAGGCGTGATGGCCATTGTCGGCCGGATCGTTCATCCCCGCCACGTCGCGAATGTCGACGATGCCCGGCGTATCGGACGGGATCAGGAACATGCTCATCCGCTCATGCGGGGCATTTTCCGGATTGGTGATGACCATGGCGATGACGAAGGACGAATTCTTGTAGTTGGAGGCGTACCATTTCTCGCCCTCGATCACCCATTCGTCGCCCTCGCGCCAGGCGCGGCAGGTGAACTCCTTGGGATCGGCGCCCGCCTGCGGCTCGGTCATGGCATAGGTGGAGAATATCTCGCCATCGAGCAGCGGGCGGAGATATTTCTCCTTCTGCTCCGGCGTGCCGAACATGGCGACGATCTCGGCATTGCCGGTATCGGGCGCCGCGCAGCCGAAGATCACCGGACCCCAGCTGGTGCGGCCAAGCTGCTCGTTCATCAGGGCCAGCTTCAACTGGCCATAGCCCTTGCCGCCCAGCTCCGGCGTCAGGTGACAGGCCCACAGGCCATTGTCCTTCACCTCCTGCTGGAGTTGCCTGACGATATGGCGGGCGACCTTGTTCTTCGTGTTGAACTGCTCGGACCCCTGCGGGAAGAGGAGGTCCATCGCCTCCACCTTCTCCCGCACGAACTTGCTCATCCAGTCCAGTTTCTCCTGGAATTCGGGATCGACCGAAAAATCCATTTCAGCACCTCTTCTCTGATTCTTGTCTGCCGGTAACGGGGATCAGAAGGCGATGACCTGCCGCGCCTTGGCCATCAGCCAGGTCGCATAGGCATGGACGGATTCGCCCACCTTGTCGGGAACCTTGCCCGCCTTCCACGCGGCGGTCGTGCCTTCCAGCAGGCAGGCCAGCTTGTAGCAGGCCAGCGCGGAATACCACGGGATGCAGGCCATGTCGCGGCCGGACAGGGCACCGTAGAGGTCGATGAGGTCGGCGCGGCTCATGAAGCCGTCCCAGGGCTGCACCATCGGCCCCTTGCCCTCCGGATCGCCTTCCTCCCACCAGCTCGACAATATCCAGCCAAGGTCGAGCAGCGGATCGCCCAGCGAGGCCAGCTCCCAGTCCAGCACGCCGGAAATCCTCGGCGCCTTCAGGGAGAACATGACATTGGGGAATTGATAGTCGCCATGCACGATGCCGATGCGCTGGTTGTCGGGAATATTGTCCGACAGCCAGCGGCCGATTTCCGCGAAATGCGGCAGGTCGGCGGGATTATAGGCAGGCATGGCGGTCGCATAGCCTTCCAGTTGCGAGCGCCAGCGTTCGACCTGGCGCGCATGCCAGTTATCGGGCCTGCCGAGGTCGGCGAGGCCCAGCGCCGCATAATCCAGTTCGCCCAGCGCAACGGCCGCCTTCACCAGTTCCTCTCCCATGGCCCAGCGCCATTTGGGATCGCTCGCATATTGGCCTTCCAGCGGGCCGGATTTGGCGATGCCTTCCAGCGGCGCCATGAGGTAGAAGCAGGCGCCGATGACGCTCTCGTCCGCGCAGGCGGCATAGAGATGCGGATGCGGAACGGCGCTGCCTTCCAGAGCGCGCAGGATGCGCGCCTCGCGCAGCATCGTCTCGTTGCTCTTGGGCTTCAGATTCTTCGACGGGCGGCGCAGAACGATGTCCGCGCCGTCGCGATTGAGCAGGAAGATCGCATTTTGAAGGCCGCCCGACAATTTTCGGACGCCGGTCACAGGCCCCGTCCCGGCTATGTCCTGGCCGGCTATCTCCTGGGTTGCGATCCAGTCGTTCAGGCGCGACCATTCGATCAGACCATCGAACGTGTCGAGTGTCGTCTCACCGGCTTGTTCCGGCATGTTGTCCTCCAGGCTTTTCGGTCAGGTCTCTGTGCCCGACGCCCCCTGATAGTCTCACCCGGCCATTATCGCGCAACGGTCCAAAATATCGATTCCAGGACATAAAATAGATAGAAAGACATATGCGTTTTGGCTGGAGGCCGGTCTCAGTTATATTGTCCCTCAATCGATGGCATGCTGTGCGACAGCATCAGACAATGCCGGTGGAAGAGAGGTTCGCTATGGAACGCCCCTATCAGGTGGAGATGACGGTTCAGGCTCAGCTTGCCGTTCCGATCGCAACGGCGCAGGTCGTGCAGTTCCACATGAGCGATCCGTCCGACGTGGTGATGCAGAGGCGCGACGGCTATTGGCTCGATCTCTGCCTGACGCCGCGGCCGATCAACACGCGCGCCTGCTATCGCGAGCATTGGGGGCCGCATCGCTTCGAACGGCTGGGCGACATGTTCCTCGTCCCGCCCGGCGAGGCCATTCACGTCAAGGGCGACAGCGCGGGCCTGCAAAGCTCCATCATCTGCGAACTCCACGCGGATGCGATCAACAAGTGGCTTGGCACGGACATCGACTGGAATGACAGGCGGCTGGAGGCCAGCCTCGACATTTCCAGCAACACCATCCGCCATTTGCTGCGCCGTCTGGCCGAGGAAGCGCGCAATCCGGGGTTGGGCAGTCCCATGCTGGTCGAATGCATCGCCGGGCAGCTTGCCATAGAATTGGGGCGCTATTGCGAGGCGGTGGCGGACGCGCCCGTCAGCGGCGGCCTTGCCGCCTGGCGCCTCAGGATCATCGATGAACGCCTGCGGGAAGTGCGCGAGCCGCCGACGCTGGGAGAACTGGCCAGCCTCTGCAACATCTCCGTGCGCCAGCTCACCCGTGGTTTCCGCGCGAGCCGCGGCTGTTCCATCGGGGAATATGTCGTCCAGAGCCGGATCGAGAGCGCCAAGCGCCTGCTTGACCGCGACGAGAGCGTGAAGGCGATTGCCTACAGCATCGGCTTCTCTTCCACCTCCAGCTTTTCCTATGCTTTTCGCCGGGCGACGGGGCTTACCCCGCGCCAGTTCCGCCAGCGCGTGCTTCAGCGCATGCGCCACTGACCCGGGATATTCTCCGGCAGATGCCGGGAACGCCGTTGATGGCCCGATTCCGATAATCGGGCTTGTCTCCACATTGAAAGCCGTTGCGGCATCATGGTCGCCCGACCCAGAAGGGCGCATCATCGATGCGGACCGGCGACGTGTCCGCACATAACGCGTTTTAGGAAGGATTGATCGGCATGGCGGAGTTGGTCGTGGATCAGCTGATCGAGCAGGCCCGGAAGGCTACCGGGCTGGAGAGGTTCGACAGCGACAGTTTTCGCGAAGGTCTGGAGATCATCGTCGCGGATTATAACGCGCTCGGCACGCCGGATGAATTGAAGGCGCGCTTCGCGGGCGTGATGCTCCAGAATCTGGAGGGCCGGCTCAAGACGACCGCCTATCTCGAAACGCGTCCCGACCTGCTGGACCGGCCCGTCGAACGTCCTGTGTTCGTCTTCGGCATTCCGCGCACCGGCACCACGCTGCTCAGCAACCTCCTGGCCTGCGATCCCGCGCGCCGTTCGCCGTTGACCTGGGAAATCGACGATCCGGTTCCGCCCGCCACCTCCGCCACGCTCAAGACCGATCCGCGCGCGATCGCCCGGCTGGAGCAGGAGAAGGCGATGCTGGCGGCCAATCCCTCCATGGGAAAATATTATCGGAATTCAGCGATTTACCCCAATGAGTGCATTTTCTTCATGAGCCATGATTTCAAGGCTCTGGCGCTGGAGTCTCGCGGCAAGCTGCCCAATTATCGCGACTGGCTTTTCTCGACCGACATGACGTCCGCTTATGCCTATCACAAGCGCTTCCTGCAAATTCTGCAGGCAGAGGCGCCGGGCACGTGGAACCTCAAAATGCCGAGCCATTCGCTCTATCTTGAATATCTGAAGGCCGCCTATCCCGACGCGCGCCTCGTCTGGACGCATCGGGATCCCTTCACCGCCATGGGCAGTTTCTGCTCCATCATCTCCCTGTCGCACATGGGCTTCATGGGGCGCATAGATCATGAATGGCTGGGCGAGAATTGCCAGTATCAGGCTTATGAACATGCCGACCGCATCATGGATTATCGCGATCGCCATGGCGAGGAGAGCATTATCGATGTCCACTATGCGGACCTGATGAGCAATCCCATCGAGAGCATGCGGTCGTTGTACAAGGCGCTGGACGACGATTTCACGCCGGAGGCGGAGAAGGCGATGCGGGATTGGCTCGATGCCAACCCGCAGGGCAAGTTCGGCAAGCATGAATATAAGCTGGAGCAATATGGGCTGACCCTGGATCAGCTTCGGAAAGGCTTCGACCGCTATCTGTCACGATATGACGTGGCCCGCGAAGGTTGAGGCAGGCCCCCGGAAAAAGGATAAGTTCCCATGCTCGAAGGCTATCATTTCCAGAATGCCTATATCACCCGCAATATCGAGAAGGCGCTGGAGACATTCCGCACCCGGCTCGGCAATGGCGACGATGTGCGCAGTTTCGAGATCGAGCAGGAAATCTGGACGCCCAAGGGCACGGGCAAGGCGAAGCAGAAGCTCGCCTTCGTCTGGGTGGGCGACCTGCAATATGAGCTGATCGAGCCGGTCGAGGGCTTTGTCGACGTCTATGCCGATGATCTGCCCGATGATGACAGCCTGAAATTCCACCACATCAATATGCGGGTGGATGACTGGGACGCCTTCCGTGCGAAGGTCGACCGGGAAGGCTGGACGATCGCGATCGAAGGGCAGAGCGGCGACCAGCTCAAATTCCTCTATCTCGATGCCCGCGACACGCTCGGCCATTATCTCGAATATGTCTGGTGTACGCCGGAACGCTGGGCGCAGATGACACCGAAGCAGGGGTGAAGGACGCCGGGGGCGGGGGCAATCGCTCCTCGCCTCTTCCGTTCAGCTCCCGCTGTCGGCCAACGGGGCGGCGGTGACGACCATGCGGCCCAGCAGAAGGGGCTTGCCGTCCGCCGTCTTGCTGATGATGGCCGGTTCCGGATTTTCGACGGTGCGCGCGCTGACGCTCATCAGTGATCCGGTGGCGGCTGCGGCTGCGGCCAGAACGATCAGATAACGTGTCACGGTCTCGATCCCCTTATCCATTGGCGATGAGGCCCTGATAGGAGGGGTCTGTCGCGCCCTTATGCCGGGCTGCGTCGCAACTGTCGGAAATTGTCGCAAGATGTTGGTGTTGCGAGGGGTTTGCACGAGGGGGGGCCGCCATGGCCCCCGCAGGATGGAGACGCGCTAGAGCAGCGATCCCCCATCCACCTGCACGACTTGCCCGGTCATGTAACCGGCCCGCGCGGAGGCGAGATAGACCACCAGCGACGACACCTCCTCCGCCATGGCGACGGCGCGGCCCAATATGGGATTGCGCGCGCGCTTCGCCTTTTCTTCCGGCGGAACGTCGGCAAAGGCCGTCATCATGAAGCCGGTTTCGCGGTTGAACCGGCTGCCCGTGCTATAGGCGTCGGGATCGGCGGACATGGTGCCATAGGGCGCCACGCAGTTCACGCGTATGCCATGCTGCCCCACCTCCTTGGCGAGAATGGCCGTGAAGCCATGGACGGCCGCCTTGGCCGCGGAATAGACGGGCAGCATATAGTCGCCCACGATCCCGGCGGTGGAACCCATATTGACGATCGCGCCGGATTTCCGTGCGATCATGCCGGGCAGCACCGCATGGGTCATGCGCAGGACCGTGCCCAGGTTGATGTCGATGTCGCCGGCCCAGGTCGCCGGATCGGAATCCGCGAACACGCCCATGCCGACATTGCCACCCACATTGTTGA
>JASGGS010000042.1:0-24331 GCA_047602685.1 Sphingobium sp.
GCCGATCCTGTCCGGCTGGATCATGGTGCGCAGGGAAAGCAGGATCGAGACACCGCTGATCGGCAGGCTGGTATCATGCCCCGGCGAGCGGGCGGCCCAACGGCCAAGCTCCTGGATGATCGGCTCCGCCTCATAGCCCCATTCGGTCAGTTCGTAGACCTGCACATTGGCGGGGGGCGGCAATTTGCGCCGCGCAACTATTGCGTTCGCCTCCAGCTCCGCAAGGCGCTGGGTCAGCACATTGGCGCTCAGGCCGGGCAGGTCGGCGCGAAGGTCGCCAAATCGTCTCGGCCCCAGCATAAGCTCCCGCACAATGGCCAGCGCCCAACGGTCGCCGATCAGGTCCATCGCATGCGCCATGCCGCAGGCATCCTGATAACCCCGTTTTCTTGGGCCTTTGCGGCCATTAGTTATTTTTTCTAACTCCATGGTTGCGTAATATAATCCGTTCCGTCATGCTTTTCAACATCGAGTCGGGCGACAGACCCGGCAAGGATTGAAGGAGTGGTGATATGTCGAGGATGATCTTCGTGAACCTGCCGGTGGCGGATCTACGGCGCTCGCTGGCCTTTTACCGCGCGGTCGGCGCGACGCCCGATCCGCGCTTCTGCGACGATAGCGCCGCGGCGGTCAGCTTTTCCGACACCATCCATGCGATGCTGCTGACGCAGGAGCGCTTTGCCGGCTTCACCGAGCGCCGCATCGTCGACGCCCACAAGGACGCGCAGGTGCTGATCTGCCTTTCGGAGGACAGCCGCGAGGCCGTGGACGCCCGCGTGGCGAGCGCGGTCGCGGCTGGCGGTGCGGGAGATCCCAATCCGACCCAGGATTTCGGTTTCATGTATGGCCGTTCCTATGCCGATCCCGACGGTCATATCTGGGAAGCCATGTGGATGGACGTGGATGCCGCGATGGCGGCCGGGGCGTCCCAGGCGGAACCGGCTTGACGCGCGCGAGCGGAGAGGAGGAGAGGATGGCTGCCATGACGTCATCGGACAATCCGCGCTGGATGACCCTTGCGGGGCGGACGCTCAGCACTCTGGTCGTCCTGTTCCTGCTGATGGATGCGGGGATCAAGCTGCCGCCGGTCGCGGCGGTGGGTGAGACGCTGACGCAGATGGGCTGGCCCGCCGATGCGGGAACTGCCCGGATGCTGGCGGCGCTGACCCTCATCGGCACGCACCTCTATATATGGCCGCGCACGGCATTTTTCGGCGCGGTGTTCCTGACGGCCTATCTGGGCGGCGCCGTCGCCAGTCATGTGCGGATCGCCAGCCCGTTGTTCAGCCATATCCTGTTCGGCGTCTATCTCGGCCTCCTCCTCTGGGGCGGCCTGTGGTTCAGGACGCCGGCCTTGCGGGCGTTCCTGCCCGTTCGAAGCTGAGGGAGAAGGATCATGACCTACGTAGACGGATTCGTTCTCGCGGTCCCGGCCGCCAACAAGCAGAAATTCATCGACCATGCGCAAAAGGGCGACAGCATCTTCCTGGAACTGGGCGCGGTCCGCGTCCTGGAGTGCTGGGGCGACGATGTGCCTGACGGCAAGGTCACCGATTTCCGCAGCGCAGTGAAGGCGACGGAGGAGGAGACGGTGGTCTTCTCCTGGATCGAATGGCCCGACAAGGCGACGCGCGACACCGCCATGGGCCGGATGGACGAGCTGATGAAGACGGATGAGCGCCTCAATCCGGAGAAGAATCCCATGCCCTTTGACGGCATGCGCATGATCTATGGCGGCTTCTCGCCTGTCGTGGCCCTTTGGAAGTGACCGGAGACGTGACATGGCAAACAAGCATGGCGACTATATCTGGTACGAGCTGCTGACGTCGGACGCCGACGCCGCGCAGCGCTTCTACGGCAAGGTCGTGGGATGGATCGTGACCGACAGCGGCCAGCCCGGCATGGACTATCGCATCCTGAGCAAGGGCGGGAACCGGATTGGCGGCCTGATGGCGATCACGCCGGACATGGCGCGGCAGGGCGCGCGGCCGACCTGGCTCGGTTATGTGGCGGTCGATGATGTCGACAAGGCGGTGGAGAGCATCGGCCATGGCGGCGGCGGTATCGCGATGCCCGCCATGGACATAGCGGGTGTCGGCCGCATCGCGATGGTAACCGACCCCCAGGGCGCACCCTTCTATGTCATGAAGCCCGCATCGACGGAGGGCGCCAGCCTCGCCTTCGCCTATGATGTTCCGCGCGACGGCCATTGCGCGTGGAACGAGCTGACCACCTCCGACCAGAAGGGGGCGTGGCATTTCTACGGCACGTGCTTCGGCTGGACCAAGGATGGCGAAATGGACATGGGGCCGATGGGCACCTATGACTTCATCCGCCATCAGGGCGAGACGGGCGGCGTGATCGGCGCGATCATGCAGGGCACGCCCGAAATGGGGCCGCCGCACTGGACACAATATTTCCGCGTCCCTGACATCGATGCCGCCAGGGCGACGATCGAGGCGAAAGGGGGCGCCGTCACCAATGGTCCCATGGAAATTCCCGGCGGCGACTATGCCATGAACGCGGTGGACCCGCAGGGCGCGCATTTCGGGCTGGTGGGCGCCCGTGTGCAATAAGGCCCGGCGCGCGTCGGCAACGGCGCCCGTCACGGTCCGGAGGGGGAGATATTATGCGCAAGATCACCCCGTGCCTTTGGTATGACGGCACGGCAGAGGAGGCCGCGACCCTTTACACCTCGCTCCTCGCCGATAGTCATATCGACAACATCACCCGCGCCCCGTCCGACAATCCGTCGACGAAGGAGGGCGACGTGCTGGTCGTCGCGTTCACGCTGGCGGGCATGAAGTTCATCGGCCTCAACGGCGGGCCGCAATTCCCCTTTACGGAAGCGGTGAGCTTCCAGATCGAAACGGAGGATCAGGCGGAGACGGACCGCCTGTCCGATGCGCTGATCGCCGGCGGCGGGTCGCAGGGCAATTGCGGCTGGCTCAAGGACCGCTGGGGCATGAACTGGCAGGTCACGCCGCGCCGCCTCACCGAACTCATCGGCTCGTCCGATCCCGATGTCGCCCGGCGCGTGAGCCAGGCCATGCTCGGCATGCACCGCATCGACATCGCCGCCATAGAGGAAGCGGCCGCGGGGCAGACGGGGCATGCCTGAATTGTTCGGCCACCCTTTCTCCCCTCTTCCAAGGAGGGGAATAGGGCTTCAGACCGGACCCGCCGGGTTCATCTTCCGGATGAAGCCGATCAGGCCGGTCTGGCGGCTGCGCTTCAGGCGTTCCGCCTCCAATATGGTGCGCACCTTGTTGAAACAGGCATCCGCATCGTCATTGACCAGCACATAATCATAGCCGTCCCAATGCGCGATCTCGCCATGGGCGCGGGCCATGCGGCCGGTGATGACGTCCTCGCTGTCCGTCGCCCGGCCGCGCAGGCGGCGCTCCAGCTCCTCCATGGACGGCGGCAGGATGAAGACGCGCACCACGTCGCCGCCCGCGATCTGGTGCAGTTGCTGGGCGCCCTGCCAGTCTATGTCGAAGAGCACGTCGCGCCCTTCCGACAGCATCTTGTCGACCGGCGCGCGGGGTGTTCCGTAACGATTGCCGAAGACATGCGCCCATTCCAGGAACTGCTGTCCGGAGACCATTTCGCGGAAACGCTCCAGGTCCACGAAATGATAGTCGCGTCCGTCCACCTCGCCCGGCCGGATCGGCCGCGTCGTTGCGGAGATGGACATTTGCAGACCGGGATCGGCCTCCAGCAGCTTGCGCGCGATGGTGGACTTGCCCGCGCCCGACGGCGAGGACAGGACGAACAGGACCCCGCGTCGTTTGAAACCATGCGGGTCGGAGGTCTTGCTGTGCGGCATCGCCTCCCCTTACGCCGGGCGCGCCGTGCGTCAATGCCTCATCGGCATGCCGGTGCCGCGAATCAGGCCGGGACAGACTGCAATCGGGTCGGTTTCGGGTCTTCCGGCGGAGCGGGCGCGCCCTTTTCCAGCGCTTTCCTCGCGTCGCGCCGGGCCTGCGCCGCCTTGCCCTTCTTATAGGCCTGGTGCGCCAGCAACGCGCCGCCGAACAGCATCGCGCCCGCCGGTGTGCGTTTCAGCATCATGTTGAAGGCGATGCCTGCCGCGACGCCCGCCAGGCCTGCCTTGCCCGCGCTCGCGCGCACTTGATTGGCGAATAATGTGCCGACTATGCCGCTGCCGAGGCCGCGCATGCCGCTGACCGCCGCCTGTGCCGTCGTGCCCGCCGCCTCGTTCCGCTTCCTTCCGCGTGCCTTCGCCATGCGCGCATCCTTTCTCCGGCCTGAATGATGTCGGAGATATAACGCACGAGCGCCACGCTTTATCCCCCACCACGCCATGCGGCGGGCAAGGGGACGCAGCCTATTTCTTCTTGCCGAAATCCACCGTGACGACATTGGACGCGGGCGTTTCATCGCCCTCCTCCGACGGTGCGTCATTCTCGGCATCGTCATGCGGCTCGGGATCGTCATTGCCAGCGACCTGGAACTGGAGCGCGAAATTGACGGCCGGGTCCACAAAGGCGCTGATCGCCGAATAGGGGATGACCAGATGGGCGGGCACCTGGCTGAAGGTGAGTCCGACCTCGAACTGGTCCTCGCCCACCTTCAGGTCCCAGAATTTGTGCTGGAGGACGATGGTCATCTCGTCCGGAAAGCGTTCGACCAGATGACGCGGGATGCCGACGCCGGGCGCCTGCGTCTTGAACGTGATGTAGAAATGATGGCCGCCGGGCAGCGCGCCGGTCTTCTCCACTTCGCGCAGGACGCGGCCGACCACGGCACGCAGGGCCTCCTGCACGATCTCGTCATAGGGAATCAGGCTGTCGGGCGCATCGTCGCTCATGTGCACAGTCTGTGAGCGATGGCCGTTTGATGGTCAAGCCGTGACTGTTGCGAAAAGGGCGATCCGGCCCTAATGCACCGCCATGAGAACCGGCGAAATCCATCGCGAAACAAAGGAAACGGACATCCGGGTGCGCGTCGATCTGGACGGCACGGGTGCCTATAATATTTCAACCGGCATCGGTTTCTTCGACCATATGCTGGAACAGCTCTCGCGCCATTCCCTCATCGACATGGACGTGACGTGCAGGGGCGACCTCCATATCGACCAGCATCATACGACCGAGGATGTCGGAATCGCGATCGGCGAGGCGGTGGCGCAGGCGCTGGGGGACAAGCGTGGCATCGCCCGCTACGGCGAGGCGCATGCGCCGATGGACGAGACGCTGACCCGCTGCGCGCTCGACATTTCCGGCCGTCCCTTCCTCGTCTACAAGGTGCCGCTGACCACGCAGAGGGTCGGCGAGTGGGATGTCGAGATGATCGAGCACTGGTTCCACAGCTTCGCCGGATCGGCGGGCCTGACCCTGCATATCGAGACGCTCTACGGCTCCAACAACCATCATATCGTGGAAAGCTGCTACAAGGCGCTGGCCCGCGCGCTCCGGCAGGCGGTCGAGATCGACCCGCGCAAGGGCGACGCCATTCCCTCCACCAAGGGCACGCTCGGCGGCTGAGGCCGCTCGGGGCCGAACGAGGACGCATATGTTCATCCTGTCGCTGACCTATACCGCGCCCCTCGAACAGGTGGACGCGCTGCGCCCCGCCCATCTCGACTGGCTGAAGCGGGGACGCGAGGCGGGCCATTTCGTCGGCTGGGGCCGCAAGATCCCCGCCAATGGCGGCATCATCTTTGCCGAGGGCGAGCGGGAGACGGTGGCGGCCTTCGCCAGCACCGATCCCTATATCGAGGGCGGCGTCGCCACGGTCGAGCTGATCGAATTCGGCCCTGCTTTCCTGGCCTTGGAGCCGGTCGGTCCATGACGCTGGCGCTGATCGACTATGGCGCGGGCAATCTCCAGTCCGTCCGCAACGCGCTGGTCGCGGCGGGTGCGCGGGACGTGCTGGTGACCGCCGATCCGGATGCGGTCCGCGCCGCCGACCGCATCGTCCTGCCCGGCGTCGGCGCCTTCGCCCATTGCCGGGACGCGCTGTTCGGCATCGACGGCATGGTGGAAGCGATGGCCGAGTCGGTGGACGGCAAGGCGACGCCCTTTCTCGGCGTGTGCGTGGGCATGCAGCTTCTGGCCGCGACCGGGGAGGAGCATGGCGCGCATCGCGGCCTCGGCTGGATTCCCGGCACGGTGAAGCTGCTCGAGCCCGCCGATCCGGCGGCCAAGGTGCCGCATATGGGCTGGAACGATGTGCGCGCCGCGACGCCCCATGCGCTGCTGGTGCCCGGCGAGGCCTATTTCCTCCACAGCTATCATTTCGCCGCCGATGACCCGGCCCATGTCGTCGCCACCAGCGAGCATGGCGGTCCCATCGTCGCCGCCGTCGCGCGCGACACGATCATCGGCGTCCAGTTCCACCCGGAAAAGAGCCAGGCCTATGGCCTCGCCTTCCTCAAGCGCTTTCTCGACTGGCGGCCCTGACATGGCAGATACCGGCATTCCCAATTTCATCGTCTTCCCCGCCATCGACCTCAAGGGCGGGCAGGTCGTCCGTCTGGCGGAGGGCGACATGGAACGCGCCACCGTCTATGGCGACGATCCGGCCGCGCAGGCGCGGCTCTTTGCGGATGCGGGCGCGGGCTTCCTCCATGTCGTGGACCTGGACGGCAGCTTTGCGGGCCGTGCGGTCAATGCGGATGCGGTGGAGGGCATTGTCGGGGCATTCCCCGGCCATGTCCAGCTCGGCGGCGGCATCCGCAACCGGGATGCGGTGGAGCGCTGGTTCGGTCTTGGCGTTTCGCGCATCGTCATCGGCACGGCGGCGCTCAAGGACCCGGAATTCGTGAAGGCGGCGGCAAGGGACTTTCCCGGCGGCATCGTCGTGGCCGTGGATGCGCGCGACGGCTTCGTCGCGACGGACGGCTGGGCGGAGAAGTCCGACATGCCCGTTGCCGACCTTGCCCGCCGGTTCGAGGATGCGGGTGTCGCCAGCCTCCTGTTCACCGATGTGGGCCGCGACGGCCTGCTGAAGGGGTGCAATGTCGAGGCGACGGTCGACCTCGCCCGCGTGACCGACATTCCCGTCATTGCCAGCGGCGGTGTTGCGGGCATCGCCGATATCCGCCTGCTCAGCCTCCATGCCGGGGACGGCATAGAGGGCGTCATCACCGGCCGCGCGCTCTATGATGGCCGCCTCGACCTCAAGGCCGCGCTGGCCGTCGCGGCGGCGGTCTGACCCGATGACCGTCCGCACCCGCGTCATCCCCTGCCTCGACGTCGCCAATGGCCGGGTCGTGAAGGGCGTGAACTTCGTCGATCTGAAGGATGCGGGCGATCCGGTCGAGCAGGCGCGCGTCTATGACGCCGCGGGCGCGGACGAATTGTGCTTCCTCGACATCACCGCCAGCCATGAGGAGCGCGGCACGATCCTCGACATCGTGGCGCGCACCGCCGAGGTCTGCTTCATGCCCGTCACCGTCGGCGGCGGCGTGCGCGGGGCGGAGGATGCGCGCGCCCTCCTGCTGGCGGGCGCGGACAAGGTGGCCGTGAACAGCGCCGCCGTCTCCCGCCCGGAAGTGGTGGGGGAGATTGCCGAGCGCTTCGGCAGCCAGTGCGTCGTCGCGTCCGTCGATGCGCGCCGGGTCGGTGAAGGGCGCTGGGAGATCTTCACCCATGGCGGCCGCCGCGCCACAGGCATCGATGCGGTGGCCCATGCGAAACGGCTGGCGCAACTCGGCGCGGGCGAACTGCTCGTCACTTCCATGGACGGCGACGGCACGAAGCGCGGCTATGATCTCGACCTGACCCGCGCCATCGCCGACCAGGTTTCCGTGCCGGTCATCGCATCGGGCGGCGTCGGCAATCTCGACCATCTGGTCGAGGGCGTGACCAGGGGTCATGCCAGCGCCGTGCTTGCCGCCTCCATCTTCCATTTCGGCCAGCACAGCATAGCGGAGGCGCATGCCGCCCTTGCCGCGGCGGGCATCCCCGTGCGGCATCCCGTCACGGGCTGATCGCGGCCCCGCGCCCAATCGCATGATATAGGGAAAATATGTCGTCTCGACCGCGATGCGAGTCCCGGCTGCGGCAGTCCGCTCGTCGGCGGCTTGCCATTGCCCGTGGTGACGCCGCATTCTGCCCCCATGCTCGAACTGACGCCCACGGATGCCGCCACCCCCGCCGCGATCCATGCGAAGCTCGCCATGGCGCGCCGTGTCGTGGATGTCCTCACTTCCCCGGCGGACCGGCGGAAGGTGGAGGAATATATAGTCGAGCTGGAACGCGAGCTGCTGATGCTGCGCGAACGGCACTGACAGGCGCGATCCGCCTCGTTGCGCGGCGCAACTCCGGCCCGCCCGTCCTCCCTTCCCCATTGACGTGGGGCGGCGCTGCGGCGAAACGCTTGGCGCCATGACCGACACGCCCTTCACCAGACTCGAAGCGGTGATCGCCGCGCGCCGTGCCGCCGATCCCGCCTCCTCCTATGTCGCTTCCCTCATGGCCAAGGGCCGCGCCAAGATGGCGCAGAAGCTGGGTGAGGAGGGCGTGGAGACCGTCATCGCCGCCCTGTCCGGCGACCGGGAGGAGACGGTGAAGGAAGCCGCCGACCTCATCTTCCACCTCTGCGTCCTGCTGGCCGACATGGGTCTCGGCCTCGACGATGTGGGGGCGGAGCTTGACCGGCGGGAGGGCGTGTCCGGCCTCGCCGAAAAGGCCGCGCGCAGCACGGAATAAGTTTCGGCAAGGAGACCATCATGCCCGTCGACACCCGCCAGCCCTATGACGACAGCAACATCTTCGCCCGCATCCTGCGCGGCGAGATTCCGGCCGCGAAGCTCTATGAGGACGATTGGGCGCTCGCCTTCAACGACATCAATCCGCAGGCGCCGACCCATGTGCTGGTGATCCCCAAGGGGGCCTATGTCGGCTGGGACGATTTCGCGGAAAAGGCGAGCGCGGAGGAGATCGCCGGCTTCGTGCGCGCCATCGGCACGGTCGCGCGCCGGCTCGGCGTCGATGTGCCCGGCTATCGCCTGTTGTCCAATTGCGGCCTCGACAGCCATCAGGAGGTGCCGCATCTGCATGTCCACCTCTTCGCGGGCCGCAAGCTGGGGCATATGCTCGTCCAGCAGTGATCGCGGCGCGACAACGCCGCACGCCCGCTCTTGCGCGGGCGGATTTAGTCTCTAGTCTTCCATGATCTGGGACCGATGGCGGGGGCGCCATGTTTTTGGGCCATCTTTCGGGGAACGCGACCATATGATCTTTGGACGGGTCAAGCCGCTCGACGCAATATTGGCCACGGCCGAGAAGAAAAGCCTGCATCGATCGCTCGGCGCCTTCCAGTTGACCATGCTCGGCATCGGCGCGGTTATCGGCACCGGCATCTTCGTCCTGACGGCGGAAGCCGCGCAGAAGGCGGGGCCGGGCATGCTGCTCAGCTTCGTGATCGCGGGCGTGGTCTGCGCGCTCGCCGCGCTCTGCTATTCCGAAATGGCGTCAATGGTGCCGGTATCAGGCTCCGCCTATACCTATAGCTATGCGGTGATGGGTGAACTGCTTGCCTGGATGGTGGGCTGGGCGCTGATCCTCGAATATGCCATCGCGGCGGGGGCGGTGTCGGTCGGCTGGTCCGGTTATGTGGTCGGCCTCATAGAGAATGCCTTCCACCTCCACATACCGCGCGAGCTTGTGCGCGGCCCCTTTGACGGCGGCATCGTCAACCTGCCGGCCATGTTCATCGCGGGCGTCGTCACCTGGCTGCTCGTCATCGGGACGAAGGAGAGCGCGGCGGTCAACGCGGTCCTGGTGGCGATCAAGGTAAGCGCGCTGACCCTGTTCATGGCCCTGGCCCTGCCGGTCATGAACATGGAGAATTTCACGCCGTTCATGCCGCTCGGCTTTGGCGGCGTATCGGCGGCGGCAGCATCGATCTTCTTTGCCTATGTCGGGTTCGACGCGGTATCCACCGCGGCGGAGGAGACCAGGAATCCGCAGCGCAACATGCCCATCGGCCTTATCGGATCGCTGACCGTCTGCACCCTTTTCTACCTGCTCGTCGCGTCCGGCGTGATCGGCAGCGTGGGTTCGCAGCCCGTGAGCGGCCCCGCCGGAGAAGCGCTGGCGCCCGGCAGCATAGCCCTTGCCGACCAGTGCAAGTCCATTGGCGAGGGGGCGGTGGTTTGCTCCAAGGAAGCGTTGGCCTGGACGCTGCGCGAGATTGGCTGGCCGCAGATCGGCAATCTCGTCGGCCTGGCTGCGGGTCTCGCCCTCCCCTCCGTCATCCTGATGATGATGTTCGGTCAGACCCGCATCTTCTTCGTCATGAGCCGCGACGGCCTTCTCCCCGCCATCCTGTCGAAAGTGCATCCCCGCTTCCACACGCCCTATGTCATCACGATCCTGACCGGCATCTTCGTCGCGGTTTTCGCGGCCTTCTTCCCTGTCGGCCTGCTGGCGGACATTTCCAATTCGGGCACGCTTTTCGCCTTCGCCATGGTCGCGATCTCGGTAATGGTCCTGCGGCGGACCGATCCGGGCCGGGTTCGGCCCTTCCGCACGCCGGCGGTGAACCTCATCGCCCCCATCGCGACGGCGGGCTGCGTCTATCTCTTCTTCAGCCTGTCCTTCTACACGATCGCCTTGTTCTTCGGCTGGGCGGTCGTCGGCTTCATCGTCTATTTCCTCTACAGCCGCGGCCACAGCCATGTGGGCCGGGGCATTGTCGAGGTGCATGAGGATGACGAGGGCATGCCGCCGCTCCCCGTGCCGCCCGTTCCCGGCGCCTGAGAAACGAAGGGGGCGGAGCCTGTCGGCGCCGCCCCGCGACAGGCTTTGAATCAGCCTCTATCGGTTCGAAGCTGTATCGGTCGAAACAGCCCGCTCGGCCCGGCACGCTATCTATAGCGCGACCTGTGCATGCTTGCCCGTTTCCTCGGGCGTGATGTGCCTGCCGGTCATCAGCTTGAACATGCCCTTCACGCCGAGGTCCGCCGTCCAGATCTCCGCATCGTCCAGGTCGAAGCGGAGCATGAGCAGCTTCGGATCGTTGCGGCCGCCCTCATACCAGGCCTCGACATGGTTGGACCAATAACGGTCGATCACCTCCGGATCGGTCTCCACACGCAGCGTGCCGGAAATGCAGGCGAAGAGATCATGTCCCTTGCTCGCGAACTGCGCCATGGCCGGGCCGCCCGCGGCCAGCCGGTTGTCCTTCGCGGTGTAGAACCAGAAGGCATGATTGGCATCCTTGTCCAGTTGCGCCGTCATCGGCACGGAATGGGCATGGTCGGCCGTCAGATGGACCATCAGGAAGGGACTATTCTCCAGCGATTTCCAGAATTCGGTGCGAATGGTGTCGCTCATGGCTTCTCTCCTTCTGTTGCCCTCAACGAGCCGACCCGCCGATGTTTCCCTCGCCGCCATACGGCCCGTCCGTTCGTCGCAGCGCCCTTGCCAAGGGCGACTGGTTGGGAACATATAAGGAACAATGTCAAAGCTCAGCCGTCTCGAAAAGCTCGCCATTCTTGCCGATGCCGCCAAATATGATGCGTCCTGCGCCTCCAGCGGCGCGCAGAAACGCGATTCACGGTCGAGCGGCGGCATCGGCTCGACCACGGGAATGGGCATCTGCCACAGCTATGCGCCGGACGGCCGCTGCATCTCGCTCCTGAAGATATTGATGACGAACATGTGCATGTTCGACTGTCATTATTGCATCAACCGTTCCTCCAGCAGCGTTCGCCGCGCCGCCTTCACGGCGAAGGAGGTGGTCGACCTCACGCTCGACTTCTACAAGCGCAACTATATCGAGGGCCTGTTCCTCTCCTCCGGCATCGTGCGCAGCCCCGACTATACGATGGAGCAGATTGTGGAGGTCGCCCGGTCCCTGCGGGAGGATCATGGCTTTCGCGGCTATATCCATCTCAAGTCCATACCGGAGGGCGATCCCGACCTGATCGCGCGGGCGGGCCGCTATGCCGACCGGTTGTCGATCAACATGGAATTGCCGAGCGACGAGGGGATCGCGGCGCTCGCGCCGGAGAAGGATGGCGCGCGCATCCGCCGGACCATGGCCGATCTCGGCCGGCGGATCGGTGATGCGAAGGCGGAGCGGCAGGCGAGCCGCAAGGGCGCGCAGCGCCCGCCCGCCTTCGCGCCCGCCGGACAGAGCACGCAGATGATCGTGGGCGCGGACGGGTCGGGCGACGATCGGCTGCTGGCGGCCAGCACCATGCTCTATGGCCGATATGGCCTGCGCCGCGTCTATTATTCGGCCTTCTCGCCCATAGCCGATGCCAGCCGGTCCCTGCCTGCCCAGCCGCCCCCGCTGATGCGCGAGCATCGTCTCTACCAGGCGGACTGGTTGCTGCGCTTCTACGGTTTCTCGCTGGGGGAGATCGGTTCGACCATGCAAGGGGGGCTGCTGCCGCTCGACATCGATCCGAAGCTCGCCTGGGCGCTGCAAAGGCGGGACATGTTCCCCGTCGACATCAATCGCGCATCGCGGGAGAGCCTGCTGCGCGTGCCCGGCCTTGGCGTTCGCGTGGTGGATCGCCTGATCGCGGCCCGGCGGCATCGCAGGCTGCGGCTGGAGGATGTGGGCCGCCTTTGCCGCTCGCTCCGCCAGATAAGGCCCTTTATCGAGGCGGCGGACTGGCGGCCCGTGGCCCTGCTCGACCGGGGCGACCTGCGCGCGCGGGTCCTGCCACCTGCCCCGTCCCGGCAACTCAGCCTCTTTCCCGCATGACGGCCCGCTTCCCGCCTCCGCTCCATGGCGTCACCCTGACGGCGCAGGATGATTTCGGCGAATGGCGCTCGGCCGCGCGGGTCCTGCTCGCGGCCGCCATCCCGCCGGATCGCGTCGTCTGGTCCGTGGCGGGGGAAGCGCCTGCCGATCTATTTGCGGAGGCTGCGCCCCTGCCGCCGGGGGCGGGGTCCGATCCCGGCCTGCGCCTGTCTCGCGACCTTCTGGCGCTGCTCCGTACGGCTCTCCTCAACCGCGATCCGGGCCGTTTCGCGCTCGCCTATCGCATCCTCTGGCGCCTGCGTTCCGATCCGTCCCTGCCCGGCGATCCCTCCGACCCCGACATGATCGCCCTCGGCGCGCTGGCAAAGGCGGTGCGGCGCGACCTTCACAAGATGCATGCCTTTGTCCGCTTCCGCAAAATCGGCGGGACGGACGGGCGGGAGCGGTTCGCGGCATGGTTCGAGCCGGATCATCATATCGGCCGCGCCGTGGCGGGCTTCTTCCGCGGTCGCTTTGCGGGCATGGACTGGCTGATCGTCATGCCGGAGGTCAGCATCGCCTGGGACGGCGCGACCTTGCGCGAAGGACCGGGCGGCACCCGCGCCGATGTGCCGTCAGGCGATGCGGTGGAGGCGGAATGGCGGGCCTATTATGCCAGCATCTTCAACCCCGCCCGCGTGAAGGTGGCGGCGATGAAGAAGGAGATGCCGGTCCGCTACTGGCGGAACCTTCCCGAAGCCGCGCTCATTTCCGGTCTGGTGACAGAGGCGGAGAGACGGGTCGATGCCATGGTGAAGGAAAGGAAGCGCGCGCCCGACCTGTTCGCCGGGGATATGGCGGATGCGCAGGACGCCGCGCAGCGGCAGGAACGGCATTTCGCGTCCCTCTCCGCCCTCAATGAGGCGCTGCGGCGCGAGGATGTGCCGCCCTCTCCCCATTTCTCCGATCATGTCGTCCCCGGCGAAGGCCCCGCCCATGCATCCCTGATGCTGGTCGGCGAGCAGCCGGGCGATCAGGAGGATCGGCAGGGCCGCCCCTTTGTCGGCCCGGCGGGCCAGTTGCTCGACCAATGCCTGGAGGAGGCGGGGCTGGACCGCGCGCAGGCCTATCTCACTAATGCGGTCAAGCGCTTCAAGTTCATGCCGCGCGGCAAGCGGCGGCTGCATTCGACGCCCACCGCGGGCGACATCACCCATTATCGCTGGTGGCTGAAGGAGGAGATAAGGCTGGTCGATCCGGCCATCGTCGTCGCCCTCGGTTCGACCGCGCTCCAAGCCCTTTCGGGCCGCAAGCAGGCGCTGGGTCCGTTGCGCGGTTCGCTGGAGGAGTGGGGCGGGCGGCGCATCCTCGTGACCGTGCATCCCAGTTTCCTGCTGCGCCTGCCGGACGAGCAGGCGCGCCTCATCGAGCGGGCGCGGTTCGTGCGCGACCTGGCCGGGGCGGTGCGGAAGATATGATGTTCCTGCCCGCAGGTGAACGAGATGTTGTTTTCCATTCATGAAACCAGCACGGCTCCGAAACATTCTGCTTTCGAAGAATGAAGGAGACCGACAATGATGACCTTCGGGAAAAAGACGCTGATCGCCATCAGCCTGGGCGCGATGACCCTTGGCGCCACAAGCGCGATCGCGCAGCCCGGCCCGGATTGGCGCCGGCAGGACGGCCCCCGCCGCGACGATCCCCGCCGGGACGGGCCGCGCCGGGATGACTGGCGTTCGCAGGATCGCAACTGGCGCAACTGGCGCAATTACGACCATAATCGCTTCGAGCGGGGCAGCCGCGGCTATTATGCCGAAAATTATTATCGCGGCGGCTATCGCCCCATTCGCGTGGACCGCAACACCCGCATCTATCGGGGCTATAACGGCAATTATTATTGCCGCCGCAATGACGGCACCACCGGCCTCATCGTCGGCGCGGCGCTGGGCGGCGTGATCGGCAACCAGCTCGACCGGGGCGGCAGCAACCTGCTCGGCACGCTGCTCGGCGCGGGCGCCGGCGGGCTGCTGGGCCGCGAGATCGATCGCGGCAATGTGAGCTGCCGCTGATGACCGCGCATGGGAGGCGCCATGGCTGACAAGGCGTCCTCCCACTGGATAGAGGCGGACCGGACGGGCATCCATGTCCGTCCGGCCGGTCTCTGGATCGACCCCTCCGTCCCGCGCCCGTCCGCGCTCATCACTCATGGCCATGCGGACCATGCGCGCGGCGGTCATGGCGAGACCGTAGCGACGCCGGAAACGCTGGCGATCATGGGCCTGCGCTACGGCACGGTCGACGGCACCCCCATCCATTATGGCGAGACGATGGAGCGCGGCGGCGTCCGCATCAGTTTCCATCCGGCGGGCCATGTCCTCGGCTCCGCGCAGATACTCCTGGAGCATGCGGGCGAGCGCGTGGTCGTCACGGGCGACTATAAGCGCCGCCCCGATCCAACCTGCGCGCCCTTCGAGCCGGTGCCCTGCGACATCTTCGTGACGGAGGCGACATTCGGCCTTCCCGTCTTCCGTCATCCGCCGATAGAGCAGGAGATAGCGAAGCTCCTCAACGCCCGCGCCGCCAATCCCGATCGTTGCGTGCTGGTCGGCGCCTATGCGCTGGGCAAGGCGCAGCGCGTGATCGCCGAGTTGCGCCGCGCAAGTCATGCCGATCCCATCTATCTCCACGGCGCGCTGGAGAAGATGTGCAGCCTCTACCGGCAACTTGGCGTCGACCTCGGCGAACTGCGTCTTGTCAGCGAGACGGAGAAGGAGGATCTGCGCGGCCGCATCGTCCTCTGCCCGCCTTCGGCCCTCACCGACCGCTGGAGCCGCCGCCTGCCCGACCCGATCACGGCCATGGCGTCGGGCTGGATGCGGGTGCGCCAGCGGGCGCGGGCGCGGCAGGTGGAACTGCCCCTCGTCATCTCCGACCATGCCGACTGGGACGAACTGACCGCCACCATCGCCGCGCTCCGGCCCGCCGAGACATGGGTGACGCACGGCGCGGAGGAGGCGCTGGTCCACTGGTGCCGCACGCACCAGATGCGCGCGCGGGCGCTCGCCGTCGCGGGCTATGAGGACGAGGACGAATAATGAGGGCTTTTGCCCGCCTCGTCGACGCCCTCGTCTACACGCGCTCGCGCAATGCGAAGGTCGCGCTGATCGTCGATTATCTGCGCGTCACGCCCGATCCCGACCGGGGCTGGGCGCTGGCCGCGCTGACCGACGCCATCGACCTGCCCGCTGTCAAGTCGGCCACGATCCGCGCCATGGCGGAACAGCGCGTGGACCCGGAACTGGTCGCGATGAGCCGCGCCTATGTCGGCGACACGGCGGAGACGGTGGCGCTGATCTGGGAGACGCCCGATGCCGGGCCGGGCGAGGATATCGCCCTGTCGGAAGTCGTCGCGACCCTCGCCGCGCTGGGCCGGGTGGAGGCGCCCTCCGTCCTCGCCGCCCTGCTCGACCGGATCGAGCCGGAAAGCCGCTATGCCCTGCTCAAGCTCGCCACGGGCGGCATGCGCGTCGGCGTGTCGGCCCGCCTCGCCAAGGTCGCCTTTGCGGAAGCCTTCGGCGTGTCGGTGGACGAGGTGGACGAATTCTGGCACGCTCTCCATCCGCCTTATGCGGCGCTGTTCGCCTGGGCGGAGGGGACGGGCGGCATGCCCGACCTGTCCGACACCGCCTGGTTCCGCCCTTTCATGCTCGCCCATCCGCTGGAGGATGGCACGGTCTCGCTGGACGCGTTCGCGGCCGAATGGAAATGGGACGGCATCCGCATCGAACTGGTCGGCACGCCGTCCGAGCGCCGCCTGTTCAGCCGGGGCGGCGACGAGATCAGCCGTGCCTTTCCGGAGATTATCGAGGCGTTCGACTTCATCGGCGTGCTCGACGGCGAACTGATGATCCGGGGCGATGCGCAGGGGGGAGAGGCCGGGTCCTTCAACGCGCTCCAGCAGCGTCTCGGCCGCAAGACCGTCACGAAGAAGATGATGGCCGACTATCCGCCCTTCGTCCGCCTCTACGATGTGCTGGAAGTGGGCGGGCGCGACCTGCGCGCCCTTCCCTGGACGGAACGCCGGGCCGCGCTGGAAAGCGTCGCCGCCGCCCTGCCCGCCGACCGCTTCGACCTGTCGCGCCTGATCGAGGCGGAGGATTTCGCGGCCCTCTCCACCCTGCGCGATGCCGCCCGCGACGCCGCGATCGAGGGGGTGATGCTGAAACGGCGCGACAGCCCCTATGCGGCGGGCCGCAAGACCGGTCTCTGGTACAAGTGGAAGCGCGATCCCCTCACCGTCGATTGCGTGATGATGTATGCGCAGCGCGGCAATGGCCGCCGCGCTTCCTATTATTCCGACTATACCTTCGGTTGCTGGACGGAGGAGGGCGAGCTGCTCCCCGTCGGAAAGGCCTATTCCGGTTTCTCGGACGAGGAGCTGAAATGGCTCGACCGTTTCGTGCGCACCCATACGCTCAATCGCTTCGGCCCGGTCTGCGAGGTCGAGAAATCGCTGGTGCTGGAGGTCGCGTTCGATTCCATCCATGCCAGCAAGCGCCATAAATCCGGCCTCGCCATGCGCTTCCCCCGCATCAAGCGCATCCGCCGCGACAAGCCCGCCGCCGAAGCCGACCGGATCGCCACGCTGGAAGCGCTGACGACATGAGGCATTGAGGCATGCATCCGGACCGATGCCGTAACGAGGGTCGCGCTTTTCCCGCGACGTCGCTATCAGGAAAGAGAAACACGGAGAACAGAATGGCAAGAGCCACCATCGGAGCCGCGCTTTTCAGCGACCGGCCATTCAGCCGCAATCTTTTCCTCTGGTCCAGCCTTGTTCTGACCATCGCGATCCTGATTGTCGCCCGTCATCATCCCGGTCTGCTCTGGGCGCTGCCGGTCACGATCCTCATTCTCGGCATATCGCTGCTCGACCTGGCGCAGCGTGAACATAGCCTGCGCCGCACCTTTCCGGCATCGGCCCGCTTCCGCTGGTTCTTCGAATGGCTTCGCCCCTTTTTGCGCGCCTATATCGTGGAGAGCGATCTGGATGGGCGGCCGTTCAGCCATGACGAGCGATCACTGGTCTACGCCAGGGCCAAGGGGGATGTGGACGCCCATCCCTTCGGCACGGAACTGGATGTCTATTCGGGCGAGTATGAATGGCTGGCCCATTCGATCATGCCCAATCCCGCCGCGCCCCGCGACAGCCGGGTAAAGGTCGGCTCCGACCAATGCGGGCGGCCCTATATGGCGTCGCGGCTCAATATTTCCGCCATGAGCTTCGGTTCTCTCGGCGCCAATGCGATCGAGGCGCTGAACATGGGCGCGAAGCAGGGCGGTTTCTATCATGATACCGGGGAAGGCGGCCTCTCGCCCTATCATCTGAAGCATGGCGGCGATATCGTCTGGGAACTGGGGTCCGGCTATTTCAGCTGCCGGACGAAGGATGGCCGCTTCGATCCGGAGAAATTCCGCGACCGCTCCGCCCTGGAACAGGTGCGGATGACCGAGATCAAGCTGAGCCAAGGCGCCAAGCCGGGCCATGGCGGCGTTCTGCCCGCCGCGAAAGTGTCCGAGGAGATCGCGCGGACCCGCGATGTGGAAATGGGCAAGGACTGCATTTCCCCGCCCGGTCACAGCGCCTTCTCCACGCCGAAGGAACTGGTGGAGTTCGCCGCGCGCATGCGTGACCTGTCGGGCGGCAAGCCGGTCGGCATCAAGCTGTGCGTCGGCTTCCCGCATGAACTTTTCGCGGTGGTCAAGGCGATGCTGGAAACCGGCATCACCCTGGACTTCATCGTGATCGACGGGGCGGAAGGCGGCACGGGGGCGGCGCCGACCGAATTGTCGGATCGGGTCGGCATGCCCCTTCGGGAAGGGCTGGTGATCGCGCGCAATGCGCTGGTCGGCGCCAATCTCAAGGGGCAGGTGAAGCTGGCGGCTTCGGGCAAGGTTTCCTCCGGCGCGGCGCTGGCGATGAATGCCGCGCTGGGCGCGGACTGGTGCAATGCCGCGCGTTCCTTCATGTTCGCGCTCGGCTGCGTCCAGTCGATGAATTGCCACAAGGACACGTGCCCGACCGGCATCGCCACCCAGTCGCCTGCTCGCCAGCGCGGCCTTGTCATACCCGACAAGGCGGAACGGGTCGCCCGCTTCCATAAATCGACGATCGATGCCCTCCACGATATTGTCGTGGCGGCGGGCCTCAACTCACCGGACGAGTTCAGGCCGGGGCATCTCCGCCAGCGGATCAACGTGGCGGAGATGCGCCAGATGAACGAAATCTATCCCTTTGTGGAGCCGGGCGAGCTGCTGGCCGGGACGGAGCATGAAACGCTGCGCCGCTGGTGGGCGCTGGCGGACGCGGACACGTTCAGGCCGCAATTCGACCGGGCCGAGGCGCTGCGTTTCAAGACGCGCTGAATAGGACGGTCCGCCTCTCCCCCCGTGGCGGGAAGAAGGAAGAGGTTTGGATTCTCAAACGTCCAGATTGGCGACGTTCAGCGCATTGTCCTGGATGAACTCGCGGCGAGGCTCCACCACGTCGCCCATCAGGCGGGTGAAGATCTCGTCCGCGACGTCCGCCTGGTCGATCTCGACGCGCAGCATGGAGCGGTTGTTGGGATCGAGCGTGGTTTCCCATAGCTGTTCCGCATTCATCTCGCCCAGCCCCTTGTAGCGCTGGATGGAGAGGCCCTTGCGGCCCGCCGCCAGCACCGCGTCCAGCAATTCGCTCGGCCGGGTGACCGGCGTGCCTCTGGCGGACGATGCGGGCAGCTCCTTTCCCTCCTCGCTCTCGGCCGCTTCCTTCGCGGCGGCGAGGCTGCTGATGAGGCGGCTGCTCTCGACATAGGCGTCGGCCTGTTCCTGCGCCAGCGCATGCAGCTTGCGCGCCTCCGCCGATGCCAGGAAACCCGCCTCGATCATGTGATGGTCTGTCACGCCGCGCAGCAGGCGCTGGAGATGATAGCCGCCCTCGGCGGAAATGGCGGCCCCCCACGTGCCTTCGGTCTCGACGGCGTTCAGCCACTTGGCGGCGGCCTCCAGCGCGCGCTCCGCGTGCGGGCGGTCCAGTTCCGGGTCCAGCGCGCCATTGAGGGCCAGGGCCTCGACGATGGCCGGTTCGTAGCGGCGCGGCACATAGCGCATCAGGGTGCGCATGCGGCGGGCATGCTCGATCAGGCCGCGCAGGTCCTCGCCCGTGCGCGGACCGCCCGCCGTCTCCAGCAGCATGGCGTCGATGCCGTTGTCGACCAGATATTGGTCGAGCGCCGCATCGTCCTTCAGATAGACTTCCGACCGGCCCCGCGTCGCCTTGTAGAGCGGCGGCTGCGCGATGTAGAGATGCCCGTTCTCGATGATCTGCGGCATCTGGCGGTAGAAGAAGGTCAGCAGCAGGGTGCGGATATGCGCGCCGTCCACGTCGGCGTCCGTCATGATGACGATCTTGTGGTAACGCAGCTTCTCGACATTGAAGTCGTCGCGGATGCCGGTGCCCATCGCCTGGATCAGCGTGCCGATCTCCTTGGACGACAGCATGCGGTCGAACCGCGCGCGCTCGACGTTCAATATCTTGCCGCGCAGGGGCAGGATCGCCTGGAAATGGCGGTCGCGGCCCTGCTTGGCGGAACCGCCGGCGGAATCGCCCTCGACCAGGAACAGCTCGGACTTGGCGGGGTCGCGCTCCTGGCAGTCGGCCAGCTTGCCGGGCAGGGACGCGATGTCCATCGCGCCCTTGCGCCGGGTCAGCTCGCGCGCCTTCTTGGCGGCTTCGCGCGCGGCGGCGGCATCCACCACCTTCTGGATGATCGCGCGGCCATGGGCGGGATTTTCCTCCAGCCACTCGGCCAGCTTGTCCGCCATCAGGCTTTCCAGCGGCTGGCGCACTTCGGAGGAGACCAGCTTGTCCTTGGTCTGCGACGAGAATTTGGGATCGGGCAGCTTCACCGAGACGATGGCGGTCAGCCCCTCGCGCATATCCTCGCCGGTGAGGTTCACCTTCTCCTTCTTCAATATGCCGGATTTGTCCCCATAGGCATTGAGCGTGCGGGTCAGCGCCGCGCGGAAGGCCGCGAGGTGCGTGCCGCCGTCACGCTGCGGGATATTGTTCGTGAAGCAGAGGACATTCTCATAATAGCTGTCGTTCCACTCCAGCGCGACGTCGATGGTCACGTCGTCGCGCGTGCCCGCGATCGCGACCGGATCGGGCATGAGCGGGTTCTTGTTGCGGTCCAGCCACTTCACGAAGGCCGCGATGCCGCCCTCATAGTAAAGCTCGACCTCCTTCTTCTCCTCATGCCGCGCATCGACCAGGAACAGGCGCACGCCGGAATTCAGGAAGGCCAGTTCGCGATAGCGATGCTCCAGCTTGTCGAAATCGAACTCGGTCTGGTTCTTGAACGTGCCGCCGTCGCCCGGCACCTTCTCCGTGGAGGGGAGGAAGGTGACGCGCGTGCCCTTCTTCCGGCTGCCGTCGGCGGTCAGCGGTGCGTCGCCTATCTCCTTGAGCGGCGCGGTCGCGTCGCCATAGGCGAAGCGCATATAATGCTCGCGGCCCTCGCGCCAGATATTGAGGTCCAGCCATTCGGAGAGGGCATTGACGACCGACACGCCCACGCCGTGCAGCCCGCCGGACACCTTGTAGGCATTGTCGTCGGACGTGTTCTCGAACTTGCCCCCCGCATGCAGTTGGGTCATGATGACCTCGGCGGCGGAGACGCCCTCCTCCTTGTGGATACCGGTCGGGATGCCGCGGCCATTATCCTCGACGCTGACGGAACCGTCGGGGTTGAGGGTGATCAGGATGCGGTCGCAATGCCCCGCCAGCGCCTCGTCAATGGCATTGTCCGACACCTCGAACACCATGTGGTGCAGGCCTGATCCGTCGTCCGTGTCGCCGATATACATGCCCGGCCGCTTGCGCACGGCGTCGAGGCCCTTCAGCACCTTGATGCTGTCGGCGCCATAATCATTCTGGTTCTGGGGGTTCGCGGGTTCTTCTGCCATGAAAAGCCTATAGGCAAAGCCGCGACAGGGGGGAAGGAAAAAGGGCGGCCGCGCCATCGCGCCGCCGCCCTCCGAAATCTCATGGAAACAGGCGGTTCAGGCTGCCTTCTCGGCGGCCTTGTCCGCCTGATAGCGCTCGATCGCCTCGATCGTGATGCGGCGCGCCTCGGCGGCGTCGCCCCAGGTGCCGACGCGGACCCACTTGTCCTTCTCCAGGTCCTTATAGTGGGTGAAGAAATGCTCGATCTGCGCGAAGACGATATCGGGCAGGTCCTCCTTCTCCTTCACGTTCGAATAATAGGGGAAGGTCTTGTCGTCCGGTACGCAGACCAGCTTTTCGTCGCCGCCATGCTCGTCTTCCAGGTTGAGGACGGCGATGGGGCGCGCGCGCACGATCGCGCCGGGGATGAAGGGCGAGCGGGCGACGACCAGCGCGTCCAGCGGATCGCCGTCGGGCGACAGGGTATGCGGCACGAAGCCGTAATTGGCGGGATAGCGCATCGGCGTATGGAGGATGCGGTCCACGAAGAGAGCGCCGGACGCCTTGTCGAACTCATATTTCACGGGTTCGCCGCCGGTCGGCACCTCGATGATGACATTGAGGCTTTCGGGCGGATTGTCGCCCACCGGGATCATGTCGATTCGCATCTGTCTCTTCGCCTGTTCGTCTATGGGGGCGGCAGCGCCCACGGCCTGTCCGTGCGCGCCGGTGCCCGCAATGGGTTGCAGATATGTTGCTCTCGTTGGACCCGATATTCGCTCAGGCCCTGGGCTTGAGCAGCCTGTCCAGGCTTCCCTCACCCTCTCCGGTCTTTTGCAGGCGCGGATAGCGGATGCCGTCGGAATAAGCGAGAGTAATCGTCCTGACCGCCTTGCCCTGGCGCACGATCAGGTCGATCCGCCCGCCATTCGCGGCGGAGCGCAGCGTGTCGAGGAAACGCTGGCGGCCATATTCGATGCCGTTGACGGAGACGATGCGGTCGCCCGACCGCAATCCGCCGCGAAAGGCGGCGCTGTCCCACCGGACCGCGACGACGCCGCCATCGTCCCGCACGGTCAGGCCGATGCCGAAGCTCTGGTCGACGAGGCGGCGGTCCGTCTCCCGCTCGCGCAAGGCCGGGCCAGGACTGTCGCCCCAGGCAAGGGCGTAACCGCCCAGGTCCAGGCCGCCCTTGGTCACCTCCGGCTGGATGCTGTCCACGCGCGCCGCGAAGAATCCGGCCCAGTCATAGGGGAGGATGCGGTTCAGCGCCGCTATGACGTCGGCCCGGCCATAGGGGGAGACGGTCCAGTCCCCTTCCCGCCCGGCAAAGAAGGCCCGGGCGAAATCGTCCAGTCCGGCCTTGCCGCCGGTGCCGCGCTGGATGATCGCGTCCGCTTCCAGCCAGATCATCAGCCCTTCATTGTAATAATCCTCGCTGCGCTGCCAGTCGGGCCAGGCCTTGGGGCGGCGCGCGGCGATCACCGGGTCGCCGGCCGTGTCGGCCAGCGGGCGCCAGTCCCGCCCGCCCGTCGCGTCCAGCCGCGCGGCGATGGTGGCAAAGGCGTCGAGCGCCTGATCCGTGCTATACAGGCCGGAACGCGCCGCCAGCACATAGCCCCATAATTGCGTCTGCCCCTCATAGACCCACAATAGCTGGCCGCGCATGGGCGTCGCATAATCGGGCGTGGCGAGGCCCGCCGGGCGGCGATATTTTCCGTTCCAGCTATGGACGAATTCATGGGCCAGCAGGCTGCGGTCGCCCGGCCCGTCGTTCCAGCGGGTGAAATAGCCGGTGCCGACCGCATTCTCGCTGGACCGGTGATGCTCAAGCCCGATCCGGCCGATCTCGTCGGTGATCGCGAGCAGAAAGTCATAATGGTCGAACGGGCGATAGCCGAACAGGGCGGCCGTCTCCGTCACCAGCTTCGCGTGGCGGGCGATCTGGTCCTTGCTGGCCTTCAGCTCCGCCGCGCTGTCCGCCACGATGGAAAGGCGGATATTGGGCGCAAGCGCATGCGTCCTGGCGAACTGCCCGGCAAAGACGGGCGAATCCATCAGCGTGGCATAATCCGTGGGGGCATAGGTCACGCTGTTGCCGGACCGCGTGCCGCGCAGGGCCGTCGCGTCCGTCCATCCCGCCGGATAGGCGACGGTCGCCTGCACCGGGATGCGCCGGGCATGATAACCCGCCGGATAGAGCGACAGATTGTCCCATTGCAGGTTCATGAGCGCCGAGCCGATCTTGATCCGGCCCTGGTCGGCCTGCGTGGCCGCCAGATACTGGAACTCCGCCACCACGCTCGCCGCGCCTTCGGGCACGGTCAGATGGAAGGCATAGGCGTTGAGCGGGTCGCGCCGCCAGGCGAGCGGTCGGCCATCGGCGGTGAAGCGCAGGCCCGCAATCTTCTCGATCTCGCCGCGCGGGGCGTGATGGCCCGGAATCCATTGCGGGGAGAGGAGGACGAGAGGCCCGGCCTTCGCCACCGGCACCGTCTCGCGCACGCGGACGATGCGGCGGATGGGATCGACCGCCTCGACCTCCAGCCAGATCGTGCCGCCCGGCCAGGGGATGTCCTGCGCCACGGGAATGGGGGGAAAGCTGTCCTCGTCGGCGGACTGGCCCGGCACGGCGCCGGCCACGGCCGTGCGCGGCGCGGCGGC
>JASGGS010000043.1:0-23793 GCA_047602685.1 Sphingobium sp.
CCCTCCGCCGGATGGCAATCGTCCGGCCCCGGCCGCGACTGGGCCAATCGCGAACCGGCGGGACGCCCGTCCTCCCTGCCGAATGACCGGCGCGGCGACAGCCCCAATTTCGGCCGGCCCGACAATGGACGTCCGGGCGTTGGACGGCCCGACGCGGGCCGCCCCGGCTATGCACGGCCCGGCAATGACTGGCAGGATCGGGCGCGCATCAGCAATGCGGACCGTTGGCGCGACCAGCGCCGGTGGAGCAACGACTGGCGCCGCGACAGCCGCTATGACTGGTCCCGCTACCGGCAGATGAACCGCAACGTCTATCGCATGCCCGCCTATCGGCCACCCATGGGCTGGAACTATGGCTATAGCCGTTTCTCCATCGGCGTGTTCCTGGGCAGCCCGCTCTTTGCCAGCAGCTACTGGCTGGACGATCCCTACAGCTATCGCCTGCCCCCCGCCTACGGCACGCTGCGCTGGGTGCGCTATTATGACGACGCGCTGCTGGTCGACATACGCGACGGCTATATCGTCGATGTGATCCACGACTTCTTCTGGTGAGGCGGGGGCCGGGCGGCTTCTCCCTCCGCCACGCCCCCTCTCCCGACGATGTTCCTGAGCGGCCTTCAGGAACCACCTGGGTCGAACCGTATCATGGGACGGTTCGACCCATTTTTCTTGTCCGCGAGTGCGGGCGATGGCAGGTCGGCATCGTGACAAGCCCGCCCTATCCCGACGACCCCGACATTCCCTCCGCCACCCGCGCCGCGCTGGGCGCCAATGTCAGCCGGAAGCTGCACCGCAACCCGATGCTCGGCACGATCGCGAACGAGAAGATGGAGATCTTCGTCCGCCATGGCTTTCTGACGCCCGCCGAATGCACCGCGATGATCGCGCGGATCGATGCGGGCGCCAGGCCGTCGACCCTGTTCAGCGGATCGGCGGAAAAGGGCTATCGCACCAGTTCGAGCTGCAATCTGGACCCCGCGGACCCGCTGATGGAGAAGCTGACGCGGCGCATCGACGCCATGACCGGCTTTCCCACCGAACAGGGCGAAACGATCCAGGGCCAGCGCTATGAGCGCGGTCAGGAATATAAGGCGCATTGCGATTATTTCCCCAAGGCCGCGCGCTATTGGCCGGACATGCGCGATGCGGGGGGCCAGCGTTGCTGGACGGCGATGATGTACCTGAACGCCGTGCCGCAGGGCGGCGAGACGCATTTCCTGCGCGCGGGCTTCATGGTTCCGCCCCGGCCCGGCACGCTGCTGGTGTGGAACAACATGCTGCCCGACGGCGCACCCAATGCCGAAACGCTCCACGCCGCCCTGCCCGTCCTGGACGGCGCCAAATATGTGCTGACCAAATGGTATCGCGAGCGCGCCTGGCACAGCGTGCCCATCCGCTGAAACGCAACAACCCGCGCGGCTTCCGACATTTTGCGACAATCCTGTCTGCTGTCTGACCGATCCGTTCGCGGAACATTCAGCGCGCCCGGGCGATAAGGGTGACCTGCCGGACACCGGGTCGACCGCCCCTTACGGTCCCCGACGCCCGGCCGGGAACGAGGAGACACTATCATGAAGAAGATCATTCTGACCGCCCTGATCGCCGCCACCGCCCTGCCCGGCATGGCGATGGCACAGACCCGCGAACTGCGCGACGGACGCCAGGAAATCCGCCAGGAGCAGCGCGACCTGCGTCAGGCCCAGCGCTATGGCGACCGCCGCGACGTACAGTTGGCGCAGCGGGACCTGCGCGATGCGAAGCGCGAATATCGCGAAGACTGGCGCGACTATCGCGCGAAGAACCGCGCGATCTACGCCCGCGGCAACTGGCGCGCGCCCTTCGCCTATCAGCGGTTCCAGCCCGGCGCGGCGATCCGGCCCAATTATTATGCCAGCCGCTACTATATCGCCAATCCGGGCCGCTATCGCCTGCCCCCCGCAACGGGTACGAACCGCTGGGTCCGCCATTATGACGACGCGCTGCTGGTCAATGTCCGCACCGGACGCGTGGTCCAGGTCATCAACGGCTTCTACTGGTAAGAAGCCGCCCACGGCAGAATGGAAGCCCGGTCGCGATGCGGCCGGGCTTTTTTCCATGGCCGATCCGGGCCAGATCCGGGCCAAACCCGGATCGCGTCAAATCCAAGGTGGCCGTGCCGACAGCCTTGCGACCCACCGGCACGGCCGATGACGCAGCCGCCATCAGTCCGAAAGGGGGGTGGACCATTTCCGGAAACTCACGAAAGTCGTTTGAGGTCCATGGAGTTGCGACCGCGCCGAAAAGCCCGCAACGCTCAGGCCGCGTCGGCCAGCTCCAGCGCCTCGGCGATGAGGCGGCGGCTGTTTTCAACGCCGTAGAGCGCGATGAAGCTGCCCATGCGCGGCCCCTGATCGGCACCCAGGAGGGTCTGGTAGAGCGCCTTGAACCAGTCGCGCAGCTGCTCGAACCCGTAATGCGGGTCCTTGCCGATCGCATAGACGATATTCTGGATATCCTCCGCCGTCGCATCCTCCGCGAGCGCGCCCAGTTGCGCATCCAGCTCGCGCAGGGCGCGCGCCTCATTCTCCTCCGGCGCGCGGCGCTTGAGCGTGGGCGCCACGAAGTCGCGATTATAGGCAAGCGCGTGGCGCACCAGCGAGGCCAGCGCGGGACTCGTCTCCGGCGAGATATTTGCGGCATAATTGCCGAGATAGTTCCACACCTGATCCGCCGTGGCATTGGCCCCCATCACGCCGACGAGGTTGAGGAGCAGGCCGAAGCTGACCGGCGGGCCGTCCGCGGGCACGGCGCCGTCATGGATATGGTGGACCGGATTGCCGAGCTTCTTGTCGAGCGGCTGATCCCCATATTGGGCGCGGAACTGCTCATATTCGTCCACCGCGCGCGGGATGACGCCGATATGGAGCTGCTTGGCGCTCTTCGGCTCGCGATAGGCATAGAAAGCGAGGCTTTCCTGCGTGCCATAGGTCAGCCATTCCTCAAGCGAGAGGCCGTTGCCCTTGGACTTGGAGATCTTCTCCCCCTTCTCGTCCAGGAACATCTCGTAGATCAGGCCCTCCGGCTTGCGCCCGCCCAGCACCTGCGCGATCTTGCCGGACTGCACGCCGCTGTCGGTCAGGTCCTTGCCGTACATCTCGTAATCGACGCCGAGCGCGACCCAGCGCATCGCCCAGTCGACCTTCCATTGCAGCTTGGCGCCGCCGGACAGGATGCAGCTTTCCACCGTCCTGCCGCCATCCTGAAAGCGGATCAGCCCCGCCTCCGCATCCACCACCTCGACGGGGACATAGAGGAGGAGGCCGCTCGACGGGCTGACCGGCAGGACAGGCGAATAGGTCGCCGCCCGCTCCTTGCGCAGCGTCGGCAGCATGATGTCCATGACGGCCCGATAGTTGCGCAGGACGTTGCGAAGCTGCTCGTCGAACTGCCCCGAGCGGTACATCTCAGTCGAGCTGCGAAATTCATAGTCGAAACCGAAACGGTCGAGAAATTCGCGCAGCATCGCATTATTATGATGCGCGAAACTCTCATATTTGCGGAAGGGATCGGGCACTTCCGTCAGCGGCCGGCCGATATGCTGCGCCAGCAATTCCTGATTGGGCACATTGTCCGGCACCTTGCGCAGGCCGTCCATGTCGTCGCTGAACGCGACGAGGCGGGTGGGCAGGTCGCTGAGCGCCTCGAACGCGCGGCGGACCATGGTCGTGCGCAGCACCTCGTTGAACGTGCCGATATGCGGAAGGCCGGAGGGACCATAGCCCGTCTCGAACAGGACATAGCCCTTTTCCGGCGCCTTGGGCGCGGGGCCGCCTTCATAATGGCGGAGCACCTTGCGGGCTTCCTCGAACGGCCAGGCCTTGGACGCGCGGGCAGCTTCGCGCAGGGTCGGAATGTCTGCAATGTCGGTCATGGGGCGGGCTGTACCCTTTCTCCGGGTCAAAGACAGCGGAAAAATGACGCGGACCGGCTGCGGAATCACGCCAAAGCGGCGCTGGTTTCCCGAATATTTACCAATGTCCGCCCATCATGGAAGCCTCAGGGAGGCCGTCATGGAAATCAAGCGCAAGCGTCAGCGTATCGTCGTGGACATCGCCGTCACCTTGACGACGGTGCTGGATTCGCTCGACGCCCGGATCATCGACCTGTCGGAACATGGCGCGCAGATCGTCGGCGCGGCCATGGCCAAGGGCGCGAAATTCCAGATCGAATATATGGGGCAGACCGTCTATGCCCAGTGCATGTGGTCGGAAGTCGACCGGATGGGCGTGCGCTTTCCCTTCGACATGACCGACGGGCCGTTGCACGACGCGCTGATGATGGCGACGCCCGGAAGCGACATCAGGCCGCTATCCGGCGGACTGCCGCCCGTCCATCATGGCTATCCTCCACCCGCGCCACGCCGATTCGGGGCGACGGGCTTCGGCCGCCGCAATTCCGCCTGACGGAACCGGATCGCATGCGCCGATCATGACGCACACCGGACAATGACGACAAATGGAAAGACGATGGCCCGCAGCGATCAAATCGCGCGCGCCGGAAGCTTCCTGCCCTGACGCGCCAGAAACGCCAGGCTCGCCGTCAGAAGGCGGTCAGGTAGAGAAGCGCCACAAGAGCGACGGCAAAAGCAACGAGACCGCTTGCACGCGACACAAGGCGCGCGCCGCGATCGATATAGTCTGCCGGCCTGGTGGGGAAATCCCCGGATGTCTGGATATTCATTGTTTGGCGACCCTCTGCCTCAAATACAGGACCCATCGACTGGATGCTCTGTTTTGAGTCCTTGAATGCGCGGTTACGCCATGGGTTCCGCGCGATCAAGACATTTCTTTAGTAAAATCAAGCATATCATAGCGAACTCGCAACATTTTTTGCAGTTGCTAACAAAGTAAATCCATAGAATTTTCCATCATTACATCAGTATATCACGAAGCTATATTCCTACAAATCGATCAAAAATTGTAAATTATCCTATATGATCGACTTCAATGGATATTTTAACCAGTTTTGTAACGATATTGTCACATCACGTCCCGGAAAATCCTGATGGATTCGGTTCGTCCCGCCGTTCACATCGTTTCATCGCGGCCCGACTTGCCTATCTGGTCTATTGCACGCTGCGGGCCTAGACTGGTTGCTTCATGATCGATCCGACGCGCCTTTGTGCATTGCATATAAGCCACGCAGGCGCCTGGCTCTGGGATGAAGGCACCGCCCGCCCGGTCGACCGCCAACAGGCCAAGGCGCGGGCGCTGGCCTCCCCCCTGCTGCTGGTCAACACGCCCCTTGTCGGGGGACGGCTGGGCTATGGGGAATTGTCGGGCCTAGACCTCCTCGAACTCTTCGCCTTCGTCCATCCGGCGCGGTTCGTCATCCCCTCGCCCGCCGGACTGGCGGAGGCGACCGGCCTGCCCCCACCGGCGGACGACTCGGAGAGCGCGGCCCTGCTCCCGCAGGTCGCCGCGCGGCTTCTGGCCGACATGGCGGAACCCGGCTGGCGGGAGAGGCGGGGCGCGTGGACGGCGGCGCGCAATCTGGAGCGGGCGCGCTGGCCCTGGGCGCCGTTCGTGCGCGCCGCGCTCCCGGCGCAGCCCGGCACGGAGGAAAAATGGCTGTTCTCCGCCCTGCCGGAATGGGAAGACCAGCCGCCGCGCCCGCCCGCGCGCCAGGGGGGACTGTCCCCGAACGATGTAGACGACCAACTGGACGCGCTGGTCGGCCATGCGGGCGAGACGCGATCCGGCCAGCGCGCCTTCGCGCAGGCGGCGGCGGGAGCCTTTGCCCCGCGCGACCAGCGCGACGCGCCGCATATAGTGCTGGCGGAGGCCGGGACGGGCATCGGCAAGACGCTCGGCTATCTGGCGCCCGCCTCGCTCTGGGCCGCGCAATCGGGCGGATCGGTCTGGGTCTCCACCTTCACCAAGGCGCTCCAGCGGCAATTGAACAAGGAAAGCGCGCGCATCTACCCCGACGAGGCACAGCGCCGCCGCCGGGTCGCGATCCGCAAGGGGCGCGAAAATTATCTCTGCCTCCTCAATCTGGAGGAGGCGTTGCAGGGCGGCGCGAATGGACGCGGGGCGATCTTCGCGCAACTGGTGGCGCGCTGGGCCGCCTATAGCCGCGACGGGGACATGGTGGGCGGCGACCTGCCCGGCTGGCTGCCGACGCTGTTCCGCCGCACCGGCACGGCCGCGCTGACCGACCGGCGGGGCGAATGCATCTATGCCGGATGCCCCCATTATCGCCGCTGCTTCATCGAACGGTCGACGCGCGCCGCCGCGCAGGCCGATATCGTCATCGCCAACCATGCGCTGGTGCTGGTCGAGGCGGTGCGCGGGCGGGGCGAGACGCAGGCCCGCTATGTGTTCGACGAGGGCCATCATCTGTTCCATGCCGCCGACTCGACCTTCTCCCTGGCGCTGTCCGGCGCGGAGGCGATAGAGCTTCGCCGCTGGGTGATCGGGCCGGAGGGATCGCGCAAGGGGCGGCGCAGGGGCCTGGCCGCCCGCCTGGCCGATGTCGCGAGCTATGACGATGCCGCGGGGCAGGCGATCGAGGCGGCGGTGCAGGCGGCCAAGCGCCTCCCCGCCGACGAATGGCTGTCGCGCATCACCGGCGAGACGCCGCAGGGACCGCTGGAGACATTGCTGGTGGCCGTGCGCGCGATGACGCTCGCCCGCGCCGAGGAAGGCCGCAGGCACGCGGAGGGCGATCCGGGCTACGGACTGGAGGCGGAACTGGTCGACCCCTCCCCCGCGCTGGTGGAGGCGGCGCAGGCGGCGGGCGACGCGCTGACCGCCCTGCTTGACCCCCTGCGCCGCCTCGACCGGCGGCTGGACGACATGATCGGCGATCCGCCGGACTGGCTGGACGGGGAAAGCCGCAACCGCATCGAGGGCAGCCGCATGGCGCTCGGCCGCCGCTGCGACACGCTGGCGGGCTGGATCGCGCTGCTGGCGCGCATCGGCGGACCGGGGACGCCGGATTTCGTGGACTGGCTGGCGGTCGACCGTTTCGACGGGCGCGAATATGATGTGGCGCTGCGGCGTCACTGGCTGGATCCCACGCGCCCGCTGGCCGACCATGTGCTGAAACCCGCCCATGGCGCGCTGATCACCTCCGCGACCCTGCGCGCCGGCGGCGACTGGAGCACGGCGCGGGCGCTGACGGGCGCATCCCATCTCGACCGCGCGCCGGACCTGTTCAGCGCTGAAAGCCCCTTCGACTATGCCGCGCACTCCGAAGTGCTGATCGTCACCGATATCCGGAAGGGCGACACGGCGGCGCTCGCCAGCGCCTATGCCCGGCTGATCGAGGCGTCGGGCGGCGGCGCGCTCGGCCTGTTCAGCGCGATCCGGCGGCTGCGCGCCGTGCATGCCCGCATCGCGGACCGTCTGGCGCGATCCGGCCTGCCGCTCCTCGCCCAGCATGTCGACCCGATCGACATCGGCACGCTGGTCGACCTGTTCCGCGCCGATCCTCATGCCTCGCTGCTGGGGACGGATGCGCTGCGCGACGGATAGACGTGCCCGGCGATACGCTGCGCCTCGTTATCATGGAAGGCGTTCCCTGGCCCAAGCCGAGCGTGCTGCATGCCGCGCGGCGCCTGGCCTGGGACGGGGGCGCCTATAATGACCGGCTGGTGCGCGCGCGCCTGGCCCAGGCCTTTGGCCGGCTCATCCGGCGGCAGGACGACCGGGGCGTCTTCGTCCTCCTCTCCGCCGCCGTGCCGAGCCGCATGCTCGCCGCCTTCCCGCCCGGCGTCGCCATTCGCCGCCTGAATCTGGAGGATGCCATCGCCTCGATACGTTCCTTCCTGGGCCGTCCCCCTCTGCCGCCCCCGGCCGGATCGGCGATGCAGCCCGACTTTTTCGGGACTTTTCCGCACGAGGAGCATTGAACAAGAAATTACGGGCGCTGGCGTCTTGGTTCGGACGCGAAATTGCGGCATTGCTGTGATCGAATGACCCACAACGGAGCCTTCATGAAGACGGTCACCCTTCTACGCCATGCCAAATCCGACTGGAATGACAGCGTATCGAGGGATTTCGACCGTCCGCTGAACGAGCGGGGCAAGCGCGCCGCGCGGCTGATGGGCGAATGGACCAAGGCGCAGGACCTGCGTTTCGACGCCATCGTCGCCTCGCCCGCCGTGCGCGTGACGGAAACGCTGGACCATTTCCTGGAAGGCTATGGCCGGAGCGTCGATACGCGCTGGGACAGGCGCATCTATCTCGCCTCCTCCGCCACGCTGCTCGACGTGCTGCGCGACCTGCCGGATCATCTGGGCGCGATATTGATGGTGGGGCATAATCCGGGGCTGGAGGATCTGGTGCTGGACACCGTGCCCGACAGCGCGGCGGACGCATTGCGCGAGGCGGTGGAAGCGAAATATCCGACCGCCGCCATCGCGACCCTGAAATTCGAGGCGGAGCATTGGACCGAACTGTCCCGCCCGGCCACGCTCACGGCCTTTACACGGCCGCGCGACCTCGATCCGGCCCTCGGCCCCGACGCGCACCAGCATTGAGCCCAGAGGACCGGATCAGCCCGCATCCTCGCCGACAGCCTTGGCCAGTTCGCCACGAATGGTCTGAAGCCGGTCGAGCAAGCCCTCCACCGATACACGCGGCTGCGACGGCTGCGCGGCGCGAGCCGCCGGAACCGAAGCGGCGGGCGCGGACGCCGCCGTCCGGTCACCGCGATCGCTCAACGCCTTCGCGGCGCCCTTGATGGTGAAGCCCTCGACATTGAGCAGACGATGGATTCGCCTCGCCACCTCCACATCCTGCGGCCGGTAATAGCGGCGGTTGCCCGCACGCTGAAGCGGCCGAAGCTGCGGAAAGCGCGACTCCCAATAGCGCAATATATGTTGGGCAACGCCCAATTCCTGGGCCAGCTCCCCGATGGTCAGGAAGGCTCCGTCGGCTTTTTCCATGCGCCGAATGTAGCCATGCTGCTTCCCGGGTCAATGCAGGCAGTTACGCCCGCGCGATACGGTCCCTCATCGCCTGGCAAGGACGGAAGGTCAGGACCCGGCGCGGCGAGATCGGAACCTCTATCCCCGTCTTCGGATTGCGACCGATCCGCTCCCGCTTGTCGCGCAGGCTGAAAGTGCCGAAACCGGAAATCTTGACGTTCTCACCATCTTCCAGTGCCGCACTGATATGCTCGAGAAGAGATTCAACCACACCTGCGGACTCGGATTTCGACAATCCGATCTGACGATTGAGCATTTCTGCAAGATCCGCCCGAGTGAGCGTAGAGTCACCTGACATCACACCCCCAAATTAAACAACGTCCACCACCCGTTGCCTAATTGAGAGTTTTTGGCCCCATTTGCAATATTGTTTAAGTAAGTCTTACAATGTCCCGAAACGGGACAGAAAGTTGTGCAATAACAACGTTTAATAACGCAAGACGGACGCGCCCCAGGTGAAACCGCCGCCCATCGCCTCCAAAACCACGACGTCGCCGCGCGCGATACGTCCGTCGCGGATCGCGGCGTCGAGCGCCAGCGGCACGGAAGCGGCCGAGGTATTGGCATGCCGGTCGACCGTCATGACGACCCGCTCCCGTTCCAGCCCCAGCTTGCGCGCGGTCGCGTCGAGGATGCGCGCATTGGCCTGATGCGGGACGACCCAATCGACGTCCGCGGTCGCGATCGAGGCGGCGTCCAGCGCCTCCTTGAGGACGGCGGAGAGATTCACCACCGCATGGCGGAAGACTTCCTGCCCCTTCATGCGCAGCTTGCCGACCGTACCCGTCGTGGACGGCCCGCCATCGACATAAAGCAGCCCATTATGGCGCCCGTCCGCATGGAGCCGGTTGGCAAGGATGCCCGGCCCATTTTCGTCAGCGACATCCTGCCGCTCCAGCACGATGGCGCCCGCACCGTCGCCGAAGAGGACGCAGGTCGCCCGGTCCTCCCAGTCCAATATGCGGCTGAAGGTCTCCGACCCGATCACCAGCGCCCGGCGCGCGGCGCCGCCGCGCAGCATGTTGTCGGCGACCGTGACGGCATAGAGAAAGCCGGAACAGACCGCCGCCACGTCGAAGGCGATGCAGTCGTCAATGCCGAGATTGGCCTGCACCCGCGTGGCGCTGGCCGGAAAGGTCTGGTCCGGTGTTGCCGTCGCCAGGACGATCAGGTCGATATCGCTCGCTTGCAGGCCCGCCGCCTCCAGCGCGCGGCGCGCGGCATCGGTCGCCAGGCTGGACGTGGTTTCGCCATCGCCCGCGACATAACGGGTGCGGATGCCGGTCCGCTCGACAATCCATTCGTCGCTGGTATCGACGCGGGTCGCCAGTTCCGCATTGGTGACGCAGCGCGCGGGCAATGCGGCGCCCGTACCGAGCAGGACGGAACGGACCGTCATGACCGGGCCACATCCCTGGACGCGGTTGCTTCCTTGATGCGGTTCAGGCTCTGCGCGATCTGTCGCGTCACATCATCCTCCAGCAAGCGAGCCGCCACATGGATCGCATTGGCCACGCCCTTGTCGTTCGCGCTGCCATGGCTCTTCACGACAATGCCGTTCAACCCCAGAAACACGGCGCCATTATGATTATTGGGATCGAGATGCACCTTGAGAAGGTGCAGCGCCGGCTTGGACAGCAGGAAACCCGCCTTCGACCGGAGAGAGCTGGTGAAGGCGCGGCGCAGGAACTCCGTGACCATGCGCGCGGTGCCCTCGGCCGTCTTGAGCGCGATATTGCCCGCAAAACCGTCGGACACGATCACGTCCGCCTCGCCAAAGGCGATCTTGTCGCCCTCGATGAAACCGTCGAACCGGAACGGCACGTTCGTCGCGCCGCGCAATATGGTGGACGCCTCCCGAATCTCGTCCGTGCCCTTCAACTCCTCCGTGCCGATGTTGAGGAGGCGGACGCGCGGATTGTCGAGGCCCATGAAGGTGTGCGCATAGGCCGCGCCCATGATCGCGAACTGGACGAGGTTGCGCGCATCGCACTCGGTATTCGCGCCGAGGTCGAGCATCACGATGTCATTGTCGCCGAGGCTGGGCAGGAGCGCGGCGAGCGCCGGCCGGTCGATGCCCGGCATGGTGCGCAGCGACAGCTTGGCCATCGCCATGAGGGCGCCGGTATTGCCCGCGGAGACGGCGGCGCCCGCTCGGCCCGCCTTCACCGCATCGACGGCGAGCGCCATGGAACTGCCCCGGCCCGTCCTTATGGCCTGGCTGGGCTTGTCCGTGCCCGCGACGACGATGTGGGTATGCTGTATCTCGACGGCGGCGGCGAGCGCCGGGCGCCCATGCAGCGCGTCCTTGATCGCGGCCTCGTCCCCGATCAGCAGGAAGCGCAAGGCGCCATGCCGCTCCAGCGCGAGAGCGGCGCCCGCGACCATGACGCGAACACCCTCGTCGCCGCCCATCGCGTCGATTGCGATCCGCGGCTGGACTGTCACCCTGTTCTACCCCGCCGTTGGTGCGTCAGGCGCCGACGGCGATGACTTCCCGGCCGTTATAATGACCGCAGGAGTTGCAGAGATTGTGCGGGATCTTCAGCTCGCCGCAGTTGGAGCATTCCTGGAACGCCTCGACGCGCAGCGAATCATGGCTGCGGCGCATGCCCCGGCGGGACGGCGAAGTTTTTCTCTTAGGGACAGCCATGCGGCACCTGTTCCGTTCGTTGGTCAGTCAAAGTTCGAGACGCGAACCGGACAATCCGTCTATTGGCTGGCGATCATTCGACCGCAGCCGGGGGAAGACCCGGACTTTCGCGAGAAAGTGCGCCTATAGCGGCTTTTGCGCGGAACGCAACCGATTCCGTCGGCTGGGCGGCGGGAGCGCCGATCAGCGGCCCACCACCGCGTCCCCCACAAAGGGATTGGTCGCGCGCTCATAGGCGAAATTGCTCATCTCGCCATGGCCGGGGACAAAGGCGGTGTCGCCGCCCAGCGGCCACAGCTTGCCGGTAATCGCCCCGATGAGATCGGCATGATTGCCGCGCGGAAAATCCGTCCGGCCGATCGAGCCGCGAAACAGCACGTCCCCCACGATGGCGAGCTTCGACGGCGCATGATGGAAGACGACATGGCCGGGCGTATGGCCAGGACAATGGATGACGTCGAGGACGAGATTGCCGACCGTCACCTGATCGCCATCGTCCAGCCAGCGGTCCGGCTCGAACACCTTGCCCTCTATGCCCCAGCGGCGGCCGTCATCCTCCAACTGGGAAATCCAGAAGCGGTCCTCCTCCTGCGGCCCCTCTATGGGCACGCCCAGTTCCTTGGCGAGAATGCCCGTGCCGCCGCAATGGTCGATATGGCCATGGGTGACGAGCAGCTTCTCGATGGTCACGCCCATCCGCTTCGCCGCGGCCTTCAGCCGGTCGAGATCGCCGCCTGCATCGACAAAGGCGCCGCGCATCGTCTCCGTGCACCAGAGGAGCGAGCAATTCTGCTGCAACTGGGTGACGGGGATGATGCCGAGGCGCATCGGCGGGTTCGGATCGGCGGTCTGGTCGGTCATGGCCTATCATGTGGCGCGCGGGACGGCAGGGCGCAAGACAGAGGCATCTACAGGGACATCTAAAGTCCGTGCATCCGCCTAGACCATTGCCACGCGATGACCGCGCCCTTGACCGGCTGGATCATCGCCAGGGAAAGGACGATGGTGGCGAGCGGCCATCCGATCATCTGCGCGACCAGCGAGGGTTCGAACCGCATGTTGATCGACACGACCAGCGGCACGAGCAGATGGCCGACGATGAAGATGACGATATAGGCCGGGAAATCGTCCGCCTGCTGGTGGGTCCAGTCCTGCCCGCAGGCCCGGCAGTGCTGGACGGGCTTCAGGAACCGCGCGAACAGGGGCGCCGACCCGCAGGCCGGGCACCGGCCCGCGATCCCGTGCAGCAGCGCGTCCTTGAGCGGGCGATCATCCGGTTGGGAAACCATGGCGGCCACATAGGCGCTCCATCCCCCGCTGGCGAGTCCCGCACATGGGTTTATAGGGATTTATCCAGCAATTCCTCGACAAAGGCCGGAACAAGGACGCTCGCCGGGCCGAGCCGTGTGTCGTGGAACATCAGGCTGCCGGCCGAAGGGTCGAGATTGAGTTCGACGGTGCGCGCGCCATGATAGCGGGCGGTCTGGACGAAGCCCGCCGCCGGATAGACCGCGCCGGACGTGCCGATGGAGACGAACTGTTAGACATCCGCCAGCGCCTCCTCGATCCGCTCCATCCCATAGGGTATCTCGCCGAAGAAGACGATATCGGGCCGGAGCGCGGGAGCGCCGCAGGCGGCACAGGCGCTGCCCGGCGGCAGGGAACCGGCATGGGGCCGCCGGTCATCGCACCGGGCGCAGAGCGCGCTCATCAGCGCGCCATGCATGTGGAGGAGGCGCCGGGCGCCCGCGCGCTCATGCAGGTCGTCGACATTCTGGGTGACGATCAGCAAATCGCCCGGCCATTCCGCATCCAGCCGCGCCAGCGCATGATGCGCGGCATTGGGCGCCACCTCCGACAACTTGGCCCTGCGTTCATCATAGAAGCGGTGGACGAGAGCGGCGTCACGGGCCAGCGCTCGCGGCGTGCAGACATCTTCCACCCTATGCCCCTCCCACAGGCCATCGGGGCCGCGGAAGGTGGCGAGGCCGCTTTCGGCGGAAATCCCCGCGCCGGTCAGGATGACAATGTTTCGAAACTCTGGCATCGGCGCACCTCAGCAAAGACTTCTGACGGATACAAGACATGACGGGCATCGGCATTTTCGGCGCGGCGGGACGCATGGGACGGGTGATCGCGGACGAGATCGCCGCGCGCGGCCTGACGCTGACGGGCGGCACGGACCGGGCGGGCGCGGGCACGCTGGACGACGGCCGCGCGATCGGGAACGATCCCGCGGCCCTGGCCCGGGCGAGCGACGTGCTGATCGACTTCTCCTCCCCCGCCGCCCTGGCCGCCAATCTCGACGCGTGCATCGCGGCGGGCAAGGCGGTGCTGATCGGCACGACCGGCCTTGAGGCGGAGCATCACGCCCTGATCGACCGGGCGGCGGAAAGGATCGCGGTGCTCCAGACCGGCAACACCTCGCTGGGCGTCAACCTGATCGCGGCGCTGGTGCGCGATGCGGCGAGCCGCCTCGGCCCCGACTGGGATATCGAGATCGTGGAGATGCATCACCGGCACAAGGTAGACGCGCCCTCCGGCACCGCGCTGCTGCTGGGCGAGGCGGCGGCGGCAGGCCGCAACATCGTCCTGGCCGACAACCGGGAAAGCGGGCGCGACGGAGTGACCGGCGCGCGCAAGGCGGGCGCCATCGGCTTTGCGGCGCTGCGCGGCGGATCGGTCGCGGGCGATCATCAGGTGATCTTCGCCACGGATCAGGAGCGTATCGAGATCGGTCACCGGGCCGAGAACCGCACCATCTTCGCGCGGGGCGCGGTAACGGGCGCGCTGTGGCTCGCGGGGCGCGCGCCAGGCCGCTACACCATGCCCGACATATTGGGCCTCTGATCCGATGGCGTCCCGCCTGATGGCACGGGAAGCGGTGTTCGAATTCTTCCACCGGCTGGCGGAAGCGAACCCGGAACCGCGCACCGAACTTGATTATGGCAACGACTATCAGTTGCTCGTCGCGGTCGTCCTGTCGGCGCAGGCGACCGACAAGGGCGTCAACAAGGCGACGAAGAAGCTGTTCGAGACGGTCGAGACGCCCGCGCAGATGGTGGCGCTGGGCGAGGAGGGCCTGAAGCAGCACATCAAGACCATCGGCCTGTACAATGCCAAGGCCAAGAATGTCATCGCCCTGTCCGACATATTGGTGCGCGACTTCGGCGGCAAGGTGCCGCGCGACCGCGACATATTGACCACCCTGCCGGGGGTCGGGCGCAAGACCGCCAATGTCGTGATGAACACCGCCTTTGGCGAGGAGGTGTTCGCGGTCGACACCCATATCTTCCGCGTGTGCAATCGCACCGGCCTCGGCCCCGGCAAGACGGTCAACGCCGTCGAGAAGCAACTCGACAAGCGCGTCCCCGGCCCCTTTCGCCGCGATGCGCATCACTGGCTGATCCTGCACGGCCGCTATATCTGCAAGGCCCGGCGTCCCGAATGCTGGCGATGCCTGGTCGCGGACCTGTGCCTGTTCAAGGACAAGACGCCCGCGCCCTGAAGGGCGCACCCCCATCGTCATTTTCCGCTGTCCTACAGGCGCGTTTCTCTGCCCGGCTTTCCGACCCCCTTTCGGAAAGGCCGATCGATGCAGAAAACCCCCGACCATTCACATCACAGCCCCGCCCGCAAGCGCCGCCATGCGCGCCTGATCGCCGACTGGCGCTCCGCATGGCGTTTCTGGTCGGTGCGGCTGGCGGCGCTGGGCGCCGCGCTGATGGCGGGCTGGACGAGCCTGCCGCCGGAGGTCCGGGCCGGGATGCCCTATGCCAATGAGGTGGCCGCCCTCCTCTTCGCCGCGGTGGCCGCCGCCCGGCTGGTCGCGCAGGAGGGAGGCCGGGCATGACGCAATTGTCCGGCAAGGCCGTGCTCGCCCCGGCCGCCCTCGCCGCCGCATTGGCCGCCGCCCTGTCCATCGCCACGCCGGAAATCATGCGATGGGAAGGGAAGCGCAACGATCCCTATCGCGACATAGTGGGTGTCATGACGGTCTGCTATGGCGAGACGCAGGCGCCGATGCGCCGGTATAGCGACGCGGAATGCTCCGCCATGCTCGCCCGCCGCGTGGAACGCGACTTTGCGCGGCCCATATTGGCCTGCATCCCCGGCTTCGCGGCGCGGCCCCATGCCTTTGCCGCGGCTATCTCCCTCTCCTATAATATCGGGACCTCCGGCTTTTGCCGCTCCACCGCCGCCGCCCGTTTCAAGAAGGGCGACTGGCGCGGCGGATGCGAGGCGATGCTGGCCTGGAACAGGGCGGGCGGCAAGGTCGTCCCCGGCCTTGTCCGGCGGCGCGAGGCGGAACGGCGCCTGTGCCTCCACAGCGCGACGTGACGGGCCGAGCAGGGTGCGTGGATCTCCTTACGGACGGACATGGATTCCCGGGGATCTTTACCACTTGTTAATCCTGTTCCGGCATGATGGCGGCACGTCCAGAACGTCCGGGCCAACCGGGCAGATGAAAGTGATTTCCATGCCCCCGTCCCCGTTCAAGCCATCCGAATCGCACCCGCAACCGCAGGGCGGCACCGAAAGCGACCATTATTTCGATGTCGCCCATGGCGATGTCGCCGCACTGCATGCGCGAATCGAACGCGGCTTCGCCCAATATCATTTCGAGCGGGCGCCGCGATCGTCCTTCGACGAGCATGTCGAGGATTCGATCCACCTCCTGTCGCGGCTGTCCGGAGTTCTGGGACTGGCCGTCACACTAGGTATTATTGCTTACATCTTGATTTAACCCGGCAATTTCACGTCAGGTCGCAAATTTCCATCTCTAAATGGGACGAAACGCTCCGTCGGCATGGCGGACGGCGCCTAAATCCGCTCGACATCTTGCGACCGTAACGTCCTTCATAGTATTGCGACGCAAAACAGGTTATTGCAGTGCAAAAGCCGCGATAGCGCGGAGTGGCCCTGAGCGCTCTTGATTTAAGGGGGAATGTCGAGTGACTGACAGCCGCGCACTCGTCAACGCGCGAAACGCTGCAAGACAGGCCCGGATGGTGTCCAAGCAGACCGTCCGGCTGTTCCTGTATACGGAGTTGCTGCTGCTCGACCTGGTGGCGCTGTTGCTCGGCTGCGTGCTGGCCGGAAAATTGCTCGATTTCCCCGTGACCTCGCCGCTTGGCCTGCATCTGGGCTATGTGCTGCCGCCGCTCTATGTGCTGCTGGCGCTGAACAACGGCGCCTATTCCATCCATGTGCTGAAGGACGACACGGAAAGCCTGCGCCGCGCGCTGGCCGCGCTCATCGTCTCGATGCTGATCGCGCTGCTGCTGTTCTTCTTCGGCAAGATCGACATCACCATGACGCGCCTGCCCTTCTTCGTCAGCGTCATCGCGGGCGGCGGGTTCCTGGCCGTGGGCCGTTTCGCCTTCCGCTACCATGCCCGCACCCAGCATCAGGGCGCGCTGGTGGACGAACTGCTCATCATCGACCATGACGATTATGACGGCCCGCTGCCGCGCTATACCATCAACGCGCGCGCGGAACAGTTGACGCCGGATCTGCGCAGCCCCGACATGATCGGCCGCGTGGCCCATTATATGAACGGCTTCGACCGCGTGATCGTCTACAGCCCGGTCGATCGCCAGCATGCCTGGTCCCTGATCCTCAAGGGCGCCAATGTGCAGGGAGAGGTGGTGCTGGAGCGTCCCTTCTCTCTCGACCCCATCGGCCTCAACCGCTTCAACGGCCATGACACGCTGATCGTGTCGCGCGGCCCCCTCAATCTCCAGAACCGCGCGAAGAAGCGCATATTGGACCTGGTGTGCACCATTCCGGTGATCATCCTGCTCCTGCCGCTGCTCATGCTCGTGGCGGTGCTGATAAAACTGGAAAGCAAGGGTCCGGTCATCTTCCGCCAGCAGCGCGTCGGCCGTGGCAATCGCATGTTCGCGATCATGAAGTTCCGCTCCATGCGCGTGGAGATGACGGACGCCGACGGCAACCGCTCCGCCTCGCGCGATGACGACCGGATCACCAAGGTGGGCCGCTTCATCCGCGCGACCAGCATCGACGAATTGCCGCAGCTCTTCAACGTGCTGATCGGCGACATGAGCCTGGTCGGTCCGCGCCCGCACGCCCTCGGATCGCTGGCGGGAGACCACAGCTTCTGGGACGTGGACGAGCAATATTGGGTCCGCCACGCGCTCAAGCCCGGCATTACCGGCCTTGCCCAGATACGCGGCTTCCGGGGAGCCACCCATCATCGCGAGGATCTCGAAAATCGTCTTCGCGCCGATCTCGAATATCTGGACGGATGGAGGTTGTGGCGCGACATCTCCATCCTGATGGCGACCGTGAAGGTCGTCGTCCACAAGAACGCCTATTGATCCGGGCGGCCCGCGCCGCCTTCTCCGAACCTCGTCCTCCTTTTTTCCAGCCATACCGCCGGATGCGCGGCCCTGCGCGCCGCCGCCTTGCACCCAAAGCAAGGCCGAGGCTATGCTCCGTCCATATTTCCGTACATCGCGCGGATATCGGATCGAGACAGGAGAGAGTGCATGGTCAAGAAGGTGGCATTGGTGACGGGCGCGGCCGCAGGCATTGGCGCTGCGATCGCGAAACGCCTGGCACAGGAAGGCGTCGCGGTGGGAGTGCTCGACATCCTCATCGACGATGCGCAGAAAACCGCGGACGAGATCAAGGCGGATGGTGGAGAAGCCATCGCCCTGCAAGCGAACATCGCCGACCGCGATCAGGTGAAGCACGCCGTCCAGCAGCTTCGCGACGCCTTCGGCCCCGTCACCATCCTGGTCAATAATGCGGGCATCACCGGCTTCGTCCCTTTCGAGCAGCTTACCGACGAGCAATGGGACAGGATGCTGGAGATCAACCTCAAGGGGACGTTCATCGTCACGCAGGTCTGCCTGCCCGACATGAAGGACGCGCAATGGGGCAGAATCGTCAACATCTCCTCGTCCAGCGCGCAGACCGGCGCCGTCAACATGGCGCATTATTCGGCATCAAAGGGCGGCATGATCGCGCTGACCCGTACGCTGGCGCAGGAGCTGGGCGTGCATGGCATAACCTGCAACACCATCCCCCCGCGCTTCGTCATGGGCACGGTCATGTCGGAGAAGAGTTTCGCAGACGCCAATATCGGCAATATGGCCATGTCGCGCGAGACCATGGCGCAGGCCGGTCCGGTCAAGCGCGAAGGGCGGCCGGAGGATATTGCCAGCGCCGCCGCCTGGCTGTGCCAGGATGATGCGGGCTATGTCACCGGCCAGGTGATCGGCGTGAACGGCGGCCGCTTCATCGGCTGATCCGGAAGGAAGGCGGTGCCGAAGGCGCCGCCTTCCTTCCTTGCGCGCCTCAGGCGCCGAGCCTGCGCGCAGCCTCCACGGCGGGGTGCAGGATAGCGGCGGGCGACAGGCCTGATTTCGCCTCGGCAAAGCGCGGCATCTCCAGCCCGATCGGCACGTCGGCAGGCAGCGCCGCGACGAAATCGGCGAGCGGCAATTCCCCCTGTCCCGGCGCCAGACGCCCCGTCATCGCCTCCTCCATATAGTCGCGGTCGCTGACGAGCGGCACGTCGCATAGCTGCGCATAACCGATGCGCGCCGGATCGAGCGCCCGGAGCATGTCGACCGTCCCGCCGGACCGGAAGAAGTGCATGGCGTCGATCAGCACGCGCAGGTCCGGACGGCCTATATGGTCCACAAGGGCCAGGGCGGACGCAAGATCGCCCACCGGATGCGGCGGGGCGAACTCGATGGTCGCCAGCATGCCGCGCGCGGCCGCCATCTCCACCAGCAGCGCGAACTCGTCATAGGCGCGCGGCACATCAGGCTCCATCACGATGCCGCCTATGCCCCGCGCGCCCAGTTCCGCCATGAGATCGAAATCGCGCGCCTTGTCGGCCATGGCCTGTCCCGGCCGAACCGCGAAGCCCTCCCCCAGCGAGATCGAAACGCCGCTGCCGCGCATGGCCGCGATCATCTCCCGCCGGAGCGCCGGATCATCGCGCAGCGACCAGTCGGGATAGCCATTGGGATTGAAGGCATCGGGAATACGGTGAAGCCCGGTCGAAAGGAAAGTGCAGCCCAGTTCCGCCGCCAGGCGCACATGGTCGACCGGCGGCAGACCCAATACGCTGAGCAATTCGATCCCGAGCCTGTTCATCCACCTCTCCCATCTCTGCGGATCGAGCCTGACATGGCGGGGCGCAAGGGCGCAATCGCGGCGCGGACGGCAACCGGGTCAAATATCGCGGCCGGGCCATTTGCCTCCCCATTGCGCCAATGGCGGGAGTCGGCCGCCCGGAGGATCGCCGGTTAATGCAGATTAAGGCGGATTGGATGGAATAGACGCTAGATGCCGGCAGGGGTTCAATAGAGGGGGAATCTTTGACGCCAACCATTCCGGTTCGCTTGTCCGAATTCATCGATCTGCCGGAGGAGGATCGCGATATCCTTTCGCGGACCTTGGGAACGCCGCGCCGCGTGCCGAAGCTGGGGCTGATCCGCCAGCAGGGCGACCCCGTGGACCATGTTTTCATCCTCACCGAAGGATGGGTGGCAAGCTGCGTCGACTTGCGCGACGGCCAGCGCCAGATCGTGAAGCTCCATATACAAGGCGATGTCCTGGGCGCGCCGAGCATGGCATTGACCCAGGCGGCCGAGACGCTGCTGGCCATTACGGCGGCGACCGTGCGGCCGATCGCCCTGCGCGATTTCGCCCGCCTCTTCTTCGATGCGCCGCGGGCCGCGGTAGCCCTGTTCCTCAGCGCGCAGCAGGAACGCGTCTTCCTGATGGACCGGATCACCACCATCGGCCGCCAGAGCGCGCTGCGCAGGCTCGCCTCCTTCCTGATCCATGTGCAGGAGCGGCTGAAGGTCGCGGGCATGGCGCGGGACGGCCGGATCGAATGGCCGCTGACGCAGCAGCATCTGGCCGACCTGCTCGGCCTGACGTCGGTCCATGTGAACCGTACGCTGTCCGCCCTGGAGAAGCAGGGCCTGATCCAGCGGACCGGCCACGGCATCATCCTGAAGGATGTGGAGGCGTTGCGGAATCTCGGCGGGCTGCCGGCACGGCAGTGGATATGCGAACCGGAATGGCTCCCCCCGTCGCCCCGCGACCTGAAGCAGGCATAGGGTCGCCGCTCCCGGACGATGGAACGGGGCCTAAGGCGGGTTTTGCTTTGATTGAAGCAAACCCGCTGAGGGATTCTTTGTTTTCCGCGATTTCCGAGCCGTCAGGTGATTCCACCTGACTTGAAATCGCTCTAACGGCCGCGCGCTGCCTCCAGCACCATATGCGCGCCCTTTTCCGCGATCATCATCACGGGCGCATTGGTGTTGCCGGACGTGATGGTCGGCATGACCGAGGCGTCGATGACGCGCAGCCGGTCCATGCCATGGACGCGCAGCGCGGGGTCCACCACGGCGCGTTCCCCCTGCCCCATGGCGGCCGTGCCGACAGGGTGGAAGATGGTCGTCGCGATCTCCCCCACGGACCGCAATATGGCGGCATCGTCATCCGCCTCCGGCCCCGGACGGAACTCCTCCGGGCGGTAGGCGGCAAGGGCAGGCTGCGCGACGATGGCGCGCGTGACCTTCACCGCTTCCACCGCCACCTGCCGATCCTCCTCGGCGGAAAGATAATTGGGCCGGATGCGCGGCGCCGCTCTGTGGTCCGGCCCGTCGATCCAGACGGTGCCTCGGCTGTGCGGCCGCAAGTTGCAGACGCTGGCGGTGAAGGCCGGGAAGGGATCGAGCGCGCCGCCAAAGGCCGCGAGGCTCAGCGGCTGCACATGATATTCGAGATTGGCGGTGGCGAAGCGCGGATGCGATTTCAGGAACACCCCGAGCTGGCTGGGCGCCATCGCCATCGGGCCGGAGCGGTTGAGGAGATATTCGAGGCCGATCATCGCCTTGCCAACCATGGACCCCGCCCGGATGTTCAGCGTCGGCACGCCCGCCACCCGGTAAGCGCAGCGTATCTGGAGATGGTCCTGCAAATTCTCGCCGACGCCGGGCAGGTGGTGGACCGGCTCCACGCCAAGGTCGCGCAGGCGTCCGCCATCCCCGATGCCCGACCGCTGGAGGATCGCGGGCGACCCGATCGCGCCCGCCGCCAGCAGCACCTCGCCGCGCGCGGCGGCGCTGAACGCCATCCCCTCGACACGGAAGCGCACGCCCGTCACGCGGCCTTCGGCAATGTCCAGCCGCTCCACCTCCGCCTGTGTGCGGATATGGAGATTGGGCCGCCTGGCAACGGGTTTCAGAAAGGCATCCGCGGCGCTCCAGCGGCGGCCGCGCTTCTGCGTCACCTCGAAATAGCCGGACCCCTCATTGTCGCCCCGGTTGAAGTCGGCGACCGGCGGCACGCCATATTGGGTCACGGCGTCGCGAAACGCCTCCAGCAGGTCCCAGCGCAGCCGCTGCCGCTCGACGCGCAATTCCCCGCCGGTGCCGTGCAGCGTGTCGCCCCCGTCGACATGATCCTCCGACTTGCGGAAGAAGGGCAGCACCTCGTCCCAGCTCCAGCCCGCATTGCCCGCCTGCCGCCAGCCATCATAGTCGGCCGCCTGCCCGCGCATGTAGATCATGCCGTTGATGGAGGAACTGCCGCCGATGACGCGCCCGCGCGGATAGGCGAGCGCGCGGGCGTTCAGGCCCGCCTCCTCGTCGGTCTTGAGGCACCAGTCCGTCCGCGGATTGCCCATGCAGTAGAGATAGCCGACCGGAATGCGTATCCAGTGATAATCGTCCCGGCCGCCCGCCTCCAGCAGCAGCACCTGGTTGCGGCTATCCTCGCTCAGCCGGTTGGCCAGCACGCACCCCGCGCTGCCGCCCCCTATGACGATATAGTCGTAATCGCCGAAATGCTGGGGCACGCTCTCTTCGCATCCGCCTCCCGAGGGGAAAGTGGCGACGGCATGGACCAGCGCGGGCACGGCGTCAACATGGGGCGTGCGGGGCTCCACGACAGCCCGCCCTGGCCATGTGTCGCAACTATGCCCTTTCGTTTTCGGGACGAAAGCCCCAGATGCCTGGTCATGGCAGAGATTGGACACCCCCTTGGCCGGTAGCGATCAGGCCGCCCTGCTGGCGGGCGCTGCCGCCGGGGACATGGCGCTCTGCACGCTCGTCGGGCTGGAGGGCAGCTTCTCCCGCCGCCTGGGCGCGCAGATCGCCATCGCGCCGGACGGGCGGACGGTGGGCAGCCTGTCGGACGGCTGCCTGGAGCGCCAGCTCGCCAGCGACGCCGCCGCCATGCGCGCGGCGGGCGAGACGCCGAGGGTCATACGCTATGGCCGGGGATCGCCCATCATCGACTTCCGCCTGCCCTGCGGGGGAGGGCTGGACATATTGATCGACCCGCGGCCCGACCGGCCGGGCCTGATCCGTGCCGCCGACAGGCTGGCGCGGCGCCAGACGGCGCTGCTCGACCTGCCCCTGCCGCCGGGCACGAACGAGGCCCTGCTGAAGCAGCGCGCCTATATCCCCCCGCTGCGGGTCCTGCTGTTCGGCGAGGGGCCGGAATTCACCGCCTTCGAGACCATCGCGGCCAGCGCGGGCGTCGAGGTAGAGGGGCGCGGCCGTGACGACGGCCTGTCGCTGGGCCGCGTGCCGCCGGGGCTGGCCGCCGATCCGTGGACGGCCATACTCCTCCTCTTCCACGACCATGAATGGGAAAGGGCGCTGCTCGGCTGGGCATTGGGCACGGACGCCTTCTTCGTCGGGGCACAGGGGGGCGGCGCCGCGCGGGAGGAGCGCCGGGCCGCGCTGCGCGCCGACGGGCTGCCGGAGGAGAGCATCGCGCGGCTGCGCAGCCCGGTCGGCCTCATCGCCCGCGCCCGCGATCCCGAAGTGCTGGCGCTGTCCGTGCTGGCGGAGATTGTCGGGGAATATGAGGCGCTTCAGTGGAAAAGATAACGGGCTTCCCTACCCCCTCGCCACCCATCCCCGTCGCCATACTCGCGGCGGGCCGGGCGAGCCGGTTCGGCGGGGGCAAGCTCGACGCTGCCTGCGCAGGCAAGCCGCTTGGCCGCTGGGTGCTGGACGCCGTGGCGGCGGCGGGCGCGCCGCCCGGCCTGATCGTCGTGGGGCCCCGGCCGCCCGCCTTTGCCGGGGATGCGCTGCATGACGGCTGGACGGTGATAACCAATGCCGAGGCGGAGCGGGGCATGGGGACGTCG
>JASGGS010000044.1:0-23704 GCA_047602685.1 Sphingobium sp.
CCTCGCCGCCGCCTCGGCGGGGGGCGGGGGGCCGGGCGGGACGGGCGCGGTCGTTCAGGGGGCCTATCTCCTCCAGCCGCCCGATGACGCGACGCCCGTCGTGCGCATGTCCTGCTTCGCCTTCCTCGTGAAGAATCTCGTCCGGCAGGCCGCGCTGCGGCGGTTGGCGGGCGCGGCGCTGCTCCAGGGATCGGGCATGGCCTTTCCCGCGCCGGTCTTCTGGCGGATCGACTGGTCGACGGATTCGCTGGTGGAGGATCTCGACATGGGCCTGCGCCTCGTGCTCGACGGGCAGGACGTCACCTTCGAGGAGGGCGCGCTGTTCCTCAGCAACGCCAGCTCGCAGGGCGGCACGGCCGGGCAGAGGCGGCGCTGGGAGCATGGCATGCTCCAGTCCATGACGCTCCACCTGCCGCGCCTGCTGGAGGCGGCGCTGGAGGGGCGTCCGCGGCTGGTCTTCCTCGCCCTAGACCAGATCGTGCCGCCGACGGTGCTGCTGCTCATGATCGCCGGGCTTGCCACGCCCGCCGCATGGCTGCTGGGCGGGCTGTCCGCGCCCGTGCTGCTGCTCGTCGCGGCCGATGCGGCGCTCGGCGCGGGATTGCTGGCGGCATGGCTGCGGCACGGGCGCGCGATGCTGCCCCCGCGCGTCATATTCGGCGCTTTTCGCTATATCCTCTGGAAACTGCCCATATTCGCCCAGTTCGTCACGCGGCGGCAGCGGCAATGGGTCCGCACGGAGCGCGCGCCATGACCGTCATGCCTTTCCACCGCCCCTCGGCGGAAGCGGCCGCGACGGCCAGGACCGGCTTCGTCATCATCGGCCGGAACGAGGGCGCGCGGCTCGCCACCTGCATCGGCAGCGTCCTGCGCGAGACGCGATGCGCGGTCTATGTCGATTCCGGTTCGCTGGACGGCAGCGTCGCCTTGGCGCGCGGCCATGGCCTGCCGGTGGTGGAGCTGGACCCGGCCTTGCCCTTCACCGCCGCCCGCGCGCGCAATGCGGGGCTGGAGGCGCTGCTCGCCCGCCATCCCGGCATCGGCTATGTGCATTTCATCGACGGCGACTGCGAACTGGTCGAGGGGTGGCTCGGCGCCGCGCTCGATGCGATCCGCGCCGATCCCGGGCTCGCGGCGGTGTGCGGGCGCAGGCGGGAACGCCATCCGGAACGCAGCCCCTATAACCGGCTGTGCGACCGCGAATGGGACACGCCCGTCGGCCCGGCGCCGACCGTCGGCGGGGACGCGCTGTTCCGCGTGCCGCCGCTGCTGGAGGCCGGGGGCTTCTCCGCCGACCTCATCGCGGGCGAGGAGCCGGACCTGTGCCATCGCATCCGGCAAAGGGGATGGCGGATCAGGCGTATCGGCCATGAGATGACCGTCCACGACGCCGCCATGACCCGCTTCGGCCAATGGTGGCAGCGCAACCGGCGCAGCGGCTATGCCACGGCGGAGGCGCTGGCGCGGCGCGGCGCGCGCGATCCGAAGCTGCGGCGGGAGGTGGCGAGCAACATCCTCTGGTCGCTGCCCCCCGCCTGGCCGCTCTGGCCGCTGCTCTGGCTGCGGATATGGCGGCGCGGCGGGCCGCTGGAAGCCAGCTTCGTCACGCTCGGTAAGCTGCCCCATATGCAGGGGCAGATCGACTATTGGCGCCGCCGCCGCCGTCTCATCGAATATAAATAGGCGGGCGCAAATCCCCGCCCCTGATCGGCCAATCCCAAACACCCTCCGGAATCTGCCTACTGAGTTGGGGAAATAGCGTGACGCTCCCGACCTCCCCTACGCTGCCTCCATAAGGAGAAAGCCATGGATGGATCGACCAGAGACGCGGTTGGCATGTTCGCATCGGTTCCGGCGCGGGACTGGTCCTCCGGCGACAGGCCCCCGGCTCCGCGCACCCTGTTGATCGGCAATGAAAGCCTGCTCGTCGCCTGCGCGGCGGTGCTGCGCGGGCATGGCCATGCGATCGCGGCGGTGGTGGCCGGTCCCGGCCCCGCCGCCGACTGGGCGCGGCGCGAGGGCCTGCCCCTGTTCGCCACCGTCCGCGATCTTCTGGCCTCGGCGCCGGAGGCGGTCGATTATCTCTTCTCCATCACCAACCTGTCCATCCTCCCGCCGGAGGTGCTGGCGCTGGCGCGGCGCGGCGCGGTCAATTTCCATGACGGCCCGCTGCCCGCCTATGCCGGGCTGAACTCTCCCGTCTGGGCGCTGTTGGCGGGGGAGAGCCGGTACGGGATAAGCTGGCACCTGATGACGGCCCATGTGGATCGCGGCGCGATCCTGGCGCGGGAGGCCATAAGGGTGGAGGCGGGCGAGAGCGCCGTCTCGCTCAACACCAAATGCTTCGAGGCGGGCCTCGCGGCCTTTGGCGCGATCATGGCCGATCTCGACGGCAGCATCCGCCGCGCGCAGCCGCAGGAGACGCCGCCGGAGCGGCTGTTCCGGGGGCATGACCGCCCGGAAGGGGCCGCCCTTATCGACTGGCGCCAGCCTGCCGAGGCCATAGCGCGCCTCGTCGCCGCCCTCGATTTCGGTCCCTATGCCAATCCCCTGACCCTGCCCAAGGCGGTAATCGGCGACCGGGCCGTCGCGGTCCGGCAGGTGCAGATGCTGGACAGCCGTTCCGGCGCGGAGCCGGGCACGCTGCTGGCCTCCCATCCCGATTGCATCGTCGCGACGGGCAGCTTCGACCTGCGCCTGCGGGAGCTGACCGGGCTGGACGGCGCGCCCGTCCGGCTTCCCGATATCCGGCCCGGCCAGGCATTGCCGCTGCCGGAGAGGGCGGAGCGCCGCGCGCTGGGCGATCTGACCGTCGCCGCGGCCCGTCACGAGACATGGTGGCGCAGGCGCCTCGGCGCGCGCGACGCCCTCCAGCTTCCGCATTTCCGCGCGCCGTCCGCCGGGGATGGCGAGGAGGCGGGCGGCCGGATCGTCCGCGACCGCGCCTTGCCCTCCGGCTGGTCGGCCGCCGATATCGTGGCGGCTCTGGCCGTCTGGCTCGCGCGGGTGGCCGATCGCGACACGGTGGGGATCGGCTATTCCGATCCCGCCCATGACGGCCGCATCGCCGCCGCGCGCGACTGGTTCGCGCCTTTCCTGCCGCTGCATCATGCCGTGGACTGGAGCCTGCCGCTCGCCGCCGTCCGGGCGGCGCTGGACGGGGCAGTCGGGGAATTGCACGCCCATGTCGGCATCGCGCGCGACCTCATCGCCCGCGCGCCGGACCTGCGCGGCGGGGCCGGTCTCGACCATCCGGTGACGATCCGCATCGCGCAGCCGCTCGATGACGGCGCCCGCGAAGGGGAGGGAACCGTGCTCGCCATCGCCGTCGCCGGGGACGGAGGCGCCTGCCGCTGGTCCTTCGATCCCGAACGCCTGCCCGTGGCGGAGGCGGAGGATCTCTGGTCCGGCTTCCTGACCCTGCTGCTCTCGGCCGGGGCCGATCCGGACCGTCCCGCGGGCATGCTCGACCTCCTTTCCGCCGAGGAGCGCGAACGCGTCCTCGGGGCATGGAACGCGACCGGCGCGCCCGGATCGCGGGCCGCCGCCCTGCACCGCCTGTTCGTGGAGCAGGCCCGCCTGACGCCCGGACGGCCCGCCGTCACCGCGCGCGGGCTGACCCTTGATTATGCCGATCTCGACGCCCGCTCCAACCAGCTTGCCCGTCATCTTGCGGAAATCGGCGTGGGGCCGGAGGTGCTGGTCGGCATCAACCTCGAACGGTCGGTGGATGTCGTCATCGCGCTCCTGGCCGTCCACAAGGCGGGGGGCGCCTATGTGCCGCTCGATCCCGCCTATCCGGCCGACCGCCTGGCCCATATGATCGCGGATTCCGGGCTGGCGGTGATCCTGACCCATGGCGCGCTGGCCGATGGCCTTCCGGCGGGCGGGGCGCGGATCGTGCGCATGGACGAGGAGATAGCGCGTTTCGACGCGCAGTCGCCTTTGCCGTTCGACGGCGGCGCGGGGCCGCACAATCTCGCCTATGTCATCTACACCTCCGGTTCCACCGGCAAGCCCAAGGGCGTGATGGTCGAGCATCGCAACGCCCTCAACTTCTTCACCGGCATGGATCGGAAGCTGGAGGGGGACGGGACATGGCTCGCCGTCACCAGCCTCAGCTTCGACATCTCCGTGCTGGAACTGTGCTGGCCGCTGACGCGTGGCTATCATGTCGTCCTGGCCACGGACCGGGAGGTGCGCGGCGACGTGGCGCCGGCGGGATCGGGCGCTGGATCGGGCAGGGCGCGGCCGGTCGGCTTCAGCCTCTTCTATTTCGCCAGCTCCGACAGCGGCGGAGATGCTGACCAGTATCGCCTGCTGCTCGACGGCGCGCGCTTCGCCGATGACCATGGCTTCGAGGCGGTGTGGACGCCCGAGCGGCATTTCCATGCCTTTGGCGGGCCGTATCCCAATCCGTCCGTCACCTCCGCCGCCATCGCCGCCGTCACCTCGCGCGTGGCGATCCGCGCGGGCAGCGTCGTGGCGCCGCTCCATCACCCCGTCCGCATCGCGGAGGAATGGGCGCTGGTCGACAATCTCTCCCATGGCCGCGTCGGCATCGCCTTCGCGGCCGGGTGGCAGCCCGACGATTTCGTGCTGAACCCGGACGCCTTCCGCGACAGGCAGGGGGCGCTGATGCGCTCCATCGCCGATGTGCGCGGCCTCTGGCGGGGCGAGACGCGCGCCTTTCCCGGTCCCCTCGGCAAGGATGTGGAACTGTCCGTCCATCCCCGCCCGGTCCAACGGGAGCTGCCCTTCTGGATCACCACGGCGGGAAATCCGGCGAGCTTCGCGGCGGCGGGCCATGCGGGCGCCTCCGTCCTTACCCATCTCCTCGGCCAGAGCGTGGAGGAGGTGGCGGAGAAGATCGCCATCTATCGCCAGGCCCGCGCGGCGGCGGGCCATGCGGGCGAGGGGCATGTGACCCTGATGATCCACAGCTTCGTGGGCACGGACGCCGCCACGGTGCGGGAGACGGTGCGGGAGCCGCTGACGGCCTATCTGCGCACCTCGACCAACCTCCTCAAGCAATATGCCTGGTCCTTCCCCGCCTTCAGGCAGGCGCCGGACGGGGCCGAGCGGCTGGAACTGGCCGACCTCAGCGCGGAGGAGACGGACGCGCTGCTCGATCATGCGTTCGAGCGCTATTATGAGACCAGCGGCCTGTTCGGCACGGCCGGGGACTGCGCCGCCATGGCGGAGCGGCTGCGCGCCGCGGGCGTGGACGAGATTGCCTGCCTGATCGATTTCGGCGTCGCGGCCGACAGGGTGCTGGACAGCCTGCCCCTGCTCGACGGCGTGCGGCGGCGCGTGCAGGGCGCGGCGGACGGCGTGGAGCGGAGCCTGCCCGACCTCATCGCCCATCATGGCGTCACCCATCTGCAATGCACGCCCTCGCTGGCGCAGATGCTGACGGCGGACCCCGCCTCCCGCGCGGCGCTGGGGCGGGTCCGGCGGATGATGGTGGGCGGGGAGGCGTTCCCGCCGCATCTCGCCCGCGATCTGACGACGCTGGTCGGCGGCGCCGTCATGAACATGTACGGCCCGACCGAGACCACCATCTGGTCCGCCGTGCACGAGTTGGAGCCGGGCGGGGAGGCGCCGCCGCTCGGCCGCCCGCTCGCCAACCAGCGGATCTACATACTCGACCGCCGCCTCCGGCCGGTCCGCCCCGGCACGCCGGGCGAGCTGGTGATCGGCGGCGACGGCGTGGTGCGCGGCTATCTCGGCAGGCCCGAGCTGACGGCCGAGCGCTTCATCCCCGATCCGGTCCGGGGCGAGGGGCGCGCCTATCGCACCGGCGACCTCGCGCGGCAGCGGGCCGACGGAACGCTGGAATTTCTCGGCCGCCTCGACCATCAGGTGAAGATACGCGGCTACCGCATCGAGCTGGGCGAGATAGAGGCGGCTCTCCTCGACCATGCGCTGGTGCGCGAGGCGGTCGTGGTGGCCGAGGGGCAGGGAGGCGCCACGCGGCTGGTCGCCTATTTCGCGGCGGAGGGACCGGTGGCGCCGCCGCTGGACGAACTGCGCGACCATCTGCGCGCCGGGCTGCCCGACTTCATGCTGCCCGCCGCCTTCGTCGCGCTGGACGCCCTGCCGCGCACGCCCAACGGCAAGATCGACCGCGCCGCCCTGCCTGCCGTCACCGCCGCCGCGCCGCCGGACGCGGAGGCGCCGGACGCGGCGGAAGAGGAGGCCAGCCCCCTCCAGGAGCGGATCGCGGCGATCTGGCGCGACCTCCTCCACCTCCCGCATGTCCGCCTGACCGACAATTTCTTCGATCTTGGCGGGCATTCGCTGCTGGCGGTGCAGATGCACCGGCGCCTCTCCGCGCTGGTGGAGGGGCCAGTCGCCCTGACCGACATATTCCGCTTCCCGACCATCGCGGCGCTCGGCGCGCACCTGTCCGGCCCGGACGACCGGCCCGCCGCCGCGCGGCAGGGGCAGGACAGGGCGCTCGCCCGCCGCGCCGCCCTTCAGCGCCGCACCGCCACCCGCGTCCTCATACGGAATTGAGCCGATGTATCATGATCCCGATCCCCGGAATTTCAACGGCGATGACGGCAAGGGCGGGGGCGATGACGGCCTCGACACCGCCATTGCCATCGTCGGCATGTCCTGCCGCTTCGCGCGGGCGCGCGGCCTCGACGCCTATTGGACCCTGCTGAAGGAAGGGCGGGAGGCGATAGAGACCTATTCGGAGGAGGCGCTGGCCGCCGCCGGGGTCATGCCCGCCGCGATGCGCAAGGCGGGCTATGTCCGCTCCGGCGCGCCGCTGGAGGACATGGAATGCTTCGACGCCGCGCTTTTTGGCCTCAGCCCGCGCGACGCCGCGATCATGGACCCGCAGCATCGCCACTTCCTCGAATGCACCTGGGAGGCGCTGGAGAATGCGGGCCATGTGCCGCAGCGTTTCGACGGCGTGGTCGGCGTCTTCGCGGGGTCCGGGCACAATGCCTATATGCCCTGCAATCTCATGACCAATAGCAGGCTGGTCCGCGACGTGGGCCTGTTCCTGCTGCGCCATACCGGCAATGACAAGGATTTCCTGACGACCCGCGTCTCCTATCTCTTCGACCTGAAGGGGCCGAGCATCAACATCCAGACGGCCTGCTCCACCTCGCTCGTCTCCATCCACATGGCGGCGCAGAGCCTGCTGGCGGGCGAGTGCGACATGGCGCTGGCGGGCGGCTCGTCCATCGAGCTGCCGCATCGCCGGGGCTATCTGTACGAGGAGGGGGAGATACTCTCGCCCGACGGCCATTGCCGCCCCTTCGACGCGGATGCGCGGGGGACCGTCTTCGGCAGCGGCGTGGGTGTCGTCGTGCTGCGCCGCCTTGCCGACGCGATCGCCGACGGCGACCATATCTATGCCGTGCTGCGCGGCTCCGCCATCAACAATGACGGCGCGGGCAAGGTCGGCTATCTCGCCCCCGGCGTCGACGGCCAGGCCAAGGTGATCGCGGAGGCGCTGGCCATCGCCAATGTGAAGGCAGACAGCATCGGCTATGTCGAGGCGCACGGCACCGGCACCCCGGTGGGCGATCCGATAGAGGTCGCCGCGCTGACCAGCGCCTTTCGCCAGTCCACGGACGATGTGGGCTTTTGCGGCATAGGGTCGGTCAAGGGCAATATCGGCCATACGGACACCGCGGCGGGCGTGGCGGGCGTCATCAAGATGGGCCTCGCCCTCCATCATGGCGAACTGCCCGCGACGCTCCACTTCACCGCGCCCAATCCGGCCTGCGCGCTGGAAACCAGCCCGTTCGTCGTCCAGGGATCTCATGCGCCCTGGCCCGCGCGGGGCGGACGGCCGCGCCGCGCGGGCGTCAGCTCGCTCGGCGTCGGCGGCACCAATGCGCATGTCGTGCTGGAGGAGGCGCCCCTGCGCGCGCCCGGCGGTCCGGGGCGCGGGCGCCAGCTTCTCGCCTTGTCGGCCCGTTCGGACAGCGCGCTTGCCGGGGCGGCGGCGGCGCTGGGCCGCCATTTCTCCGCCAATCCCGGCATCGACCTGGCCGACGCCGCCTATACGCTCAGCCTCGGGCGGCAGGCCCTGCCGCGCCGCCGCTTCGTGGTGGCGGACGGCCCGGCGGAGGCCGCCGCGAAGCTGGCGGCCCTGGCGTCGGACGATGCCGCGCCCGTCGCTCCCTGCATGCCGGATCGCCCGGTCGCCTTCCTCTTCTGCGGGGCCGGGCCGCAGCATGTCGACATGGCGCGCGGCCTGTACCGGACGGAGCCGTCCTTCCGGGCGGAGGTCGACCGGGGCCTCGCCATTCTCGACACGCTCGGCGCGGGCCAGGTGCGCCGCTGGCTGTTCCCGGCCGACGCCGACCGCGCCCGCGCCCCGGCGGAGATGGAGCGCCCCTCCATCGCGCTGCCCGCGCTGTTCGTCGTCCAGACCGCGCTCGCCCGCCTCTGGATGGCGCTTGGCGTCCGGCCGACCGGCATGATCGGCCACAGTTCCGGCGAATATGCCGCCGCCCATATGGCGGGCGTCATCGACCTGGAGACGGGCCTGCGCATCGTGCTGGCGCGCGGCCGCCTGTTCGAGACGACGGAGCCGGGCGGCATGATCAGCGTGCCCCTGACGGAGGCGCAGCTCCTGCCGTTGCTGCCGCCGGACCTCTCCATCGCGGCGATCAACGGCCCGCGCCTCTGCGCCGTCTCCGGCCCGGCCGATGCGATCGCGCGCTTCCATGCCGCGCTGGAGGAGCGGGAAATAGAGGCGCAGCCCATCGGCATCTCCGTCGCCGCCCATTCGGCGCTGCTCGATCCCGTCCTCCCGGAATTTCGCGCCCTGATGCAATCGGTCGCGCTGTGCGCGCCGCAAATCCCCTTCGTCTCCAACCTCACCGGGGACTGGGCGACGGCGCCGCTGGTCACCGATCCCGAATATTGGGTCCGCCACCTGCGCGAGACGGTGCGCTTCACCGATGGCCTCCAGCGGCTCCTTGCCGATCCCGACCGGCTGTTGCTGGAAGTGGGGCCGGGCCGCAGCCTGTCGAGCCTCGCGCGGCAGCATCCCGGCCGCGCCGCCGCGCAGCCCGTGCTCGGCTCGCTCCGCCATCCCGATCAGGCCGTCGCCGACGATGCCTGGTGGCTGGAGACGGCGGGGCAGATATGGGCGCTGGGCGTGCCGTTCGACTGGGATGCCTTCTGGAACGGTCAGCGGCGCCTGCGCCTGCCGCTGCCGACCTATTGTTTCGACAGGGACCGGCACTGGATCGAGCCGGGCAGTCTCGCCGCCTCCCTTGCCGCCGCCGGGCAGGATGATGCGGAGCAGCCCGAACGGCGCGGCGACATGGCCGACTGGCAATATGAGCCGGTCTGGGACCGCGCGCCCCCGCCGGTTGGAGAGGCCCGCGACGGCGCGGTCCTCGTGCTGGAGGATGATTGCGGCCTCGGCGCCCGGCTGGCGGCGCGGTTGCGGGGGGAGGGGCGCGATGTCGTGACCGTGCGCCCCGCCACGCGCTTCCGCCGCCTCGGCAGCGACTGCTTCACGGTCAGCCCCGCCAATGCCTGCGACTATGCCCGCCTGTTCGACTGCCTGAACGGGGAGGGGAGGCTGCCCGCCCGGATCTTCCATTGCTGGCTGGTCACCGGCCCGCAAAGGGGGCGGGCGGTCCGGACCGGCCGTCTCCTCGACCTCGGCTTCTACAGCCTTGCCGCGCTCGTGCCGGAACTGTCGCGTCAGCTTGACGGGCCGGTCGACCTCGCGCTCGTCACCGACCATGCGCAGCGCATCGCGCGGGAGGAGGGCCTGATGCCCGCCAAGGCGACGGCCATCGGCGCGTGCCGCGTCATCGCCACCGAATATCCCCGGACGCGGATAGGCTGCATCGACGTGGCCCTGCCGCCGCGCGGCCATGACCGCCCGCTGGACCGGCTGGCGAGCGATCTGCTGGCCGAATTGTCCGGCCCTGGCGAGGCGCGGCCCGTCTCGTGGCGCGGGGGCGAGCGCTGGGTGCTCGACCACCGGGCCAGCCCCTTCGCGCCGGACGCGCCGGGTCCGGCCGGGGCCGCCATCCGGCCGGGCGCCGTCTATGTCGTCACCGGCGGCCTTGGCGGCCTCGGCCTCACCATCGCGCGGCATCTGGCGGAGACGAAGGGCGCGCGCATCGCCCTGATCGGCCGGACAGGCCTGCCCCCGCGCGACCGGTGGCCCGCGCTGCTCGCCGACCCCGCCGTGGCGCGGGGCGTGCAGGACAGGATAAGGCACATGCTCTCGCTGGAAAGCGGCGGTGCGCAAGTGGAGCTGTTCGTCGCCGACGTGGCCGACGCCCGCTCCCTCCGCCGCGCCGTGCGGGCCATCGCCTCGACCATGGGTCCGGTCAGGGGCGTGTTCCACGCGGCGGGCGCTCTCGACGACGGCCTGCTGGAGACCAGGACCCGCGCGGCCATGGCGGCGGTGCTGCGCCCGAAGGTGCAGGGCACGCTCGCCCTTGATGCCGTATTAAAGAGTCAACCAATTGAATTTATGTATCTTTTCTCGTCGGTCAGCGCGCTGGCGGGCATGCCCGGCCAGACCGACTATGCCGCCGCCAACGCTTTCCTCGATGCCTATGCCCAGTCCCGCCAGGGCGACCCCGACATCAGGGTCATGTCCATCGGCTGGAGCCAGTGGCGCGAAGTCGGCATGGCCGCGGGGGTAGGGAAGCCTGTGAGCTTTGCCGCCGACCTGCCCGAGGATCTGGGCGAGGGGGCGCCCGTCGATCATCCCTTCCTCGAACGGTTGCACCCGCTCTCGATCGACGAATATGTGGTCAGCGCGACCCTCTCTCCGGAAACGCACTGGATATTGGACGAGCATCGCCTCGCCGGTCCCGGCGCGCTGATGCCGGGCACCGGCTATCTGGAGCTTGCGCGCGCCGCCCATGCGCTGATCGATCCGCAGCCGGTCACCTTGTCGGACATCACCTTCCTGACGCCCTTCGCCGTCCCGGATGGAACCGCCCGGCAACTGCGCATCCATCTGCGCCGCCGCGTCGGCAGCGACTGGCGCTTCATGGTGCTCGGCCGCGCCATGGGCGAGGCGGGGGCATGGGTGGAGCATGCCGCCGGCTCCTGCTGCGCCCGCGCCCTGACGCAGGCGCCGGAGCCGCTCGACATGGCGGAACTGGCCGCCCGCTGCGCCTCGATACCCGAAGGGGGCGGCCGTGCCAGTTCCGTGCTGCGCTTCGGTCCCCGCTGGGACAATGTACGGCGCATCGGGATCGACGGACAGGAAGCGCTGCTGCATCTCTCCCTCGATCCGCAATATCGGGGCGAATGCGGCAAGGTGCTGCTCCACCCCGCCTTGCTGGACCTGGCGACGGCGGGCGCGCAGATGCTGGTGGAAGGCTATGATCCCGACCGGGATTTCTTCGCGCCCTTCTCCTATCGCTGGATCGTGCTGCACGCGCCTCTGCCGCCGACCATCGTCAGCCATGTCCGCCACCGCCCCCATGGCGAGCCGTCCGGCGCGAGCGCCATGTTCGACATCACCATCGCCGATCCGTCGGGACGCGTCGTCGCGGAAATCAGCGAGTTCACGATGATGCGCATCCTCGACCCGTCCGCCATGGCGCGGGGCCGGGATGCGGGCGGCATGGCGTCCGACGGGGCGGAGCCGCTGTCCGGCGGCATATTGCCGGAGGAAGGGATCGGCGTGCTCGACCAGTTGATCGCGGGACGGCCGCGTCCCCATGTGATCGTCTCGCCCCATGATCTCGGCGCCGCGCTCGCCCGCCTGCGCGCGCCCCATCGCGCCGCGCGGCCCCAACCGCTCGTCGAACGGCGGGAGGGGGAGGGGACGGCACCCATCGGCGCGACGGAGCAGGCCATTGCCGAGCTATGGTCGGACCTGCTGGGCGTCGATCCCATATTGCGGGAGGATAATTTCTTCGACCTGGGCGGCCATTCCCTGCTCGCGGTCCAGTTCGTGAACCGCCTGCGCAAGAAGACGGGCAAGAACCTGCCGCTCGCGGCGCTGCTCGATTCCCCCACCGTGGCCGCACTGGCGCGCGCGATCGATCCGGAGGCGACGGCCGCCGCGCCGGAAGGAGAGGACGGGACGGTGGTCGAGGCGCCCGGCCGCGACATCGTGACCATCCGGACGGGCGGGGCGCTCACCCCCATATTCTTCGTCCATGACGGCCTAGGCGAGACATTGCTCTATCGCGGGCTGGCGCTCCGGCTCGACCGGGGGCGTCCGGTCTATGGCATAGAGCCGCTGCGCAATCCCGGCGGCGGCTTCGCCCATACGCGCATCGCCGAAATGGCGGCCAACTATATCGTGCGGATGAAGACCGTGCAGCCCGACGGTCCCTATCTGCTGTCCGGCCTGTGCGCGGGCGGCGTGATCGCCTTCGAGATGGCGCGGCAGTTGCGGGACGGCGGCGATAGCGTCGCCTTTGTCGGCATCATCGACGCGGCCGACGTCGCCCTGCCCAGGCGGCCCTTCTACATCACCCGCGCCCGCATCCGGCGTGTCCGGGCGCTCCTGCGGGAAAGCCGCTGGACGGTCCTGCTTCCATCGCTCGCGCGCAAGGCCGCCAATGCGGTCCGGTGGGAAATCGCGTCTCGCCTTCAGGAGGCACGCGACCGGCGCACGGTGCGGAACATCCGCGCCGCCAATGCCGGGGGCGATGCCGCTGCCGCCGCTCCCGTCGCATCCATGCCCGGCGAGGAGGCCATTCCCTTTCTCAAGCTCTATGAGGTCGCGCACAAGCTCCACCGCCCGGCGGGCATATTGGACGGTGCCAGCGTCACCCTGTTCAAGGCGACGGAGGGCAATGGGCAGAAGGAGGATATCGCCTATGCCGCCGTCTATGACGACTATGCCCTTGGCTGGGGACGGCGCGTGGCGTCGGAGGTGACCGTGCTGTCCGTGCCGGGCGGCCATGGTTCGGTGCTTCAGGAACCGCATGTCGGCACGCTGGCCCGGCTGTTCCAGGAGGCGGTCGATTGCGCCACGGCATCGGCCGAGCGGCAGGCCGGGCGCAAGGGACGGGAGATGGCGGCGGAAGCCATGCTCGCGGTGGCGGCGGAATGAGCGGCGCCATGTCCCCATCCTGTCCTCCTTCTTCCTCTGTCCCGCCGCCCGCCGTCGATATCGTCATCGTCAACTATTGCACCGGATCGCTGGTGATCGCCGCGCTGGAAAGCCTGGAGGCCGAGCGCAAATATCTGCCGGGCCTGCGCGCCATCGTCGTGGACAACAACTCGCCCGACGGGTCCGGCGCGCTGATCGAGGCGGCGGTGCGCCAGCGCGGCTGGGATTGGGTCCGGATGATGTCCGCCGGGGCCAATGGCGGCTTCGGCGCGGGCAACAATCTCGCCATCGACTGGGCGCTGTCCCAGCCGGAGCCTGCCGACCTCTTCTGGCTGCTCAATCCCGACACGCTGGTCTATTCCCAGGCCGGCATCGAACTGGCGCGCTTCATGCAGTCGCATCCCAAGGCTGGCATAGCGGGCAGCGCGCTGCTTGAGGGCGATGGCAGGCTCTGGCCCTTCGCCTTCCGCTTTCCCAGCATATTGGGCGAGATCGAGCGGGGCGCGCGCTGGGGCTTCGTCTCTCGGCTGCTCCGCAAGAAGGCGACCTTGCTCCGCATGGGCGACCGCAATGAACGGGTGGACTGGGTATCCGGCGCCAGCTTCATGATCCGCCGCAGCCTGCTGGAGACGGGCCTGCGCTTCGACGAAGGCTATTTCCTCTATTATGAGGAGACGGATTTCTGCCTGAGCGCGCACCGCCTGGGTTGGGAATGCTGGTATGTTCCGGGCGCCCGCGTGTTGCACGTCGCGGGGCAGAGCACCGGCGTCACCGGGCGGCAGGTGCGCCTGCGCCGGCTGCCCTCCTACTGGTTCCATTCCAGGCGGCGCTATTTCACGAAGAACCATGGCTGGACCTATGGGCTGCTTGCCGATCTGGGTTGGCTGGGCGCCCATCTGTTTGCGACGGTCAAGCGGCTGGCCTTTGGCAGGCCCGATCCCGATCCGCCCCGGCTGCTGCGCGATTTCATGCTGCATTCCGTCCTGATGCTCCGGCGCTGAGGAGGGGAGGAGGCTTCCCTGATGCGAGCGCGGCGCGACGAGACGGGGTTGCCGGCGTTGTTCGGCGCGTTCGGCATCTCCGCAACGCCGCTCATCGCCGCCGGGGCGCCATTTCCCCTTTGGCTCGTGCGTTCATGTGGCGCGCCATCCGCATCGGCGGGGCATTTGCTGTCCGTGGCCGAAGGGGAGCGTGCCGCCCGCTTCCGGACGGCGCGGCTCCGGGACCGCTATGTCACCGCCCATGCCGCCTTGCGCCTGCTGTGCGAGCATCAGTTCGGGGTGGACGCGGCGCGCCAGCATTTCGATCTCGGAGATCATGGCAAGCCGCAACTGGCGGGGCGGTCGGATGCCCAGTGCAATATGAGCTATAGCGGGGACCATATCGTCGTGGCGGCGGGCCATGGGCGCCCCATCGGCGTGGATGTGGAGCGGCTGAGACCGATAGCGGATGCGCCTGGCCTGATCGGGGAGCATTATACGCCGCGCGAAGGGCGGGCGCTGGCCCGCGTGTCGCGGATGGGCCGCGGTTTCGACCGGGCGTTCCTGCGGGTTTGGGTCAGGAAGGAGGCCTGTGTGAAGGCTGCGGCCAAGGGGTTGTCCATTCCCCTCCCCGATGTCCAGTGCGGCATCGGCAGCCAAGCGACGACGGTACGGATAGGCGACCTGAATATCCGCACCGGCGTCGCTCATGCGTGCGACCGTGACATTCTACCTCCTGGCGACCTTATCATTGCATGGGCTCAGATCTGCTGATCCTTCGAGCCTTGTCGGATGGTATTCGCGGCGTTCAGGCGCTGAATCCCATATCTCCCCGGGCCTGATCGGACCGCAATAGCCCGGTCTGAATGACATGGGCGATCATGTGGGCGCGATTGCGCGTGCGCGTCTTCAGCCTCACATTCTCGATATGCCGTTCCACCGTGCAGGGTGCGATTTCCAGCTCCAGGGCGGCCTCCTTGGCCGAAAGGCCGAGGGCGACCAGCCTCAGCACTTCATGTTCCCGACTTGTTAGGTGGATCATCTCCTCCATGGTTCTAGCCATCATAATCTCCCAATTTCAAATGGGTGGCTCATTGTCCCCCGCTGGCATGATTGCTCGTCCGGAATGAACAGTCATGGGGGATTCCGGATAAATATGTGCCATATGGCCGGGTCTTTTGGTGATCGGCTACGAAAGAAAAGGATCATTTGGTACTTAATATGAAAAATCGAAAGATTAAATCAATAAAATCAATAATATTTTCAAATAGATATTTTTCAATACCATTCAATACAATGGCATTGTATTTTACATATATTGATATCTATTGATAGTTTTTGTGAGATTGTGACGATTTAAATCGATATTTCTATCGATTTTCACGGCGTGCGCCGATCGTCGAAGGCAGAGCCGGTCAGCCCAGCAAATGCCCACCCATGTCGACCAGCGGATGAAGCAGGAGCGCCAGGGACATGAGGCCCGCGTTCCGTGCCTTCAATGCGGCCTGTGTGCGGTTCTTGACCGCCAGTTTCCGAAAGATGGTGCGCAGCCCAACCTTCACCGTGGCCTCGCTGATCTGCAATTCCCGGGAAATCAGCTTGTTCGGCTGGCCCAGTACGAGCCTGTCCAATATATCCTGCTCGCGCGCGGTCAGGTTGAAAATCGTGGACTTGCTCTTTTCCCTGGTGGGGGACGTGCTGGACCATGAGGAAGAGATCATGTCGATCAGCCTCGAAGGCGCGACACGCTCGTCCATCAAGGTCAGCTTGATCTTGGTGACGAAACTCTCGTGGGAGACGTCCTTCAGAATATAGCCTGCGACGCCCGCCTCAAAGGCGCGGCGCATGATGTCGAAATCGAAATCGTCATTCAGGATCACGATCTTGGCCGTCAGGAACTGCTCGTGGACGGCGGCGACGACATGATCGATATCGCCCATCTTCGCATGATGATCCACGACGATGACGTGATTGGCCAGATCGGGTTGATCATCCAGGCAATCGATGTCCGAGACGGCCTGCACGATATCGAAGCCGCTATCCAGAAGGATATGCTTCAGACCCTCCCGCGTCAGCCCATTGCCCACGACCAGCGATGCGGAACCCTGAGTTTCCATATGGCACCCCAAACTTACGGACCCAAGCGCAAATCATCCCGACAAGACGGCTTGGGGAAAATGTCAGTTTGTGTTTTTAAGTGCTGTCACCCGGTCTATAAAGTTACTCCCGGGATGCCGATTTTGCAACGATTGTTGTCCTGAAATGGGGCATAGGTAGTATTGCGTGTACCCATAGTGAAAATTGCATGTCTCGAAATTGTTGGGCGCGCCAATGCCTTAGAGGGTTCGAAATTTCTGTATTGCTTCTATTCTTGCTTATACATGATCTTGCCGATACTTATTCATTTCATGATTTAAGTCTTGGTTATAATGAATTGAAATTCAATATAATTTTAAGAGGCTTAACGATTCGATCTTCGTTCGTTCAGCCGACGCCGGGGCATGCCGCGCGGATAGGGGCGTGATCACATGATCACATGGTTATTCCGCTCCGCTGATGCCGTCCGTGCCGTCCGAAAATCGGGTGCCGCCGGGATGAAAGAACTTGCCTCTTCCCCTTCCGGCTATCCGGCCCGCGCTTCGCGGGCCGCGAACCATCGCACCGTATCCCTGACCGTCTCCGCAAGGGGGCGAGGCGTCCAGCCCAGGTCGCGCCGGGCCTTCTCATGGCTCATCTCCCGGAAGATATCCGACAGATAGACGGCATCCGTGCTGACCAGATAATCCTTGCGGCGCGCGAGCCTCAGGAAACGTTCCGCGATCCAGGCGATCGCATAAGCGGCGCGATAGGCGATGAGCCGGGGCATGGGCTTGCCCAGTTCCGCCACCGCCATGGCGTAGAAGTCCCGCGCATGAACCAGTTCGTTCGCGATGATATAGCGTTCGCCCGTCCGGCCATGGCGCTCGGCCAGCAGGGCGGCCTCGGCCACGTCGCGGATGTCGACGGTGGGCTGGCTCACCGCGATGGCGGCCTTGCCCCGGCCGCTGGCGATCTGCCACAGCATTCCGTTATGCGGGGTCGGCTGATAGTCGTCCGGGCCGTAGGTGTTCGCGACGCACAGGGCGACGCCCGGCAATCCCCTTTCCCGGCAACAGGCGAGGAAACGGTTCTCCGCCTCCAGCCGCGCGCGGATATAGGGCGGCGCGCGGTCGATCCAGTTGAAGCCTATGTCCTCCGTTACCGGGCCGTCCGGATTGAGGCCCAGCGTGCCCATGGTGCTGGTGAAGATGAAGCGCTCGACCCCGCAATCCAGCGCGGCGTCCATGCCGTTGACCAGCCCCTCGACATTGTTGCGATATATGGGCGTCTGGTCGGTCAGCCAGAAGCGCGGATCGACCACGCTGTAGAAGACGGTCGCGCATCCCTCCATCGCGGCGCGCAAGGAAGCGGGATCGAGCACGTCGCCATAAACGGTTTCGACGGGCAGCCCCTCCAGCGCTTCCGTCCGGCTGGTCCGGCGCAGCAGCACGCGCGTCCGCCGGCCCGTCTGGACGAGGCGCCGCGCGATGTGGCTGCCGACAAAGCCGCTGGCACCGGCGACGAGGACCGGTCTGTCGTCCGCCTTGTCCATCATTCGTCCTGGGGCGCCGTGCGGTCGAGGTGCAGGCGGGTAAGCTTGCTGCTGGCGATCCTCCACTGGCCGCCCTGCTTCACATAGCGCTCCGTATAATGACCATAGCCGACCAGGCCATGGCCATTATCGAACACCACGCGGTCCTGCATCGCCCAGATGGCATCGGCCGTATCGCCGTCGATCGCGATTTCGGGGGTGTGGACCTGATGGGCGGTGCGCGCCGTCTCGATGGACCGGCGGACGGTGGCGACGGCCGCATCCCGCCCGATAATGGGCGCAGGCCCTCCTGCCGCCGACGTATCGAGCACGAAATCCTCCGTGAACAGGGCGCCCCAGGCATCCCATTGCTTGGTATCGAGGAACCGGCAGTAGCGGGCTTTCACCTCGCTGATCGCGATGCGGTCGTCATGGTCGGTGGCGGTGGTCATGTCATGCCTTCCTTGATGGTTCCGTCACGGGTCAGGGATGCGCCGCCATCGCGTCGAAGGCGGCGAGCATCTCGCGCTGCTGCGCCTCGACCTGGTGGCGGTAATTGCCATGGGTGATGATGTAGGGATGCCCGGCATCCAGTTCGTCCAGCAGGTTGCGGACGGCATGGTCGGCGCTGGTCACATGATGGGCGGCATCGATGCCCGCATCGGCGACCATCGCCTCTATGTCCTCCCGGTCGAGGCGGGACGCGCCCAGTTCCGCCGGACGCGCGGCGACGCTGCTCTCCAGGTGTCGCGTCGTCATTCCGGCGGGAAAGAGGAGCGCGACATTGATCCCCTCCGGCGCCAATTCGCGGCGCAGCACCTCACCATAGCCCACCACAGCGAATTTCGATGCGACATAGGCGCCCATCCTGATGCCGATCTGGAAGAAGCTGGCGGAGGAGGTCAGGACGATATGGCGCCTGTCCGCCGCCTGTCCGCGCCCCTCGCGCAGCAGCGGCAGGAAAGCGGCGACCGTGTTGATCGTGCCGATGACGTTGACGGACATGACCCATTGCCAGTCCTGCTCGGTCAGCGTCTCTATCGCGCCGAACTGCTGGACGCCCACATTGGCGCAAAGCGCGTGGCAGGCGCCGTGGCGGTTCCGGAAAAGGCTGGCGGCCTCCTCCACGGAGGAGCGGTCGGCGACATCCACCCGCGCGCCGAAGGCATCGATGCCGCGTTCGCGCAACCCGGCGGCATTGGCGTCCGCGCGCTCCCCGTCAATGTCGAGCAGGGCGAGCCGCGCCCCTTCCCGCGCGAAACGTTCCGCCATCGCCGCGCCGAGGCCGGAACCGGCGCCGGTGATCGCCACGGCCTTTCCGCAATAGCGTCCTTCTCCCATTTGCCTTGCGTCCCAATGGTCATGCTTTGGAGGCAAGGTAGGGCGCGGAGCGGCGCAAATGCAATGCGCGGCCGTCGTGCGTCGCCATGACATCGTGGCGACGATGAGTGGGATGCGGGCCTGTCCGCGCCTTATGCCGCGCCCAGGGCCCGGCACAGGGCCGGATCGTCCCACAGACGGCGCATGCCGCATCGCCCGGCTGGAAATGCAGCCCCGTCACCCCTTCGCCGGGTCAGATCCCGGCCGCATATCCGCCGGTGACGCGCAGCGTCTCGCCGGTGATGAACCGTGCCTTGTCGGAACTCAGGAACAGCATGGCGTCCACTATGTCCTGTTCCACGCCGTCCGTGGGCAGATATTGCATGGCCTTGATCCGCGCCTGTATCTCCGGCGCCAGTTCGGTGCGGATCGTGTCGGTCAGGATGATGCCGGGCGCGATGGCGTTCACCCTTATGCCCTGCGCCGCCAGTTCGCGGGCGAACGTCATGGTGAAGCCGATCACCGCCAGCTTCGACGTGCCATAGCCGCCGCCCTGAAAGGCCGCGGCGGAGGCGATGTTGATGATGCTGGCATTCGGGCGGCCGGTCATGAAGGGGCTGGCCGCCAGCGTGCAGGCGACGGTGCCCATGACGTTCACCTCGAACAGGCGCCGCGTTTTCGCGAGGCCCAGTTCGGCGATCGGGCGGCTATAATCCTGCGAGTGCAGGCCCGCATTGTTGATCAGCAGGTCGATGCCGCCATGGCGTTCGCCCAGTTCCGCCATGATCCCCGCGACCCGCGTCTCGTCGGTCACGTCGGCGCCATAGGGGAGGGCGTTCGGGCCGATCGCGTTCGCCGCGTCCTGCGCTGCGGCTTCGTCCAGGTCGATCAGCGCGACCGTGGCGCCCTGCGCTGCCAGAGCGGCGCCGAAGGACTTTCCGAAACCGCGTCCGCCGCCCGTGACGACCGCGACCGTTCCCGTGCGGGGGCTGTCCGTGACGCTCATGCTTCCATCCTCAATATCTCCGCCAATGCATGGGGCCGTGAATTCATGACCTGATGGCCTGCATCGACCTGGACGATATGCTCGCAGCGGAAACGTTCCGCGAATATGCGCTGCCACTCGGGCGGCAGGGCCTCGTCGCGCAGGCACAGGATGAAGGTGGAGGGGACCGCGCCCAGCGCCTCATAGGGCCAGTCGCTCTCGGAATAGGTGGCCAGCGGCCACATGTCCTGATGCATGCGGGCCAGCAGGGGCGCGGCCTGCTCCACCGTCATGTCGTTGTAGAACATGCGCATCGCCTTGCCCTGCGACGTCTCGCTCGCGGGGTCGAAGGGCCAGCCGATCTCGTCCGGATGCGTGCCGCGCGGGCCGGTGCCCATCATCTGCGTGACGCTCTGGCCGGGCAGGGGAATGGAGCAGCTCACATAGACCAGCCGCCGGAACAGGCCGGGGCGCAATTGCTGGAGAAAGGCCATGGCCTGTCCCGCCTGCGAATGGCCCGCCAGGATGATGTCGTCCATTCCGGCCCGCTCGATATCGCAAAGCAGTTCCTCCGCCACGTCGCGCATCGTCTGGCCTTCGGTGTCGCGCCCGCGCTTGGCCCCGCATCCGGGAGCATCCAGCGCCAATGTGCGGACAGCATCCTCGCCCGCCTGAAGGCGCAGCGCCGCGATGGTCTGGTCCCATACCCATCCGCCCTGTCCTCCGCCGTGCAGGAACGCGAAATTGGTCGCCATGGCTTCTCCTCTTCCCAACGGATGGAGACGGGATAGGCAAGCCTGCCGCAGGCGTCCAGTCCGGTCCGCCCGCATTTGGCCGGGCTTGGCAAGGCTGGCCGGGGCTGCCCCATGCATAGCTATGCAAAAACCGTTGACAGGCCGCCCGGCAATGGTGGAACGAGGCGGGAGAATCTTGGCAGAGGAACCATCATCATGTCCCAGCAGCTTTCCGGCAAAGTCGCCCTCGTCACCGGCGCCTCCTCCGGCATAGGGGAAGCGGCCGCGTTAGCCCTGGCGGAGGCAGGCGCCGCCGTGGCGCTATCGGGTCGGCGCAAGGACAGGCTCGACGCGCTGGTGGCCCGGATCGAGGCGGCGGGCGGCAAGGCGCTGGCCCTGCCCGGCGATGTCTCGGTGGAGGCGGAGGCGGCGAAGGCCGTGGCCGATACGGTAGGGAAGCTAGGGAGCTTATCAATACTCATCAATTCCGCCGGCGTGAACGAAGCGGGCGGGATCGAGACGCTGACCCTCGACCAGTGGCACCGGGTGATCGACATCAACCTGATGGGAACCATCTACACCTGCCGCGCCGCCTTCCCGCATATGAAGGCGCAAGGGGCAGGGGATATCGTCAACATCTCCTCCACCGCCGGGCGCCGCTCCGGCTGGCAGTTCGCCTCCTACTCGACCAGCAAGTTCGGCGTGACAGGCTTCACCGAGGCCCTTCGCCAGGAAGGCGGCACGGCGGGCATCCGCGTGGCCATAGTGGAGCCGGGCGCGACCGCCACGGAGATTTCGGACAGCATTTCCGATCCCAAGTGGCGTGAGGCGATCCACCATCACACGCATAACGACAATGCGATGGAAGCGGCGGATATAGTCGATGCCATCATGCTGATCGTCCAGCTTCCCCGGCGCGCCAATGTGACGCGCATCCTCATCCAGCCGACGACCGATGTCGCGCCCATGCCATGATGCCGCGTCGATGGCGGATACCGGCGCGCTCGTCGTCTAGGGTGCCGTTGCGACCTTGGTATCCGGCGACTTCACGCTCCTGACCGGGGGCGCCGCGACCCGATCGAGCCATTCCTCCACGATATGGTTCCAGAGCGTGTAGCCGCGCGGGTTCATGTGCAGGCCATCGGCGCGGAAGAGGGACGCGTCCGGCAAGCCATCCCTGGCGAGCAGCACTTGCCCGACGTCCAGATAGTCGACGCCAGCCATGCTGGTGCGCGATGCGACATACATGTTCACCGCCGCCATTTTGGGCCACAAAGTCCAGCGCAGCGGGCTGGGCTTGATGGACATCCAGACGATGCGTGCCCTGGGATAATCCTTGCGCAGCTTGCGCAGCAGGGTCAGCACATCCTCGGCAACCTTGTCCGGTGTGGCGCCTGCGTTGAGATCATTTTCCCCGACATAGACGACGATGGATTTGGGCGAGGACCGGGGTTTCAGCCGCTCATAATAATGGAGGACATCCGGCGTGGTCGCGCCGCCAAAGCCGCGATTGACCGTCGGTATATCGGGAAAGCTGCCCGCGATGTCCCAGAGCCGGATGCTCGAACTGCCGATGAAGAGGGTCGCGTCGCGGATTGCCGGTCCCCTGCCATCCGCCTTGGCGAAATTCTCGATTTCCTGGGAAAATGGAAAGACCGGATCGGGCGAGGGACCCGATGTCGGCTGCGCGAACAACGTCGTTGTCCCGAACAGCAGGACGGCAAGCGCGGCGGTCATGGGCAGGCGGAACGAAAGCGGTCGGTCCATGGCGTCAGCATAGCGAATGAACGGCACCGATGTTCCAAAAAAGCAGCCGCCGTGAACGCTGTTTCGTTCGCGGCGGCCGGATTTCTTCAGGGCATTCCCGCTCACAGCGCGTTGAGCACGGCCTCCGCATGTTCCTTCCGGCAAATCAGCAGGTCGGGCATGTAGACGTCCTGCTGATTGTAGAGGAGCGGGGAGCCGTCCACGCGGCTGGCATGGAGACCCGCCGCGAGGGCGACGGCCGCGGGTGCGCAGCTGTCCCACTCATATTGCCCGCCGGTATGCAGGTAGATGTCGGCCTCGCCCCGGATCACGGCCATCGCCTTGGCACCGGCAGATCCCATGGGGACCAGCTCGGCGCCCAGCTTTTCCGCCACGTCCACCGCTTCCTTGGCGGGGCGGGTGCGGCTGACGACCATGCGCAGCTTCTCCGGCGCGGAGGGCAGGGGCAGCGGCTTGTCCGTACGCAGAACGAGGTCGAGCCCCGGCAATGCCACCGCACCGATGGTCGGCACGCCGTCGATCGCCAGCGCGACATGCACGGCCCAGTCGGTCCGCTCCTCGCCATATTCGCGCGTGCCGTCGACTGGATCGACGATCCAGACGCGGCTCTTCGCAAGCCGCTCCGGATTGTCCTTTTCCTCTTCAGACAGAAGGCCGTCCTCGGGCCGCTGCTCACGCAGGGCATGGACCAGGAACTGGTTGGCCGTCTGGTCGCCCGCCTTGCCCAGGGACTTGCCGCCGAACACGCCGGAGGCTCGTACCTGGAGCAGGATCTTGCCCGCCTGATCGGCGAGATGGGCGGCGAGGTCCGCGTCCGAAAGGCTCATGGGATGAGCCTGCGGATGATTTCCTCGGCGGCTTCCTCGGCCGATAGCGACGTCGTGTCGATACGGATTTCCGGGTCCTCCGGCGGCTCATAGGGGCTGTCGATGCCGGTGAAGTTCTTCAGTTCACCCGAGCGCGCCTTCTTGTAGAGGCCCTTCACGTCGCGCGCCTCGGCATCGGCCAGGGGCGTGTCGATATGGATTTCGAAGAACTCGCCCGGCTGAACCATCGACCGTACCATGTCGCGCTCCGCCCGGAAGGGGGAGATGAAGGCGGTGATGACGATCAGGCCCGCGTCCGTCATCAGCTTGGCGACCTCGCCCACCCGGCGGATATTCTCCACGCGGTCGGCATCCGTGAAGCCAAGATCCTTGTTCAGGCCATGGCGTACATTGTCGCCGTCGAGCAGGAAGGTATGGCGGTTCATGCGCGCCAGCTTCTTCT
>JASGGS010000045.1:0-23693 GCA_047602685.1 Sphingobium sp.
CCTGACCCAGAGGCTGGCGATATTGCACCATCATCTGCCGGACGAAGATCGCGCCTTCCAGCGGGCCGACAAAGTCCGTCGTCTCCGGGAACAGCGCAGGATTCTGGAAGGTCGTCCATTCCTGTCCCAACAGCCAGCGACCATAGTTGATGAAGGCGCGGCGCAGCGTCGGCGTATAGGGATTTGTCGCGCGTTGCGCACCCGCCGGTGCGGTCGCCAGCGCAAAGTCGAACTCCACATGCGTCTTCAGATCCTTGCCTGCCAGCGGCGTGGATGTGTCGAAGAACAGCCGTGTCTGGCGCGCATTGCCCATGAAATCCTGCTGGAGGCAGCGCCGCCGACCGGGATCTGTGCGGGACGCAGATCTTGTTCAGGGAGCCGGTCGGTACATCGCCGCCATTAGCGGGTGGCCGGCCACCGCCTTGACGAGCCGCCAACTTGAGTGGTGGCGCCGACCTTGAAGCCCTCGGCCGGAGGCTGGGGCCGGGCTTCCAGCGAGGCGACGCGGGTGGCCGTCTCCTCGGTCCTGGTGCTGGCCGCCGTCGCGGCCGCGGCGGTCTCCGCCTGCTGGCTGCGCGCGGCGGCGAGATCGGCGCGAAGCTGCGCCATATCCGCTTCCAGCTTGAGCAACCTCTCCTCCAGCGCCTTTTCCCGCGCTGTCTGGGCTTGCGCGAGCTGCGGGACGGCGAGCGCGCTTGCCCCCAACAGCACGCACCAATAGCGGCTTCTGGCCTTCATCGACCCCTCTCCTTCCGGCCGGGTTCGATCCCCGGCGATCCTTGCAATCTCCCGCTGAACCGCCCGTCGAACCATCCGGACAAAGGTCTGAGGCATAAGACCTATGTCTAATGTCCGGCGACCCGCCCCTCTGGCTAGGATCGGCCCACGAGAGCGCCTGCGAGGGCGAGAAGGAGAGACCAGATGGCCGATATCTATCCCGTGCCCGCCGAATGGAGCCGCGAGGCGATCATCACCGCCGACCTGTACCAGCGCATGTACGAACGCTCGGTCGCGGACCCGGAGGGCTTCTGGCGCGAGGAAGCGAGCCGCGTCGACTGGATACGCCCCTTCACGCAGGTCAAGGCGACCAGCTTCCACGAGGCGGATTTCGGCATCAGCTGGTATGCGGACGGCACGCTGAACCTTTCCGCCAACTGCCTGGACCGCCATCTCGCGGAGCGCGGCGACACGGCAGCCATATTGTGGGAACCCGATAATCCGGCCGAGGCGGAACGGCGCATCACCTACAGGGAATTGCACGAGCAGGTCTGCCGTTTCGCCAACCTCCTGAGATCGCGCGGCGTGAAGCGCGGCGAGCGCATCACGCTCTACCTGCCGATGGTGCCGGAAGCAGCGGTCGCGATGCTGGCCTGCGCCCGTATCGGCGCCATCCACTCGGTCGTGTTCGCGGGCTTCTCGCCGGAGGCGCTGGCGGGCCGCATACAGGATTGCGACAGCCGCATCGTCGTGACCGCCGACGAGGGGCTGCGCGGCGGCAAGAAGGTCCCGCTCAAGGCGAATGTGGACGCGGCGCTCGCCCATTGCACGTCGGTGGACACGGTGATCGTGCTGCGCCGCACCGGCGCCGATGTCCCCATGACGGCGGGCCGCGACATCGACTGGACATCCGGGGCGGCATCCCAGCCCGCCCTGTGCGAGCCGGAGGAGATGGGCGCGGAGGACCCGCTGTTCATCCTCTACACCTCCGGCTCCACCGGCAAGCCCAAGGGCGTCCTCCACACCACCGGCGGCTATGCCGTCTGGGCATCGATGACGCATCACTATGTCTTCGACTATCGCCCCGGCCAGATCTACTGGTGCGCGGCCGATATCGGCTGGGTCACGGGGCACAGCTATGTCGTCTACGGCCCGCTCCTCAACGGCGGGACGACCGTGATGTTCGAGGGCGTGCCCAACTGGCCCGACCCGTCCCGCTTCTGGCAGGTGGTGGACAAGTTCGGCGTGGAGATATTCTACGGCGCCCCCACCGCCATCCGCGCCTTGATGCGCGAGGGCGAGGAGTGGGTGAAGAAGACCAGCCGCAAGACGCTGCGCCTCCTCGGCTCGGTGGGCGAGCCGATCAATCCGGAGGCGTGGGAATGGTATCACCGCGTCGTGGGCGAAGGGCGCTGCCCCATAGTCGACACCTATTGGCAGACGGAAACGGGGGCGACCATGATGACCCCGCTGCCCGGCGCCCATGCGCTGAAGCCCGGCGCGGCGTCCTTCCCGATGTTCGGCGTGAAGCCGGAACTGTTCGACAATGACGGGCGGCGGATCGAGGGCGCGGGCGACGGATGCCTGGTCATCACCGATAGCTGGCCGGGACAGATGCGCACCGTCTGGGGCGATCATGACCGCTTCTTCCAGACCTATTTCTCGACCTTCGAGGGCGTCTATTTCACCGGCGACGGCTGCCGCCGGGACGAGGACGGCTATTACTGGATCACGGGCCGCATCGACGATGTGATCAACGTGTCCGGCCACCGCATGGGCACGGCGGAGATCGAGAGCGCGCTCGTCGCCCATGCCAAGGTGGCGGAGGCCGCCGTGGTCGGCATGCCGCATGACGTGAAGGGCCAGGGCATCTACGCCTTCGTCACCACCAATGCGGAGGTCGAGCCGGATGAGGAATTGCGCCGCGACCTGATCCAGTGGGTCCGCCGCGAAATCGGCCCCATCGCGACGCCGGACGTGATCCAGTTCGCGCCCGGCCTGCCCAAGACGCGTTCCGGCAAGATCATGCGCCGCATCCTGCGCAAGATAGGCGAGAACGACATCGGCAATCTCGGCGACACTTCCACCCTTGCCGATCCGTCCGTGGTCGATAATCTGCTCGCCAACCGACCGCAGCTGGCAGAGGCGCAATAGAGACCATCCTGATCGCGGACGACCACCCGCTCTTTCGCCAGGCGCTGACCCTGGCGGTGGTCCGGGTCGCGCCGCAGGCGAAGATCGTGGAAGCCGGAACGCTCGCCGCCGCAGCCCGCGCGGCGAGCGAGGCCATCGGCCTGCGCCTCATCCTCCTCGACCTCAAGATGCCGGGCGCCGTGGGCTATTCGGGCATCGCCCTCCTCCATGCGGAACAGCCCGACGTACCGATCCTCGTCGTCTCCAGCGCCGAAGGCGCGCGGGCGGCGGAGGAGGCGCGCGCGCTGGGCGCGGTCGGCTTCATACCCAAGGACAGCGACCTGCCCGCCATGGAGGCCGCCATCGCCCGCGCCCTGGGCGGCCATGCCCCGCCCCCCGCGCCGGAGCGGCCGGAGGATGCCGTCCAGCGCGAGGTCGCCTCCCTCACCCCCACCCAGCTCAAGGTGCTGCTGGAGGTGCTGGACGGCAAGCTCAACAAGCAGATCGCCCATGACCTTTCCATGAGCGAGGCGACGGTGAAGGCGCACATGACCGCGATCATGCGCAAGCTGGACGTGCAGAACCGCACCCAGGCCGCGCTGGTGGCGCGGTCGCTGGGCCTCGACCTCAGGCATTGAGGGACCCGCGCCCGCGCCTCAGCCCTGCGGCGCGGCGGCGAAGATCGCCCGCTGCGCCTCGAACGCGCGCTGATAGGCGGGCCGCGCCTCGCCCCTCGCCACATAGGCGGAGAGGTTCGGACAGGCCCGCACTATGCCCCAGCTATCCAGGCGGCGCAGCACCGTGACCATCAGCAGGTCGCCCGCGCTGAAGTCCCCGTCCAGCCATTCGGCATCCCCCAGCCGCCGCGACAACTGGTCCAGGCGGACACGGATGCGATCCTCCAGCACCGGCAGGCGCGCCGCGTGCCAGTCCTTGCCGCTTTCCGTCAGCACCGCCGTTTCGCGATCGAGAATGGGCGGCTCCCCCGTGTTGAGCGCGGCGAACATCCACGCCGTGGCCCGCGCCCGCGCATGCGCCTCCTCCGGCAGCAGGCCCGCATGGCGCCCGGCGATATGCAGGACGATCGCGCCCGTCTCGAACAGCACGAGGCCATCCTCCTCATAGGTCGGAATCTGGCCGAAGGGATGAAGGGCGAGATGCGCAGGCTCCTTCATGGCGGCGAAGGGCAGAAGGCGGACCGCATAGGGCTGCCCGACTTCCTCCAGCGCCCAGCGCACGCGCATGTCGCGCGCCAGTCCCCGGCCACGATCGGGCGAACGTTCGAAGACGGTGATGACGGGCATCATGGCGAGCCTTCCGGATGATCGTGCGACGGCCGCGCGGGGCCAGGCCCATGATAGGCGGTCCCGCGACGGCATGCCACCGTCGCCACGGCAGGGCAGGGCATGGGGGGCAGGGCATGGGAGCCGGGACGATGAGCGGCAGCAGGGCGAGGCCCCCGGCTCCGGCTATTCGGCTGCCTCCGGCTTCGTCACGCGCGCCAGGAAGGCCGCGATCGCTTCCGGTGCGGCAGGCTTGGCAATGACCCCCACGCCCTGCTGCGCCGCGCGCCGGGCAAGGTCCGCCGCCCCTTCGGCCGTCACCAGGGCGGCGGGCAGGCCGGGGCGCCGCGCGCGCAATGCCGCGATCAGGGTCAGCCCGTCCGCCCCGGCATCCAGATGATAGTCGACCAGCGCCGCGTCGATCCGGCCGGCCAGCCGCATCGCCCCCTTGCCGTCGGTCGCCGCGACCGGCCTGTGCCCCATGCTCTTGAGGAGCGCGACGGTCGCCTCCACGATCAGCGGCTCATTGTCGACCACCAGCACGCGCAGCACCGACGAGGAGGGAATGACGGGCACCGGCTCCCGCTCCGCCTTGCCGGTCCCCTGTGCGGCGGCGGCAGCGGGGAGCAGCAGGCTGAACCGGCTTCCCCGGCCGGGCGCCGAGCGCATCTCGATGCTGCCGCCCAGCAGGCGCACGATCCGGTCGGCCAGCGCGAGGCCCAGGCCGAAGCCCTCCGCCTCCACCGTGCCCAGCCGCGTGAACTCGCCGAAGATCGCGTCCACCTGATCGGCCGCGATGCCGACACCGCTATCCACCACGTCGATGCGGATCATCCCTCCGCGCCGCCGCACGCCCACCAGCACGCCGCCCGCCTCCGTATAGCGCAGGGCGTTGGACAGGAAATTCTGGAGGACGGACCGCAGCAGACCCGGATCGGTATGGAGTTGGCCCGCCAGCGGTCCGGACAGGAGGCGCAGCCCCTTCTCCACGGCCATGGGCGCGAAGCCTTCGATCAGGTCGGTCAGGAACGGCTCCAGCGCCACCGGCTCCGGCCTCGGCTCCACGCCGCCCGAATCCAGCTTGCTGATGTCGAGCAGCGCGCGCAGCAGGGCCTCGGCCGCGGTGATGGCACTGTCCACCCGCCCCGCCAGCATCTGCGCCCCGCCCTCCACCTCGCGCCGGAGCGCCGCGGTGAACAGCCGCGCGGCATGGAGAGGCTGGAGCAGGTCGTGGCTGGCCGCCGCCAGGAAGCGGGTCTTGTCCTGCGTCGCCTGCGCCAGGCGCCGGTTGGCGGCGCTCAATTCGCGCGTGCGGTCTGCGACGCGGCTTTCCAGCTCCGCCAGGGTGCGGCCCAGCTCGTCGCGGATGCGCGCCTCCTCGGTGATGTCCGTGAAGCTGGTCACATAGCCGCCGCCGGGCATGGGGCCGCCCACCGTCTTGATGACGCGCCCGTCCTTGCGCCGCCGCTCGAAACTGTGCGGCAGGCCGCGCCGCATATGGCGCAGGCGCTTCTCGACATGATGCTCCACATCCTCCGACCCGAAATCGCCCAGCCGCGCATTGTAGCGGATGAGGTCGGCAATGGGCACGCCGACGCGCAGCATGCCGGGCGGATAGCCGAACATGTCCAGATACTGGCTATTCCAGGCGACCACGTTCATGTCCGCGTCCACGACGCTGATCCCGGCATCCACATGCTCGAAGGTGGCGGCCAGCAGCTCGCGGGAGAAGCGCAGGGACTGCCCCCGCTCGCCCAGCAGGCGGGTGACGTCCGACAGGTTCATCTGCCCGCCCGCCAGCGCGGAGGCGACCAGCGCCCGCGCCGAGGACGCGCCGACGACGCGGGCGATCAGTTCCCGCGCGCGCTGCGCCGCCTTGCGGTCGATGGGCATGCCCCGCCGGGCATTGGGGAATTCCCGCGCCGCGCGCTCCTCCCCCACGAAGCTGGCGGTCAGCCGCGACAGGTCCACGAGGTCGCTGATCTGCCCCTGTCCGCGGAGCAGGCGGGGGAGCGGCGGCGCCTTCACCTTGCGCGCGGCGATGACGGCATAGACGAGCAGGTTTCCGCCGAGACTCCAGGCGACGCCATGGACCAGCGGCGCGGCGCCGCCTATGCCGAACAGGCGCAGCGGATCGAAGGCGCCGCCTCCCAGCGCCGCCAGCCATTCGGGCGGCAGCACGGTCGGCAGGGCCAGCGTGTAGAACCAGAGGCACAGGCCCACGGACAGGCTGCCGCGCGCCGCCAGCGCGTCGCGCCCGCCGCCCTGCGTCGCGAGGATGAGGTGCGGCGTGAACTGCGCCATGGCGGCAAAGGCGACGAGGCCGATGGACGCGAGGGACTCCTCCGCAGGCACCAGCAATGCCCAGGCCAGCGCCGCCGCGACGATGCCGACGATGGAGAGGCGCCGCACCAGCAGCATGCGCCGCCCGATGGCCCCCGCTTGCGCCTCCGCCCCCGCCTCCCGCCGCAACAGGGTCGGGAATATGAGGTCGTTGGAGACCATGGTGGCGAGCGCGGTGGAATCCACGATCACCATGGACGCCGCCGCGCTGATCCCGCCCAGCAGCGCCAGCGCCAGCACGCCGCCCTGTCCGCCGAGCGCCGGGATCTGGAGGACATAGAGGTCGGGCGCGGATATGCCGTTCAGCAGGCTCGCCCCGGCAAGGGCGATGGGCAGCACCATCAGCGCCATCAGCGCCAGATAGGCGGCCAGGCCCCAGCGCGCCCGGCCAAGGGCGCCCGGCTCGCGCGCCTCGACCAGGCCCATGTAGAACTGGCGGGGCAGGACGATGATCGCCATGATCGACACCAGGAAGATGACGCCCACTTCCCCCGTCAGCCGCTCCGGGCGGAAATTGCCGGACAGGAGCGTCAGGCCGCGCCGCAGGCCGTCCGCATCCGCGCCCGCGATCATTCCCAGCGCGACCAGCGAAACCGCCGTCAGCGCCGCGATCTTGATGAGGGATTCGAGGCCGATGGCATAGACCAGCCCCTCGCTGCGTCCCGCCAGCTCGAAACGGCGCGCGCCGAACAATATGGCGAACAGCGCCAGCAGCCATGCGGCCGCGAACATGGCGGGCACCGCGATGGGGCGGCCCGACACGATGGCCATCGCCCCGCCGATGGACCGGAATTGCAGCGCCACATAGGGAATGGTGCCGACCAGCGCGATGATCGTCACCAGCCGCGCCACCCCGCCATCATGGCCGAAGCGGGCGGCGATGAAGTCCGACACGGTGGTCGCCCGCTCCTCCGCCACGGCTTGCGCCAGATTCTTCAGGAAGCGCGGCGCCGCGACGAGCAGGCATATGGGCGCGAGGTAGATGGGCAGATAATGCCAGCCGTCGCGCACCGCGCTGCCCACCGCCCCATAGAAGGTCCAGCTGGAGCAATAGACGCCGAGCGCCAGCGTATAGGCGCCGTGGCGCAGGCCCCGCGCGCCGGAGAAGCGCCCTCCCCGCCGCTCCACGAAGGCCGCGACGGCGAAGAGCAGCACGATCATCGCCAATGCCAGGCAGGCCGCCGACAGCAAGCTCATGTCTCTTGTCCACCACCACCAGCCATGTCATCGGACAGTAATGCCTGGCCGCGCCGCCGCAAGCCTGTCGGCGTTCAGGCGAAACGGTCCTGCACGACCGCATCCTCCGGATATGAGGGCAAATGTTACGGGCGAATACCAGGACGCAGAACTCCCGGCCCTTCCGTGAGTTCTGCGCCATGGTGCATTTCGCCTACAGGGAGATTTCCATGACGGACGGCAAGCAGGACGAAGACAAGCTCCATATCCCGGAACCCGACAGGGGTCATCAGGAGCGGCCGATGACGGAGGAGGAGAAGCTGGAAACCTCGCTGGAGGATTCCATGGACGCCTCCGACCCGTCCGAGATCGTGCAGCCCCATCGGCACAAGGAGGATTGAGGCATCGGACATCCGGCATCCGGCCGCCGCCCGGCACAGATTGGCCGGATGCATCAGTGTGAGCGGGGAAAGCCATGGGACAAAATCCCCGCCGCACCTCATATCCGGGCCATGAAACGGATCGAGCAATCCATCGCCCTGCCCGTGCGGCAGATCGTCAACCCCGTGCAGATGGCCGCCGGATCGGCCGTGGCCATGGCGGGCGCCGCCCTGCTGCTGGCCAGGCTGGTCCCGCTTGTCTAGCGCGACAAGTCAGGCGGAATCGCCTGACGGCCCGGAAATCGCCGGAAGCGGGGACTATCGGAGCGGATTTGTTTCCATTCGAAACACCCGCTCCCGTGGCTCTTGCGGAACCGTAAGGACCGGCCCGGCGTCTAGCCCTTGTGGAAAAGGGGGCAGACCTCATGGCATCCGACACTCTGGCGATCTTCACGCGCAAGGCGCTCATCATCCTCGTGCTGGCGGCGCTGGCGGCCATCATCTTCAAGCTCACCTATCTGCTGACCCTGGTCTTCGCCGCTATCGTGCTGGCGGTGATGCTGCGCGCCATCGCGGGCCATCTGACCCGCCTGCGCCTGCCGGACGGGCTGGCCGTCGCCGTCTCCGTCATCGCGCTGGTCGGCGGGGTGGCGGCCTTCATGTGGATGTTCGGCGGCCTTGTCGCGGGCCAGTTCTCGGAACTGCGCGCCCAGCTTCCCGCCGCGGCCGACGCCGCCCAGGCGCAGCTCGACCGATGGGGCTTCCACTATGACATCGACAATCTGACCAGGACGCTGAGCGGCCAGGTATCGAACATCTTCTCCCGCGCCAGCGGCTTCGTCCTGGCGGCGGGCGGCGTCATCGCGGACATCGTGGTGGTGCTGGCGGGCGGCATCTTCTTCGCCGCGCAGCCGGGCTATTATCGCGACGGCGCGCTGCGGCTGGTGCCGAAGGCGGGCGACCCCCTGGCCGCGCGCATCCTCGACGATTGCAGCCTCGGCCTCCAGCAATGGCTGGCGGGGCAGCTCCTCTCCAGTGCCTGCGTCGTCGTGCTGATGACGGCGGGCCTGCTGCTCCTCGGCGTGCCCTCCGCCCTCGCCCTCGCCATCATCGCGGGCGTGATGGACTTCATCCCCTTCATCGGTCCCGTCATCGCGGCGATCCCGGCCATCCTCATCGCCTTCTCGGTCAGCCCCGCGACAGCGCTCTGGACCGTGATCCTCTTCCTCATCGTGCAGCAGATACAGGGCAATGTGCTGCAACCCATGGTGCAGAAAAAGTCGGTGGACCTGCCGCCGGTCGTCCTCCTCTTCGCGGTCATCGCCATGGGCATATTGTTCGGCCCGCCGGGCATCCTCCTCGCCGCGCCGCTGACGGTGGTGGTCTACATCCTCGTCCAGCATCTCTATATCGGCCATGTGCTGGGCCGCGAGCCGAAGCGGCCGGGGCAGAAGGGACGCGCCGCATGAAAGCCGCCCGCCTCGGCGGCGCGGCGATGATGGGAATGGCGGGCCTCCTTGCGGGCTGCTCCGAACGCAAGGCGCCGGAGCCGCCGCCCCGCGCCGACGACCCCATCCCCGTGCCCCAGCTCAACTCCGTCATCGCCGTGCCGGTGGAAGCCGACCAGCGCCTGCTCTCCCGCGCGGTGGAGCAGGCCCTGCCCCGCATCCTGTGGACCATCGACCGCAAGGAGGAGAAGTGCATCCCGCCGCAGAAGGTGAAGCTGTTCGGCCGCCGGATCAACGTCACGCCCGCCATTGGCTGCACCATCGTCGGCACGGTCACGCGCGGCGCCATCCGCCTGCGCGGCGAAGGGCAGGACATCGTGGCGGACGTGCCGATCCACGCCACGATCAGCGCGCGCGACGTGGGCGGCGTGCTGAAGGGGGAGACGGCGACCGGCTCCGCCATGGCGCATGCCCGCATCCGCCTCGACCTTTCGCCCGACTGGCAGCCGCGCGGCACGGTGCGCCTGCAATATGACTGGACGACGCCGCCGGGCATCGACTTCCTCGGCCAGCGCATCACGTTCACCGATCAGGCGGACGAGAAGCTGCAACCCGTCATCCGCAAGCTGGAGGCCGACCTGCCGCGCGAATTGGCCCGCGCCGACCTCAAGGATCAGGTCGCACCGCTCTGGCGGCGCAGTTTCACCGTGATCGAGCTGAACCGCGAGAAGCCCCCCGTCTGGATGCGCGTATCCCCGCGCAAGCTCATCTATGGCGGCTACCGGATGGAGGGAGGCAGGCTGCGCCTCGATCTGGGGCTGGAGGCGCTGACGGAAACCTTCGTCGGGCCGAAGCCGGACGCACCCCGGCCCACACCCCTGCCCCGGCTGGAAAAGGCGCGGACGGACGGCAGCTTCCGTTTCTTCATCCCCGTCATCGCCGATTACCGGCAACTGGAGCCGGTGATCCAGCGCGCCCTTGCGAAGCGGTCCCGGCGCCCCTTCGACCTGCCCGGCCTCGGCCCGGTCAATGCCCGGTTCGACAAGGTGGTCGCCTACGGCACGCAGGGCGGGCGTATCGCGGTCGGGCTGACGCTGGCGGCTAGGCCCGCCTCCGGCGCCATGGACGAGACGCGCGGCACCATCTGGATCGCGGCCAAGCCGGTGAACGAGCCGGGTTCCGCGCGCATCCGCTTCACCGACCTCACCGTGACGGGCGACACGGACGGGGTGGGCGGCGACCTGCTCCTCGCCCTCGGCAACAGTCCGGGCGTGTCCGGCCTCATCGCCGATGCCCTCGTCCAGAATTTCGCGCATGATCTGGAAGAGCTGCTCGTCAAGATACGCCGTGCGATAGAGCGCAAGCAGGAAGGCGACTTCACCATCGACGCGCGCATCGCCACGGTGGAGACCGGCGTGATCCAGGCCTATGGCCAGGGGCTGTACCTGCCGGTCCGGGCGACGGGCGACGCGCATATACTCTACCGGCCGGACGGCGCCGCTCTCCCCGCCCGTCCCGGTCCCGCGCGGGCGGCGCGATGAGCAGGGAACAAAGCTTGACCCGGCCTCCTTCTTCGGCGAGCAAGAGGGTCTAGCCGGACGACCGCGGATGAACATATTTTCCTCATGAACCAGCGGTCATCCATAGTCTCGACCGGACGGCACGGCATGCGGGAAGCGATTTCGGCGTTCGACTGGCCGGCAACGCCGCTCGGCCCGCGCACGAACTGGCCCCAGTCCTTGCGCACCACGGTCGAGATCATGCTGGCCTCGCGCTTCGCCATGTTCGCCGCCTGGGGTCCGGACCTGACCTTCCTCTATAACGACGCCTATGCGCCCTTCCTCGGCGCACGCCATCCCGGCGCGCTCGGACGGCCGATGGCGGACGTCTGGCCGGATGTCTGGGACGACATCTCGCCCCTGGTGAAGGCAGCGCTGGACGGCGAGTCGACATGGATCGAGGACATGCATCTCGTCATGACCCGCAACGGCTATGACGAGGATACATGGTGGAGTTTCTCCTACAGCCCGCTGCGCGACGATGACGGGAACATAGCGGGCCTATTGGACGTCGCGGTGGACATGACGCAGAAGGTCATGAACGAGCGCGCGCTCCAGCAGGAAAGCGCGCAGCTCGGCAAGAGCGAGGAGCGGTTCCGCGCGCTCGTCAGCGCCACGGCCGACGTCATCTACCGGATGAGCGCCGACTGGCGGGAGATGTCCCAGATCGACGGACGCGGATTCCTGGCGGATACGGATGCGCCCTCCGTCCACTGGCTCGAGCGCTATATCCCGCCGGAGGAACGCGCCGCCGTGCTGGCCGCCATATCCGAGGCGATGGCCGCCAAAAGCCCGTTCGAGCTGGAACATCGCGTCATCCGCGCGGATGGGACGCCGGGCTGGACGCTGTCCCGCGCGGTGCCGATCCTCGACGCCTCCGGAGAGATACGGGAATGGTTCGGCACGGCCAGCGACATCACCGGCGCGCATGAATCGCGCGCCGCCCTCGCGACCAGCCGGGAAAAGCTGGAACTGGCGACGCGGGCGGCGCGGCTCGGGCAATTCGACTATTGGCCGGGCGAGGACAGGCTCGAATGGGATGATCGCTGCCGGGAATTGTTCGGCGTCTCTCCCGGCCGGCCCGTCAGCTACGACACCTATGTCGCGGGCCTCCATCCGGACGACCGCGCCGCCGCCGTCCGCGCCGTCGAGGAATCGCTCGATCCGCGCGGCAGCCGCCTGTTCGAGGCGGAATATCGTACCATCGGGCTGGAGGACGGGCTGGAACGCCACGTTCATGCGCGCGGCACGGCCTTTTTCGATGGGGATATGCCGCGGCGCCTGATCGGCACGGTGCAGGACGTCACCGCCGACCGGCGGGCGCAGGCCAAGCTGCGCGAGACGAGCGAGCGCCTGCGCCTTGCCGGACGGGCCACCAATGATGCCATATGGGACTGGGACCTCGCCAGCGACCATGTGGCCTGGAACGAGGCGCTGGAAAGCGTCTATGGCCATGCGCCGCAGCATGTCGATCCCACCGGCGCCTGGTGGATCGAGCATATCCATCCGGAGGATCGCGACCGCATCGACCGCAGCATCCATGCCGTGATCGACGGGACCGGCACGGACTGGAAGGACGAATATCGCTTCCGGCGCGGCGACGGCAGCTATGCCGACATCAAGGATCGCGGATATGTCATCCGCGACGGCGCGGGCCATGCCGTCCGCATGATCGGGGCGATGCTCGACCAGACGGACCGCAAGGATGCGGAGCGCACGCTGGAGCGGGCCAAGGCCGGGTTGGAGGAGGCGGTGGCCGAGCGGACGCGGGAACGCGACCAGATCTGGCTCAGCACCCCCGACCTCCTCTGCGTCGCCACGCCGGAGGGCTGGTACAGGGAACTCAACCCCGCATGGCAGCAGACCCTGGGCTGGACCGTGGAGGAGCTGAAGCGCAGGCCCTATGTCGATTTCGTCCATCCGGACGATGTGGAGCGGACGCGCGAGGCGATGAGCGGCCTCGTCGCGGGGGAGAGCGTCTTCGGCTTCGAGAACCGCTATCTGACCAAGGACGGCGACTATGTGTGGCTGAGCTGGAATGCCGTCCCGCGCGAGAATCTCGTCTATGGCGTGGTCCGCGACGTAACCGCCGCCCACCGTCAGGCGGAAGCCCTCGCAAAGGTCGAGGAACAGCTTCGCCAGGCGCAGAAGATGGAGGCGGTGGGCCAGTTGACCGGCGGCATCGCGCATGACTTCAACAATATGCTGACCGGCGTCATCGGCGCGCTGGAATTGCTCCAGCGCTTCATCGCGCAGGGCCGCATGGACCGGGTGGAGCGCTATATAGAGGTGGCGATGACATCGGCCCAGCGGGCGGCGGGCCTGACCCAGCGTCTGCTCGCCTTCTCCCGCCGCCAGTCGCTCGATGTCCGGGCCGTGGACGTCAATCGGGTCGTGGCGGGCGTGGAGGATCTGCTGCGGCGGACGGTGGGGGAGAATATCGTGCTCGAACTGTCGCTCGCGCCGGACACGGGCAACGCCACCACCGATGCCAACCAGCTTGAAAGCGCACTCCTCAACCTCGCCATCAATGCGCGCGACGCCATGCCGGACGGCGGCCGCCTCGCCATCGGCACCGCGCACCGCACGGTCGCGCCCGGCCTCTCGTCCATGGGCGGAACCGTGCCGCCCGGCGACTATGTAGCGATCGCCGTGTCCGACACGGGCACCGGCATGGAGCCGGACGTGCTGGCCAAGGCGTTCGACCCCTTCTTCACGACCAAGCCCATCGGCCAGGGCACAGGTCTCGGCCTGTCCATGATCTACGGCTTCGTCCGCCAGTCGGGCGGCTATGTGGACATCGCGTCAAAGCCCGGCGCGGGCACGACCGTCACCCTCTATCTGCGCCATGACAGGCAGGAGATCGCCGCCGTCCAGGACGGGGAACCCGGCACGGCGCCCGGCGGCAGGGGCGAATGCATATTGGTGGTGGAGGATGATCCCGCCGTCCGCCTCCTCGTGGTCGAGGTTCTGGGAAGCCTCGGCTATGCGATCATCCAGGCTGCGGACGGGCGCGAGGCCATGAGGATATTGGAGGAAGTGCCGCCCATCCGCCTGCTCCTGACCGATGTGGGGCTGCCTGGCATGAACGGCCGCCAGCTGGCGGACTATGCGCGGGAGAAGATTCCCGGCCTCCATATCCTTTTCATGACAGGCTATGCCGAACATGCCCGCATCCGGTCCGACTTTCTCGACATCGGCATGGACATGATCACCAAGCCCTTCGTGATAGACGAGCTGGCCAGCAAGGTGCGGGAGATGATCGCGGCCTGATCCCGGGGCCTGACTCAAAATCGAGAGCATGGATCAGGCTCCGGGTCGGAACGGCGTCACCGCCCGCCTGCCGAATCCGCATTGCGCGCGCGGGCCGGGATGCGATATGCTCCTCCCCAGGAGCAATAGCTCCAGGGAGAGGTTTATGACGCGGATTGACCTGTTCGGCGATCGCATCTGCATGGCCGCATGCTGGATAGGCGTTGCCTATATAATGTGCTGGCACATATTGCTCTGACGCCGCCTGCCGCCAGGCACGGACACCCATCCCGCCTTCACCCCGGTCAGTTGAGGCCGCCCCCGACCGCGCGGTAGATTTCCACGCTGTTCGTCTCCCGCACCAGTCGCGCCGCGATCAGGCCCTGTTCCGCCGAATAATAGCTGCGCTGCGAATCCAGCGTGCCCAGGAATCCGTCTATCCCCTTCGCAAAGCGCGCTTCGGACAGGCGATAGGCACCCAGCGCATTGTCGCGCAGCGACGTCTGCGCCTCCATCTGCGCGTCGATCGTGCCGCGACGGGCCAGTGCGTCCGCCACCTCGCGGAACGCGGTCTGCACCGTCTTCTCATAGGTCGCGACCATCGCCTCGCGGGTCGCCTCGGCATAGCGCAGATTGCCCGCATTGCGGCCATAATCGAACAGCGGCAGGCTGGCGGACGGCGCGACCGACCATTGTTGGCTCCCGCTGCCGAACAGGTTCGACAGGCCGAGGCTGATCGTGCCGAAGGCCGCCGTCAACGAGATTTTCGGAAAGAAGGCCGCCCGCGCCGCGCCGATATTCGCATTGGCCGCGATGAGCTGATGCTCGGCCGCCGCTATGTCCGGACGGCGCAGCAATATGTCGGAGGGCAGGTCGCCGGGCAGCCTGTCCATGGTCACGCCCTTGTCCGACAGCGCCTCCGGCAGGAGGGCGGCATCGATCACCGTGCCCGCCAGCAGGTTCAGCGCGTTGCGGTCCTGCGCGACCTGTGTCGTCAGCTCGGCCATATCCGCCCGCGCCTGGTCATGGCTGGTCCGCGCCTGCCGCACGTCCAGTTCCGATGCCACGCCCGCCTGGAACCGCGCGGATGTGAGGTCCAGCGTCTTGCGGAACGCCGCCTCCGTATCGTGGGAGAGGCGCAGCCGCTCCTGATCCGCCGCGAGCGTCAGCCACGCCATCGCCACCTCCGCGACCAGCGCCGACTGCGCCGCGTTGCGGTTCTCCCGCGCGGCGAAGAACTGCTCCTGCGCGGCCGTGGTCAGGTTGCGGACGCGGCCGAACAGGTCGATCTCCCAGGCGGAGATGCCGACCTGCGCGGTGTAGATGTCGAACCGGCCGCCGCCGACCGCCGCCGTGCCGCCCGTGCCGCCGACCGCGCCCAGCGGCGACTTCTGATAGGTCGCCCCGCCGCTTCCCGCCACGGTGGGCAGGATATCGGCGCGCTGTACCCGATATTGCGCGCGCGCCTGCTCGACATTGGCGAGGGCCAGCCGCAGATCGCGATTATTGACGAGCGACAGGCGGATGACCTCGCGCAGGCGCGGTTCGGTGAAGAAGTCCGTCCAGTGCGTCTCGGCAAAGGCTTCCGCCTCTCCCGGCGCGGCGGGGGTCGCGGCATAAGCCGGCCCGGCGGGCGTCCCGGCGGGGACCGGCATGGCAGGCCGGGCATAGCGCGGCGCCATGTTGCACGCGCCGAGCGCCAGCGTCGCCGTCAGGAGGAGGGATTTTCCGAAAGCGGTCATGAGATCAGGCCTCCTGCGGCCGGGCGCCGTGCGGCATGCCGCTTGCGGCGGCGCCGTCCTGCCGGAACAGGCGCTTCACGACGAAGAAGAAGAGGGGGACGAAGAAGATGGCCAGCACCGTCGCGGACAGCATGCCGCCGACCACCGCCCATCCTATGGCATTCTGCCCGCCAGCGCCCGCGCCCGACGACACGGCCAGCGGCAGCACGCCGAAGATGAAGGCGAAGCTGGTCATCAGGATCGGACGCAGGCGCAGCTTCGCCGCCTCCAGCGCCGCCTCGGCCGCGCCCAGCCCCTCGCGCATCTTCTCCTCCGCGAATTCGACGATCAGGATCGCGTTCTTCGCCGACACGCCGATGGTGGTGATGAGGCCGACCTGAAGGTAGATGTCGTTGTTGAGGCCGACGAGGCTCGCCGCGATCACCGTGCCGATCACGCCCAGCGGCACGACCAGCAGCACCGCGATCGGCACCGACCAGCTTTCATAGAGGGCGGCAAGGCACAGGAACACGATGAGCAGCGACAGCGCATAGAGCATGGGCGCCTGACCGCCGGACATCTTCTCCTCATAGGAGATGCCGGTCCATTCATAGCCTATGCCCCGCGGCAGCTTCGCCGCCAGTTCCTCCATCGCGGTCATGGCGGTGCCGGTGGCAAGGCCCGGCGCGGGCGCGCCCATGATCTGCGCGGAGGACACGCCATTATAGCGCTCCAGCCGGGCCGGGCCGTAATTCCACTCCGTCGTGGCGAAGGAGGAGAAGGGTGCCATGGTGCCCGACGCTCCCCGCACGAAGAAATTGCCCAGCGATTCCGGCGTCGTGCGGAAATCCGCATCGGCCTGCACATAGACGCGCTTCACGCGGCCCCGGTCGATGAAGTCGTTGATGTAGCTGCCGCCAAAGGCCGTGCTGACCGTGGTGTTGATGTCAGACTGGCTGAGGCCGATGGCGCCCGCCGCCGCCTGGTCGACGTTCAGCTTCAGTTGCGGCGTGTCCTCGATGCCGTTGGGGCGGACCTGCGCCAGCCGCTTGTCCTGCGCCGCCATGCCGAGCAGCTGGTTGCGCGCCGCGATCAGCTTGTCATGCCCCAGATTGGCCTCGTCCTTAAGCTGGAAGTCGAAGCCGGTGGCATTGCCCAGTTCCGAAATGGCCGGCGGGGCGAAGGCGATGACCTGGCCGGGACGGAACGTGCTGAAATGCATGTTCGCCCGCTGCGCCACCGCCCCGACCTTGCTTTCCGCGCCCTTGCGTTCTTCCCAAGGGCGCAGCTTGACGAAGGCGATGGCCACATTCTGGCTCTGGCCCACGAAACCGAAGCCGCTGATCGTGAAGACCGACTCCACATTCGCTTTCTCGGTGTCGAGATAATATGCGCGGACCTGCTCCACCGCGCGCTCCGTCTCCTCCATGGCCGTGCCGGGCGGCATGGCGATCTGGGTGAACATGACGCCCTGATCCTCTTCCGGCAGGAAGCCGCCGGGCAGGCGCGTGAACAGCAGGGCCATGCCCGCCACGATCAGCGCATAGACGGCAAGCGACCGCTTCCAGTTGCGCTCCACCCGCTTCAGGCCGCCCTCATAACGCTCCACGCCCCGGTCGAAGCTGCGGTTGAACCAGCCGAAAAAGCCGCCGCGCTCGCCATGATCGTGCCTGGAAGGTTTCAGGATGGTGGCGCACAGGGCAGGCGTCAGGATCAGCGCGACCAGCACCGACAACACCATGGACGAGACGATGGTGATGGAGAACTGCCGGAAGATGACGCCCGTCGACCCTCCGAAAAAGGCCATGGGCAGGAAGACGGCGGACAGGACCAGGCCGATGCCGATCAGCGCGCCGCTGATCTCGTCCATCGACTTGCGCGCCGCCTCCTTCGGGCTAAGCCCCTCGTCCTGGATCAGGCGCTCCACATTCTCCACCACCACGATGGCGTCATCGACCAGCAGGCCGATGGCCAGCACCATGCCGAACAGCGTCAGCGTGTTGATGGTGAAGCCCGCCGCCAGCAGGATCGCGAACGATCCCAGCAGCACCACCGGCACCGCGATGGTGGGAATCAGCGTCGCCCGCCAGTTCTGGAGGAAGACGAACATCACCACGAAGACGAGGATGATCGCCTCGAACAGCGTGTGGACGACCTGCTCCACCGACAGGCGGACGAAGGTCGAGTTGTCGATGGGGAAATCGACCTTCACGTCGGCGGGGAACTGTCCGGAGAGCTTGGCGACCTCCGCCTTCACCGCATCCACCGTGTCCAGCGCGTTCGCGCCGGGCGCCAGCTTGATGCCGAGGCCCGCGGCCTCCTTGCCGTTGAAGCGGGCGAGGAAGCTGTAATTGTCCGCGCCCATTTCCACGCGGGCGACGTCGGACAGCCGGACGACCGAGCCGTCCGTGCCGGACCGCAGGATGATCGCGCGGAATTCCTCCGGCGTTCTGAGGCGCGACTGGGCCGTGACCGTGGCGTTCAGCGCCTGCCCCCTGGGCGCGGGAAGGCTGCCGATCTGCCCGGCGGAAACCTGCGCATTCTGGGCCTGCAACGCCGCCGTCACGTCCGCGACGGTCAGGCTGAGATTCGCCATCTTATAGGGATCGAGCCAGATGCGCATGGCATAGGGCGCGCCCAATAGCTGCGTGTCGCCCACGCCGTTGACGCGGCTCACCGGGTCCTGGAGGCTGGAGGCGACGAAATCGCCGAGGTCGATCTGGTCGTGGGCGCCATTTTCCGAATAGAGCGCGATGACCATCAGAAAGTCCGTGGTCGCCTTCGCCACGCGCACGCCCGCCTTCTGCACTTCCTGCGGCAGCAGCGGCGTGGCCTGCGCCAGCTTGTTCTGCACCTGCACCTGCGCGATGTCGGGGTCCGTGCCCTGCTCGAAGGTCAGGGTGATGGTCAGGTTGCCCGCCGCGTCGCTGTTCGACGAGAAATAGCGCAGATTGTCGATGCCCTTCATCTGCTGCTCGATCACCTGCGTCGTGGTGTTCTCCAGCGTCTGCGCATCGGCGCCGGGATAGAGCGTGCTGATCGTCACCGCCGGGGCGGCGATGGACGGGAACTGAGCGATGGGCAGGCGCTGGAGCGCGATGACGCCCGCCAGCATGACGATGACGGCGATGACCCAGGCGAATATCGGCCTGTCGATGAAATAGCGGGAGATCATGGCGTCAGCGCCCCTTTGCCGCGACGGTCACCTGCTGCGGCGCGCCCGGCTTCACGCGCGCGCCCGGTTGCAGGCCCATCAGCCCCTCGACGATCAGGCGGTCGCCCGGTTTCAGTCCGCCGGTGACGACCCATTTGTCGCCGATCGGCCGGTCGGTCATGACCTGGCGCTGCTCCACCTTGTCCTGCGCGTTGACGACAAGGGCGGTGGCGCGGCCGCGCGGATCGCGGGCGATGCCCTGCTGAGGCGCGAGGATCGCCTTGCTGCGCACGCCCTCCACCAGCCTGGCACGGACATACATGCCGGGCAGCAGGAAGCCATCCTTATTGGGAAATGTCGCGCGCAGCGTGACGCTGCCCGTCTGCGGATCGACCGACACCTCGGAAAATTGCAGGCGGCCCTCGACCGGATAGGTCTTGCCGTTGGGCAGGATGAGCTGGACGCGCGCGCTCCCCTCCCCGTCCCGGCTGAGGCCGCCCTCGGCCAGCGCGGTCTTGAGGTCCAGTATCTGCGCGGCGGATTGGGTCACGTCGACATATACGCTGTCGGTCCTCAGGATGGTGGCAAGCGCGTCGGCCTGCCCCGCCTGCACCAATGCGCCCGGCGTGTAGAGCGACCGGCCGATGCGGCCGGAGATGGGCGCCCTTATGCGCGTGAAATCCAGGTTCACACGCGCCGCGGCCACCGATGATTTTTGCGCCGCGACATCGGCCCGCGCACCCCGCGCGCTCGATTCGGCATTGTCGAGATCCTGCTTGCTGACGGCATTGATGCCGATCAGGCTGCGATAGCGCTCCGCCTGAAGCCGCGTCGCGTCGATGGACGCTTCGGCTTTGGCGAGATTGCCGGTCGCCGTGCCCAGGGCGGCGCGATAGGGCGCGTCCTCGATCTCGTAGAGCACCTGCCCCGCACGGACCATGCTGCCCTCCGAAAAGAGGCGGCGGCGGATCACGCCGCTGATCTGCGGCCGGACTTCCGATGTTTCCGCGGCCGTCACACGCCCCGGCAGCTCGCTGGTCAGGGTCACCGCCTCCTCCTTCAGCGTCACGACGCCCACCTGGGGCGGCGCGGGCGGAGGCGCCTGCCGCGCGCCGCAACCGCCAAGCAAGGCCAGCGCACCGAGGAGGAGCGAGCGTTTGTCGAGCTTCATGTCTGATCACCGAGAGCGGTTGAAGAATCCGGAATGAACGTTCATTCCGCTTGCACCCCTCTACGCGCTGTGCGATGCAAAGGTCAAGGGGATTGGGAGAGAGTTTTGGGCAAGAGGACAGCAGTGCAGCATGAAAGCGCCGCGCAGCAGCGCATTGTCGCTGCGGCGCGGCAATTATTCGCTGATCGCGGCTTCCATCAGACCGCCATGGCCGACCTTGCCAGGGAAGCGAATGTCAGCGTCGGCGCCATCTACCGCTCCTATGCCAGCAAGGCGGAGATCATCCAGGCCATCATCCTGGCGGATTCGCGCGAAATGCTGGACGGTCTCGAACGGGAGGCCCGCCTGGTCCGGTCTGGCGAAGACAGCATAGAGACCGCCATAGAACGCATCGTGCTGCGCCGCCTTTCGGACAAGGACGAGGCGCTGACGCACGAGATATTGGCGGAGGCGCACCGCAATCCGGCCGTCGCGGGCGGCATCTCCGAATTCTGCACGCAATATCGCGCCATTTTCGGCGAACTGGCCAGGCTCGCCAATCCCGCGCTGGAGGGGGAGCGGCTGGAAGGCGCAGCCGAGCTGCTCCTCGCCTGCCTCTTCGGCATCGGCCATCGCGCGCTGACCGGGCCGAAGCTGGACGAGGCCAGCACCGCGCGCATCGCCACGTACCTCATCATGAGAGCACTGACCGCCGGGGAATGATATCCGTCCCTCCCGGAGCGAGAAGATTCCGGGCCTGATCGCCCACCCGTTCAATGGAACAGCGGCATGCCTCCCGCCGCCCCGGACCGGGCAAGGCGCGCGGACAGGCTGCCCGCCGCGCTGGTCAACGCCTCGCCTATCTCTACCATGTCATAGGCGGACAGGGAGCAGGAAAAACCCACGCCCCCCAAGACGAACGCCACCTGGCCCGACCGGTCCATGACGGGCGCCTGCACGCTGGCGACCCTGCAACGCGCCCCGTCATAGCACAGGTTCGGCACGACGCGGACGGGTGCGCCGCCCGCATCGTGGAACAGCGAACGCTCCGCCGCGCGGCGGCGGCCCCCGCCCCCACTCTGCCCGTCTATCCGCTCGACCAGGGTGAAGCCGTGGCGCCGCGCAAAGCCGATGGCCTGCCCCAGCAGGTCCACATCCTTCCGCGACGGCGCGGGCCGCACCATGCCGAGCCAGTCCTGCAACGCCCGCTCGGTCAGTCCCGTCAGGAAGGCGGCGCCAAAGGGCGGACCTAAAATCGCGGAAAAAGGGGAACTTCAGAGCGAGACTTGTTTCAATCGAAACAAAGCCTGCTCCAGAAGAGTGTATCACAGGCCGCCTCAGCCTCACCCTCCGTCAGGCGCGCGCATCCCCGGCGCCATGCTGCCAGTCGCGATAGAGGCGCGCATAGGCCCCGTCGGCGGCGAGCAACGCGTCATGGGTGCCCAGCTCAGCTATCCTCCCGCCGTCGATCAGCGCGATCCGGTCGATCATCGCCATGGTCGAGAGGCGGTGCGCGACCAGCACCACCGTCCGCCCCTCCATCAGCCTGCCCAGCGCATGGTTGACCGCCACCTCCGTCGCCGGGTCCAGCGTCGCCGTCGGCTCGTCCAGCACCAGCACGTCCCCGTCGAGCAGGGCGATCCGCGCCAGCCCGACAAGCTGCCTTTCGCCCGAGGACAGCAGCGCACCGCGCTCGCCCACCGATGCCGCGAGGCCGCCGGGCCGTCCCGCGAAACGGTCCCAGGCATCGATCCGGCGCAACGCCTCCTCCAGGTCGCGGTCGCTCGCATCGGGGCGCGCCGCACGCAGATTCTCCGCGACCGTGCCGTGGAACAAATGCCCCTCCTGCGACAGCATGACGATGCGGCGGCGCAGCCCCGTCCATTTCGCCTCGCGCAGGTCCACGCCGCCATAGCTGACGGTCCCGGCCGTCGGTTCGAGCAGCGCGGCGATCAGCTTGGCCAATGTCGACTTGCCCGCGCCCGTCGGCCCCACCAGCGCCAGCCGCTCGCCATGCTCCAATGCCAGGTCGATCCCGTCCAGCACCGGCGGCGCGCCGGGCGCATAGGAAAAACCGACCCCCTCCAGCCGCATCGCCGCCCGCCGGGGCAGGTCGCGATGGCCGTCCGGCCGGTCCAGCGGCTCGTCGAGCAGCCCGAATATCTTGGACAGGGCCGCATGCGCGGACTGGATCTGGTTGAACAGGAAGCTCAACTGCTGGATCGGCTCGAACGCCAGGGTGAGATAAAGGGCGAAGGCGGCGACCGTGCCGACCGTCGTGATCCCGCGCGACACCAGCAGGCCCCCGCCCGCGACCGCCAGCGCGATGCTGGCCAATGTCGTGCCTTCGACCTTGGGCAGATATCGCGCCTGCGTCCGCACGGACATCAGGTTCGCTTCCAGCAGCGCGTCGTTGCGCCCGGTGAAATGCGCGATCCTCTGCCGCTCCTGGGCGAAGGCCTGCACCACCTTCACGCCCGACAGGCTTTCGATCAGCGCCGAAAGCGTCTCCCCCACGCGCTCCCGCACGACCATATAGGCCGCCCGCGACCGTGCCTGGAAACGGCGCGTGGCGAGCGCGAGCAGCGGCATGGGCAGCAGGGCGACGAGCGCCAGTTGCCACGACAATCCGGCCAGCACCGCGATCAGCAGCACCAGGGTCAGCACCGCCTGCACGAATTGCGCGAAGCCGAACTGGAGCAGGTCCTGGAGGCTGTCCATGTCGGACGTCACCCGCGCGACCAGCCGTCCGGCGGGCGTGCGGTCGTGGAAGCGCGTGGACTGCGCCAATATATGCGCGAAGCTCCTCTCCCGCAGGCGCCGCAGGAAACGTTCGCCCGCCAGGCTGACCAGCCGGATCTGGCCGCGCGACGCCAGCATGGCCGTCACCGCCAGCGCCAGGAAGGCGACGGCGCACTGGCGCACCAGCTCCGGCTGCGGCGGCGATGCCGACAGCCCGTCATCTATGGCGAGGCGCAGCAGCCACGGCCCGCTCAGATTGCCGGCCGTCGCCAGCAGCAGGAGCAGCGCCGCGCCCAATATCAGCGGCCAGTCGGCCGCCAGCATGCCCGCCGCCTGCCGCAGGGGCGCGGGACGGCGCGGCCCGCTCATTCGGCCGCCTCCAGCCTGTCCCCGCCGCCGGTCGCGGCCAGCACCCGGCGATAGGCGCCGCTGGTGCGCAGCAGCTCGTCATGGCGCCCCTCCGCCGCGATGCGTCCGCCGTCGAGCAGCAGAACGCGGTCCGCCATGCGCAGGCTGGACGGGCGATGCGCGATCAGGATGGTCGTGCGCCCGCCGCCCCGGCCGGACAGGGCCTCGCGTATCTCCTCGTCCTTGGATGCGTCCGCCGTCGAGCAGCAGAACGCGGTCCGCCATGC
>JASGGS010000046.1:0-23677 GCA_047602685.1 Sphingobium sp.
CTGGTGGCGGGCGTCAGGAAGATCATCGTGGTGATGGAGCATACGTCCAAGACTGGCGAGGCGAAGTTCATCCCGGAATGCACCCTGCCGCTGACCGGCAAGAATGTGGTCGACATGATCGTCACCGACCTCGCCGTCTTCCAGCGCCCCGACCATCACAGCCCCTTCAAACTCCTCGAACTCGCCCCAGGCGTCTCCCAAGAAGAGGTCGCCGCCAAAACAAGGGCGGCATATATCGCCTGAACGCCTTGCCTGTCCCGTGATGAGGATGGCGAAAGCAAGGGCGCCCTCCTCCGGGACGGGCGCCTTTGTTTTTCCGCCGCGCCATCCCAGATAGGGTGACAAAGAGGCTTTCTCGCGGGCCGGTGAGAGGCTAGGGAGGCAAAATATGACAAATCCTAGCACGTTATACGAAAAGATCTGGAACGCGCATGTCGTCGAACGGCGCGACGATGGCACCTGCCTCATCTATATCGACCGCCATCTCGTCCACGAAGTGACGAGCCCGCAGGCCTTTGAAGGGCTTCGCATCGCCAACCGGCAGGTGCGCCGTCCGGACCTGACGCTGGCCGTTCCCGACCATAACCTCCCCACCACCGCCCGCCTCGACGCGACGGGGCACCGCATCCCCATCGCGGACCCGGAAAGCGCGCAGCAGCTTGCGGCCCTGGAGAAGAACGCGCCTGCCTTCGGCATCAAATATTTCGGGGCGACCGACGCGGAACAGGGGATCGTCCATGTCGTGGGGCCGGAACAGGGCTTTACCCTGCCGGGCACGACGGTCGTCTGCGGTGACAGCCATACCGCCTCCCACGGCGCTCTGGGCGCGCTGGCCTTTGGCATCGGCACGTCCGAAGTGGAGCATGTGCTTGCCACGCAGACCCTGCTGCTCAAGCAGTCCAAGGCGATGGAGGTCGTGGTCGAGGGCAAGCTCGGCTTCGGCGTCAGCCCGAAGGACGTGGTGCTGGCGATCATCGGCAAGACAGGCGCCGCAGGCGGCACCGGCTATGTCCATGAATATCGGGGCGACACCTTTCGCGACATGAGCATCGAGGGACGCCTGACGGTCGCCAATATGGCGATCGAGGGCGGCGCCCGGTCCGGCCTGTTCGCGCCCGACGAGAAGACCTTCGCCTATCTGAAGGGACGCCCCATGTCGCCCAAGGGCGAGGATTGGGAGAGGGCGGTCGCCTATTGGCGCACGCTGGTCACGGATAACGGCGCCCGCTTCGACAAGACGGTGCGCCTGTCGGCCTCCGACATCGCGCCGACGGTCACCTGGGGCACCAGTCCGGAGGATGTGGTCGCGATCACCGGCGTCGTTCCCGATCCGGAGAGCTTCGAGGACGCGTCAAAGCGAATCGCCGCAGCCAAGTCACTGGAATATATGGGCCTTCATGCCGGGCAGCGCCTTCAGGATGTCGCCATCCAGCATATTTTCATCGGCAGCTGCACCAATAGCCGCATCGAGGACCTGCGCGCGGCCGCTTCCGTGGTGAAGGGCCGCCATGTCGCGGACGGCATCAAGCAGGCGCTGGTCGTGCCCGGCTCCGGCCTGGTCAAGCGCCAGGCGGAGGAGGAAGGCCTCGACCGCATCTTCATCGAGGCGGGCTTCGAATGGCGCGAGCCGGGCTGTTCCGCCTGTCTTGCCATGAACCCGGACAAGGTGCCGGCGGGCGAGCATTGCGCATCGACCAGCAATCGCAACTTCATGGGGCGGCAGGGGCCGGGCGCGCGCACGCATCTCGTCTCGCCGCTGATGGCGGCGGCGGCGGCGGTCGAGGGTCGTCTGGCCGATGTACGTGACTTGATGGCGAACGAAAGGGAAGGGGTCGCATGAAGCGGATTTTCTGGGTGCTGGCGCTCGGCGCGCTGGCCAGCGCGGCCATGGCGGTCGGTCTCGGCCGCGCGGCCGACGTGCAGGAAAAATCCCGTCCGGAGGTCCGCAGCTGATGGAAGCGGTTCACCAGATTGACGGGCGGGCCTATCCCCTGGGCCTCAAAAATGTCGATACGGACATGATCATCGCGGCCGAATGGCTGAAGACCATTTCCCGTTCCGGCCTTGGCAAGGGCGCCTTTGGCGCATTGCGCAAGGAGCCGGGCAATGTGTTCGACGATCCGACCTATGCCGGTTCGCCCATCGTCATCGCGGGCGACAATTTCGGCTGCGGGTCGAGCCGCGAGCATGCCGCCTGGGCATTGCTGGACATGGGCGTGAAGGCGGTGATCGCGCCGAGCTTTTCCGACATATTTTCCGGCAATGCGTTCAAGAACGGCATATTGACCGTGATCCTGCCGCAGGAAGCGATCGACCGGCTGATGGAGGTCGCGACGACCGACCCCATCCATATCGACCTTGATACCCAGACCGTGACGACGCCTTTCCAGGACCGGTTCGCGTTCGAGATCGACCCGTTCCGGAAGCATTGCCTGACCAATGGCCTTGACGAGATCGGCCTCACCATGGGGGAGAGCGGCAAGATCGGCGCCTTTGAGAAGCTGGATGCGGATCGCCGCCCCTGGCTGGTCCCTTCGGCTGCCTGAGCATTTTTCATATAGCCACTATGCTTGCCGCTTGTCCGGCGCTGCCTTAACGCAACAGGGACAGCATCGGATTCGCGAGAGGCCGGTGAGCGGGATTCCTGATGGGGATGTGCAATGACCAGTTTTGATGATCGTGAACGCGCGTTCGAGGCCAAATTCGCGCATGACCAGGAAATTCAGTTCCGCGTGACCGCGCGCCGCAACCGCCTGCTCGGCGAATGGGCCGCGAAGATCATGAAGCTGACCCCCGAAGAGGCCGACGCCTACAAGAAGGCGGTCGTGCAGGCCGATTTCGAGGAAGCGGGCGACGAGGATGTCATCCGCAAGGTCCTGGGCGACCTCGTGTCCGCCGGATCGGATCTGGACGAGGCGGCCGTGCGGCAGGCGCTGTCGGAAAAGACCGCCGAGGCCCGCCGCCAGATCATTCAGGAAAGCTGAGCCGGAGCTGCCTCCATGCCGATGGCCGCCGAAGAAATCGAAGCCCTGATCAAGGCCGGTATCCCCGATGCCATAGTGGAGATCACCGATCTGGCCGGCGATGGCGATCATTATGCCGCGCGGGTCGTGTCGGAAAGTTTCCGGGGCAAGACCCGCGTCGCACAGCAGCGCGCGGTCTATGACGCGCTGGGCGGTCGCATGGGCGGCGTGCTCCACGCCTTGCAACTGACCACCGCCATTCCCAATTGAGGGAGCAATGAAGGCTTTCCTCTTTTCGCGCAGGAATTGACAATGACCGATCCCGTTCAGGCCCGCATCGACGATATCGTGAAATCCTCCGATGTCGTGCTGTTCATGAAGGGCACGCCGCTGTTCCCGCAATGCGGTTTTTCGAGCCGCGCCGTGGCGATATTGGACCATGTAGGCGTTGCCTATGACAGCGTGGACGTGCTGCAGGATCAGGAAATCCGGCAGGGCATCAAGGCCTATTCGGATTGGCCGACCATTCCGCAGCTCTATGTGAAGGGCGAGTTTCTGGGCGGGAGCGACATCATGATGGAGATGTACGAGGCCGGCGAGCTTCAGCAGCTCATGACCGAGCGCGGCGTCGCGCGCGCCGAATAAAGCCGATATTGGACGCAGGCCGGGGGGCATGAGCGAAAATTACGTGCTGACGCTGGCCTGTGACGACCAGCCCGGGCTTGTCATGGCCGTGGCCGCGCATCTTTACGAGCGCGGCGGCAATATCGTCGACGCGCAGCAGTTCGACGATGCCGCCACGGGGCGTTTCTTCATGCGCGTGGTGTTCCAGCAGCCAAGCCTCCCCGACAGCGCCTTTGAGGAAGGCTTCGCGCCGGTCGCGGAGCGCTTTGGCATGGCCTGGTCCTTTCGCCCGCAACGGTCCAGGCGCCGTGTGCTGATCCTCGTTTCGAAGTTCGACCATTGCCTGATCGACCTGCTCTACCGCGCGCGCATAGGCGAGTTGAACATGGATGTGGTCGGTGTCGTCTCCAACCATGCGCGCGAGGCATTGGGCGGCCTCGATCTGGGGAGCATAGCCTTTCACCATCTGCCGATCACGCCGGAGACCAAGGCGGTCCAGGAAGCGCGCATCCGCGCCATTGCGGCGGATACCGGCGCGGAACTGGTCGTGCTGGCCCGCTACATGCAGATATTGTCCGACGAGATGTCGGAATGGCTGGCCGGCCGCTGCATCAACATCCATCACAGCTTCCTGCCGGGCTTCAAGGGGGCCAAGCCCTATCATCAGGCGCATGCGCGCGGCGTGAAGATGATCGGCGCGACGGCTCATTATGTGACGCCCGACCTGGATGAAGGGCCGATCATCGCGCAGGATGTCGAGCATATCACCCATGCCGACACGCCGGAGGATCTGGTCCGCAAGGGCCGCGACATAGAACGCCGGGTCCTGGCGCGCGCGGTGCGCTACCATATCGAGGACCGCGTTCTCCTCAACGGATCGAAGACGGTCGTCTTCACGGACTGACCGCCGGTCCTCCGGCTCAATCCGGCACACCGGCCTGACCTATGGCGCATAGTGGGAAAAGCGCTTGCCAGCCGGCGGCAATCGGGCAGACTTGTCCCATTGGCGTCCGTGGGAGAGACGGCAGGCGGGATATTAGTCCGTACTGCCTCCCCGAATCGGCTCGCCGCCTTGGGAGAGGATGCATATGGGATCGCAATCGTCCGCGGCGATGCAGGAGTGGCGGCAAAGCTGGACCCTGGTGCTGGCAAGCTGCATCGGGATTTCCTTTCATACGGTGATGACAGCCTCCACAGGGCTGTTTCTCCAGCCGCTGGGCGACGAATTCGGCTGGAGCCGGGCGCAGGCTGCTTCCGGCATTTCCATTGCAGCGGTGCTCTCCGCGATCCTTTCGCCCTTTTTCGGCATCTTGATCGACTGGTGGGGCACGCGCAGGCTGGCCCTGCCGGGCATATTGCTGACCGGCGGCATCATCGCATCGTTCAGCCTGCTCAGTGGATCGATCACCCAATGGGTCGCGCTATGGCTGACCTATGCGGTCATAAGCTCGCTGGTGAAGTCGACGGTATGGACTGCCGCCGTCGCGGGCGTCTTCACCGCCGCGCGCGGCATGGCGCTCGGCCTCACGCTCGCAGGGACGGCGCTGGCCATGGCGGTGGCGCCGCCCGTGACGAATTTCCTGATCGAGGGCTTCGGCTGGCGCAACGCCTATATCTGGCTGGGCCTCGGTTGGGGCGGGGTGGCATTCGCGCTCTGCTTCTTCTTCCTGTTCGACGCGCATGACCGCAATCGACAGGCGCAGGCCCATGCGACGGCGGAGGAGGCGGAGAGGCTGGCGCAATTGCCCGGCCTCAGCGTGGCCGAGGCGATCCGCAGCGGGCCTCTTTGGCGCATCGGCATCTCGACCTTTGTCATGATGATGCTGACCATCGCCCTTCAGGTCCATCAATTCCCGCTGCTGGTGGAATCGGGCGTGTCGCGGGAGAATGCGGCGCTGCTCGCCAGCCTCAGCGGCGTGGCGGGCATTGTCGGCAAGATCGCGACGGGCTGGTTCATCGATCGCCTCCATCCCAATTGGGTCGGCGGCCTGACCCTCGCCCTGACGGCCGTGGCGTTCATCCTGCTTCTCGATCCCTTCCGCACGCCGCTGCTGATCGTCGCGGCCATGATCGTGAACGGTTATTCGTCGGGCGCAAAGCTGCAAATATGCGGCTATCTGACCAGCCGCTATGCCGGCCTTCGCAATTTCGGCAAGATTTTCAGCGTGATGGCGAGCTTCATCGCACTCGGGACGGGATTGGGCCCTGTGCTGGGCGGCCTCATCTATGACAGCTACGGCAATTACACCCCGCTGCTCATTGGCGGCATCGTGGGGAGCCTGTTCAGTTCCTGGCTGATCCTGGGCCTGCGTCCTTTTCCGCAATGGGCGGCGGGCCGGACCGAAGGCGATGCGGTGCCGGCCTGATCCGGCCCGTCCGGTTCAGAATTTGAGCCGGCGCATCGCCGCCAGTTCGTCGCGCTGCCGCGCTTCCCAGGCGGCATCGCAATAATCGGGCGAGGGGCGGACGGAACAGGGCCTGCCGCCGGGCGACAAATCCATGGTCCAGCCCTCCGGCCACAGCTTCAGCCGGTGTTCGGGATCATTGCGCCAGGCGGCGACTTCCTGCCGCCAGTTCGGCCCTTTCGACATGGACGGGACCGGGCTGAAGAAGCAGATCGCTCCGATCACGGCCATGGCGCATCCGATCGCGGCCAGCGCCCGGCGCCAGAGGCCGGTACTGCCTTGCACAAAGGCGATCATGGCAAAGTAGAAGGCCACTTGCGGCACGAAATTATAGCGTTGCCCCATGCCGACATTGAACAGGGCAACGCCGGTCAGCAGGCCGCCATGATAGGCCAGCACGGCAACCACCAGCCCTGCGCTGAGCAGCAGCAGCGCATCGAGGCTGCGGCGCAGCAAGGCGAGCAGGATCACGGCGCCGATGCAGGCTGTCCCCGCCAGTGCCGCCCACCAGGGGAACGTGCCTGCCATGATGGCCTGATGGACGGCGGCACCGACCGCGCGGCTGTTGTCCGGCCCCGCAACGGGCATGGCGACATGGCGTGTGAACAGGACGGCGGCCGTCTCCAGGGGACCGGTCGATTGGAGGCGAACGGAAGATGGGGTGTAGAAAAGCGACAACTGGATCGCGGCCCCGATCGCGAGCGATGCGGTTTCGATCCAGCGCCAGCGCTTCGCCTCGATCCATGCCCGCACGGTCATGATGGGCAGCAGGGCTATGGCCACGGGGCCGCATAGCGGGGCGAGAAAGGCGAGGGCGATGCGCATTCCTCTCATGGCCGCGCTGTCCGGACGGTCCGTGACGATCATGATGAGGACGCACAGGGCGAGATGGAATTGGACATGGAGGGAGTGAAGCCACACCTCCTCCGTTTCCGGCGTCGCGGCCAGGGCCAGCAGAGCGAACAGCACCGCCCACCGGTTCGTCAGCCAGCGCGCGCGGGCGGTGAGCAGCAGCAGGGCCGGGCATAGCTGGAAGAAGAACGCCGCCCCGATGGTCAGATAGGGTGCCCATTCGAGGGCCAGCCAGCCGGAGCGCACCAGTCGGGCGGCCAGCAGGGTCGAACCGCTGGCAATGATGTTGAGATAGCCGCCCAGCGGATGCCAGAGCGCCTCTCCGGCAGGCAGGTGCCACGCATAGGCAAAGAAATTCGTGCCTTCCTCGCCCAGGAAACGGCCATGAATCCACACGCCGGGAACGCGCAGCAGAAGCACCAGCGCGAACAGGGCCAGCAGATATGGGCGGCTTCGGGCGCTGAACGGGGGCGCCACGCGGCGGCCTTCCTCCATGTCGAAGAAGCGCCATATCCATGCGCGGATATTCTCTCCCGCCCGCATCGTGCGAGCGGTCAGGCGGGTGTCGGATTGTGGCGCCATGGCAAGTCAGTCCGGACGCGGCTGGACGGCCAGCCCGATCAATTGGCGGTCGAACGCTGGGGCTGCGGTCCGGATGTGGCCAGCCTTGCATCCAGATCATGGAAGATGGCCGGCCGGCCTATGCCCAGGCGAGCCAGACGATAGGTGAAGGCCGTCTTGAGCACGCCGAGGCCATATATGCAGCTGCGGCGGAAGTTGATGCTGGAGGCTTCCTCGAAATAGCGGGTCGGGCAGGAAATCTCGCCCGTGCTGAACCCGAACCATGTGGTCTGCGCGAGCATCTGGTTATCGAAGACGAAATCGTCCGAACAGGCTTCCAGCGGCAGGGTTTCCAGCACCTTGCGGCTCCATGCGCGATAGCCGGTATGATATTCCGAGAATTTCTGACCGAGCAGCAGGTTCTCGACAAAGGTCAGGGCGCGGTTGGCGACATATTTGTAAAGCGGCATTCCGCCCGCCCGCGCGCCACGGCCGAGGATGCGGGAGGCCAGCACCACGTCATAATGGCCGGAGGCGATCATGCTGGCCATCGCGGCCACCAGCCTGGGCGAATATTGATAATCCGGATGAAGCATCACAACGATGTCCGCCCCGCGTTCCAGCGCAGCCTGGTAGCAGGTCTTCTGATTGCCGCCATATCCGCGATTGCGGGGATGCAGGATCGTATGGATGCCGAGCGACCGCGCAACGGCGGTGGTGTCGTCCTTGCTCGCATCGTCGGTCAATATGACGTCATCGACGATATCCATGGGGATTTCGCGATAGGTCCGCATCAGGGTGAGCGCCGCATTATAGGCAGGCAACACCACGGCCACGCGCTTGCCATCGATCATGAACGAAATACTCCAGCCATAGCGGCTTGTTCACCGCCAAGCCCGTTTATTGCTTCGCACGGACAGGTCAACAAGGTTAAAGGCAGGGTGGCGCGGCATGTCGCCGCATGAGAGCGGCTGTCTGGCGCTGTCCGGCGAGGGAACGGGCCTTTTCGATCAAGCGGCCGTAAAGCTGGCGCACCCAAGAGGATTCGAACCTCTGGCCTTTGCCTTCGGAGGGCAACGCTCTATCCAGCTGAGCTATGGGTGCATCGACGGGGGCGCTACCAGCTTTGTCGGCGCTGGCCAAGCGAAAAGCTGCCGCCTTGCCGCTTAATCCTTTCGCGGGCGGTGCAGGTCGCCGCGCAGGCGTTCCAGATCCTCGGGACGGTTCACATTGGCAGGCGGAACGGGGAGGTTCACAAGGCGTGCCCCAATCGCCCCCGCGAACCGCATCACGGAGTGCCGGCCAGGGCCGGTCAGGATCGATTCCAGCACAGGCAGGGCGGAGACGGGCCAGAGGCCGACAACGGGCTGGGCGGCAAGGCAGGCCGGAGCGGGAACAAGCCGCTCCGGCAGGTCGCCGGGCAGGCCCACGCTGTCCACCCCGCAACTCAGAACCGCTTCATGTCCCGAATCCCCTGCATGACGCAGGGCGCCCGCCAGGCCGCCGAGCGGGCCCATATGCGGAGCGGGCCAATCCGGGATGCCGTCGATCCGGCCGATGACCGCCACTGTCCGGCAATGACGCGAGAGCGTTTCCAAGGCCCGCTCGATCAGGCTTTGTCCATCGAGCAGGGCAAGCGCCTTGTCGCTGCCGAAACGGGTGGACAGGCCCCCGGCGAGCACCGCTCCCATGATCCGGTCGCTTACGGGTTGCATGCAGAAAGGTTTAGCCCCGGCTGGCCGGACGGAAAAGCGCTTTGGCGATCAGGAGGCGCGGCGGCCGAAGACGGGGCGCTGGGACGCGCCGGAGGCACGCGGACGTGTGGCGACGGCGGCGTCATGGCCGACCGCGCGTTCGAGATGCGCGACGGTTTCATGGAACAGCCCGCGCAGCGCCCGCACGTCCGTCGCCAGTTCATCGGGCAGCGATATCCGATCCTCGATGCACTGGCGCGCCGTCATCTCCAGATGCTGGGCAAGTTCGGCCAGACGCTCGACGCCGAGCTGGCGCGATTCACCCTTGAGGCTATGGGCGGGCAGCACCATGGCCGTGGGGTTGCGCGTCTGCATCGCGCTTTCGATGGCGGAGATGGAGGCGGCGCCGTCCTGACGATAATAGCCGAGGATGCGGGGGAGGGCCGTCCCCAATTCACGCCGCGCCGATGCCAGTCCGGTTTCGCTGATGAGCGGAAGATGGTGATAGGGCATGTCGATCCTCCCTCCCAATCAAGTGAATGACGGGAGCGACCTTTGGTCCGTGCAAGTAAAGATCGATTTAACGGCGCGTTTTCCGGGTCATTTTTTGAGAATGAATTTCGTGCAACTGTCCTCCCGCAGGACGCCGCACCGCCATCCGCGAGCGCTGGCCATGTCAGGCACCTCCTTCAGCGCGATGGGATCGTCGGCAAGCAGAAGCACATGGTCATTCGCTCGCATGGCCCGGGCGGCGCGCAGCACTGGCCAGGGGCACCGCATCCCCCGCGCATCGACGACGACAGGCGCGGGGAGCGGTCCGTCCTCAGCGTTTCTTGTCATAGGGGTTGCGGCCGCCGCGCAGGTGCAGGCGCACGGGGACCGCGCCGAAGCCGAGTTCCCGCCTGATCCCGTTGACGAGATAGCGGCGATAGCTTTCCGGAAGTTCGTCGAGCCTGTTGCCGAACACGGCGAAGGTGGGTGGCCGTGTGCGGGCCTGGGTGATGTAGCGCAGCTTGATGCGCTTGCCGCCCGGCGCCGGGGGAGGATTGGCTTCCAGCGCATCGTCGAACCAGCGGTTGAGCAGGGCCGTCGGCACGCGCTGCGACCATGCCGTGCGGGTCGTGAAGGCCGCCCCGATCAGATCGTCTATGCCCTTGCCGGTCGCGCCGGATACGGTGAGCAGGGGCACGCCGCGCACCTGCGCCAACCCTTCGTCCAGCGCCTTGCGCACGCCCTGATAGAGGGACGAGCCATTTTCGGCCACGTCCCATTTGTTGAGCGCGATGATGAGCGCGCGCCCTTCGGACAAGATCTTGTCCGCGATTTTTAGGTCCTGCGCTTCGAGGCCGAGGGTCGCGTCGAGGAGCAGCACCACGACCTCCGCGAAATCGACGGCGTGGAGGGCGTCGGCGACGGACAGCTTTTCCAGCTTGTCCTGCACCTTGGCGCGCTTTCGCATGCCGGCCGTGTCGATGAGGCGCACGTCGCGGATGGACCCGTCGGGGGCGGGCCAGCGCCAGTCGACCGAGATGGAATCGCGCGTGATGCCGGCTTCCGGCCCGGTGATGAGCCGGTCCTCGCCAAGGATGCGGTTGACGAGCGTGGACTTGCCCGCATTGGGACGGCCCACAATGGCGAGCTTCAGGGGGCCGTCGTCATTCCGCCCCTCCGCGGTTTCTTCCTCTTCCTCCTCGCGCTCCACATATTCTCGGATCGCCTGGAAAAGGTCGGCCATGCCCTGGCCATGCTCGGCGGACAGGGCCACCGGCTCGCCGAAGCCCAGGGCAAAGGCTTCAAGGATGCCGGGTTCGGCCGCGCGGCCTTCCGCCTTGTTGGCGACGAGCACGACGGGCGTATCCCCCTCGCGGAGCCAGCGGGCGATATGCTCGTCCAGCGGGGTCAGGCCCGCGCGGGCATCGATCATGAAAAGGGCGGCGTCCGCATCGCGCACGGCGGCTTCCGTCTGGGCGCGCATGCGGCCGGGCAGGGTCTGGGCGTCATCCTCCTCGAACCCCGCCGTGTCGACGACCCGGAATTTGAGGCCGAGCAGATCCGCCTCGCCCTCCCGCCGGTCCCGCGTCACGCCGGGCAGGTCGTCGACCAGCGCCAGCTTCTTGCCGACCAGCCGGTTGAACAATGTCGATTTGCCGACATTCGGCCGCCCGACAATGGCGATGCGAGGCGCAGTGCTGGGCGCGGCCGGCATGACGATCAAACTTTCCTGTCCGGGCCGCCCCGGTGCAGGGACGGCGAAAAATCAACGATAAGCGACGAGTCGTCCACCGTCGGTGAGGATATAGAGGATACCCCCGGCGGCAACAGGCGAGAGCGACATGCTGTCCTTGACGTCCCGCTCCGACTTTATCGATCCGGTGGCGGGATCGACTTCCGTCAGGTCGCCGTCCGTGGAAACGAGGATCAGGCGGCTGCCCGCCAGAAGGGGGCCGTGCCAGCGCACGATGCCCGTCTTCTTCTTCTGGTTATGGAACGCCTTGAGCTGGCTGATCCAGCGAATCTTGCCGCTTGCGCGCTCGACGCAGAGCAGGCGGGCGCTATCGGTGACGACGAACACCCAGTCCCCGGCGACGGCCGGGGTGGCGACGCCCGCAATGTTGATCTCCCACAGGCGCTGGCCGCTGACCAGTTCATAGGAGGCCATGCGGCCGCCCTGTCCGATGGCGAAGACGCGGCCGCGATCGATCACCGGGTCCGCGTCGATGTCGGTCAGCGCGGCGACGGTGGTGGAGATGCTCGTGCGGCTGAGCGCGTCACCCCACAGCACGCGGCCATTTTCGTAGCGATAGGCGGTCAGTTCGCCGGAGCTGAAGCCCGCGATCACCGTGCCCTGGGCGGCGGCGGGCGCGCCGACGCCGAAAATGGCGGTCGACTGGACCGTGCCGCTCTCCTGCCAGACGATCGCGCCATCATCCTGGTTGAGCGCGAAGATCTGGTTGTCCTGGCTCATCACATAGGCATGGCCGTTGGCGATGGTCGCGGAACCGCGCAGCGGCCCGCCCGGGCGCTTCTTCCAGATTTCCTTGCCGTCCGCCGCGTTGAGCGCGGCCACGTCGCCCACGCCGGTCGTGACGAACAGGCGGTCGCCGCCCACGGACACGCCCCCGCCAAATTCGGCATTGCTGCTCTTGCCGCCTTCGCCCACGGTCGCGGTCCAGAGCTTGCGCCCGCTGGCCGCGTCAAAGGCGTTCACCCGCGCATCCGTGTCGATCACGTAGAGCTTGCCGCCGCTGATGACCGGTGGGGAGGCGAGGCGCGCGCGCTTGCCGCCGCCCGTGATCGACGTCGCCCAGGCTTGGCTCAGCGTCTCGCCCAGCGCGACATTGCCGATCGCCTTGGAGGAATCGCCGCTCGGCTGCGCCCAGTCGGGATTGGATGTGGGGGCGGGAAGGGTGACAGGCACGACGGATATGGTGTCGTCCACCTTCACCGTCTGGTTGGTGCCGAGGATGGAGGTGCGGTTGCCCAGCACCGGCGTCCCGGTCTTGGGACGCTTGTTGCCCCCGCCGCACGCGCCGAGCGCAAGCACGCTCGCGCCCGCTATGGCGAGGGCTGCGAAGCGGAAGGACGAACGAGGGAAACCGGACTTATTGGGCATCTGCCGTCACATCCTTATTGTCGCCGGGCTGGGGAGCGATTTGCGCATCCACTCCCAATAGGCTGGCCATCTGAACCGCACGTGTCTGGATCGTGCGGGGCACGCCCTCGGTCTTCGCGATTTCCGCGAACAGCGCGCCTGCCAGGTCGCGCTTGCCGAGCTTCATATACGCGATCGCGGTCATCTCGCCCGCGCTGCCGAACCAGGCATTGCCCTTTTCCGCCAGCGGCTTGAGCCGGTCGATCACTTCCTGGGGCTTGAGGCTGTCGAATTCGAGGGCGGTCTGGCGAAGCGTGGCCAGGTCGCGATAGGGCCGGGCCAGCCTGGCGTCGGCGGCAAGCGCCTTATAGTCCGCGATCGCGCCCTTCACGTCGTTCCTGTCGCTCTTCGCGCCCGCCTGGATGAGCAGGGCGCCGGCGCGATAGCCATCCGGGCCTGAACCGGCCAGCTGGGCGATGGCCGCATCGTCCGCCTTGGCCGAGGCCGCGCTCGCCAATATCTTGGCATAGCGCTCGCCCGTCTCATCGGCGACGCTGTTCCTGTGGTTCTGCCACAGCAGCCATCCGCCGAAGGCGGCGAGGCCCAGCACGATCAGGACCACGATGGCGATGCCGTAGCGCTTGCCGAACCTGGCAAGATCGTCCTGCCGGACGGCATCGTCCACTTCCCGGATAAAGGCTTCGTTCTGGGCCGGCGTAAGGGCCAAGGGATATCTCCTCGCGGTCGCGAAGTAACAATTGCGAAAAAAACGAAGGCGATGCTTAGCGGCGCCTTCACCCCAAGGGAATTATTTTTTGGGGCGGTACACCTGTTCCTCCGTGGGAAAGGCGCGGGTGCGGACATCGGCGGCATAGCGGGCTGCCGTCTCGTCGATCGTGGCGGCAAGGTCCGCATAGCGCTTCACGAAGCGCGGCACGCGATCGAACATGCCGAGCATGTCATCGATAACAAGGACTTGCCCGTCGCAGGCGGCGGAGGCGCCGATGCCGATGGTGGGGATGTCGATGCTACGGGTCGCCGCGATGGCGATATCCTCCATCACGCCCTCTATCACCACGCCGAACGCGCCCGCCTGCGCCACGGCCTGCGCATCGGCGATGATCTTGTCATGCTCTTCCTGGCTCCGGCCGCGCGCGGCATAGCCGCCGAGCGCGTTCACGGCCTGGGGCGTCAGGCCGACATGGCCCATGACCGGGATGCCCCGCTGGGTCAGGAAGGCGATGGTCTCCGCCATGGCCTGCCCGCCCTCCAACTTCACGCCCGCGCAGCCCGTTTCCGCCATGACGCGGCTGGCGGCGGCGAAAGCCTGTTGCGGCGAGGCTTCATAGGTGCCGAAGGGCATGTCGACGATCACGACGCTGTGATAGCTGCCGCGCACCACCGCCGCGCCGTGCGCGATCATCATGTCGAGGGTGACGGACAGGGTGGAAGGGAGGCCGTATATCACCTGGCCCAGCGAATCCCCCACCAGCAGCATGTCGCAATGCGGATCGAGTATCTGCGCCATGCGCGCCGTATAGGCGGTCAGCATGACGAGCGGCTCCTCCGTCTTCCCCTCGAATTTCCGGCGCTGGATGGCGGGGACGGTCAGGCGCTTCACCGGCGCGGGGGTGGGATTGGCGCGGCTGGTCGATGTGTCGAGTACGAAGGTCGTGGACATGGGCGCCTGTTAGCACCAGTTGACCGAAACGAATATATTTCTGTGACGGGCGGAGCCTTTATTCGACCCGGCGCACGGTCAGGCCGCGCTTCCCGAGTTCGTCCAGCACGCTGCCGGGACCGGCCAGATGACCCGCGCCGACCGCGACGAATACCGTGCCGGGCCGGTCCATGCGCCGCTTGATCCAGTCCGCCCAGTTGCGGTTGCGCCGGTAAAGCAGGGCGTCGGCAACCTCCGGCATCTCCTTGAGCGAATCGTTCATATCCTCGGCCAATGCCTCCGGCCGGCCCGCGGACCATTCGCTCACCATGCGGCTGATCTGCGTCTCCAGTTCCGCCATCTCGTCGATGGTCGATCCGAGGAAGAGGATCTGCGTCTTTTCGGGCAGGGCGGCGAAGAAGCCGAGCTGACCTTCCACCGTTTCCAGCGGTATGACGGCCTTGCGCGCTTTCTCGGCGGCGCTTTTCAATACGTCCTCGGCCCCCGCGTCCGGGCTGTAGCCGAGCCGGGCGAGGGGCGCCATGGAGAGGGTCACCGCGGCGAACCAGGGATGGAAGGGTTCGAGCTGTTCGCGCGACAGGCCGCTGCTTTCCAGCAGCGACAGATATTTGGCGCGCATGGCGGGATCGAGCTTCTGCGTCAGCGGCGTGCCGCCCGGATCGAGCGCCAGCCGCGCGGTCGCCTGCGCCACCGCCGCCTTGTCGTCCGTCACCACCTCCAGAACCAGCGTGTCCGACTTGTCGAACGCCTTCTTCACCGGCCCGTGGAACCAGTGGATGTCCGGGCGCAGCACATGGATGGTGCCGAACAGATAGATGGCCGTGTCCCTGTCCTTCACCAGCCACAGCGCGGGCTTCGCCTCTATTCCCGTATGGATCGACCGCGCGCCGATGGGCGCGAAGCCGGGAGAGGTGAGCAGCAGGATCGAGGCGATCGCGGCGAGGAGGCGCATCAAAATCGGCATGCCCCACCTTTCGCCGCTTTATTTGCCGCACGCAAGCCGCCTTCCCACGCGGGTTTGCTTGACCCTGACAAGCCCATGCGCCAAAGCGGCCCCGACTTAAACCGGGTATCAGAGTGCCAGACAAGCAACCCTTGAGCTTCCAGTCCCTGATCCTGACGCTCCACGATTATTGGAGCGCTCAGGGCTGCGTCATCCTTCAGCCCTATGACATGCGCGTGGGCGCGGGCACGTTCCATCCGGCGACCACGCTCCGCAGCCTCGGCCCCGATCCCTGGAACGCCGCCTATGTGCAGCCGAGCCGCCGACCGACCGACGGCCGCTATGGCGAGAACCCGAACCGGCTCCAGCATTATTACCAGTATCAGGTCATCATGAAGCCGTCGCCGTCCAACCTTCAGGAGCTGTATCTCGGCTCGCTGGAGCGGATCGGCATCGACCCGCTGGTCCATGACATCCGCTTTGTCGAGGACGACTGGGAAAGCCCGACGCTGGGCGCCTGGGGCCTTGGCTGGGAAGTGTGGTGCGACGGGATGGAGGTGACGCAGTTCACCTATTTCCAGCAGATGGGCGGCTTCGACTGCAAGCCGGTCGCGGGCGAGCTGACCTACGGCCTGGAGCGCCTCGCCATGTATATCCAGGGCGTCGACAGCGCATACGACCTGCGTTTCAACGACCCGGCCGGCAATCGCCCCGCGGTCAGCTATGGCGACGTCTTCCTCGCCAATGAACGGCAGATGTCGAAGTGGAATTTCGAGATAGCGGATACGGACAAGCTGCTGCGCTGGTTCAAGGATGCGGAAGCCGAATGCCAGGCCAGCATCGCCGCGGGCGTGCCGCTGGCCGCCTATGACCAGGCGATCGAGGCGAGCCATATCTTCAATCTGTTGCAGGCGAGGGGCGTGATCTCCGTGCAGGAGCGGGCCAGCTATATCGGCCGGGTGCGCGATCTTGCGAAGGGAAGCTGCGAGGCGTGGATGCGCATCAACGGGTGGGCGGAATGACCGATTTCCTGCTGGAGCTTCGCTGCGAGGAAATCCCCGCGCGCATGCAGTTGAAGGCGTCCGACGACCTCGCGCGCCTGTTCACGGAGGAACTGGCGAAGGCCGGTCTGAAGCCTGAAAAGATCACAGGCTTCGCGACCCCCCGCCGCCTCGCCTTCATCGCGCATGGCCTGCCGCTGGAGACGGCGGCGGTCAGCGAGGAATATAAGGGCCCGCGCACATCGGCCCCGGCGCAGGCGCTGGAAGGGTTCCTGCGCAAGACCGGCCTTTCCCGTGACCAACTGGAGGAGCGGGACGGCGTGTGGTTCGCGGTGGTGGAGAAGCCCGGCCGCCGCACCGCCGACGTCCTGACCGAAGCCGTGCCCGCCGTCGTCCGCGCCTTTCCCTGGCCCAAGTCCATGCGCTGGGGCGATGCCAGCGTCACGACGGAAAGTCTTCGCTGGATCAGGCCCTTGCAGGGCATTGTTGCGATATTGGGTGAGGAGCTGGTCCCCTTTTCGGTCGAGGGCATCCATTCCGGTTTCGCGACCGTGGGCCATCGCTTCCATCATCCCGGCGAGATCACCATAGGCGGCGCGCACGACTATGCCGGGAAGCTGCGCGCATGCCATGTCATCGTGTCCCATGAGGAGCGGCAGGCGATCATCGCGGAGAAGGCGGCCGCCCTCGCGGCCGCGCGCGGATACAGCCTGATCGAGGACAAGGGGCTGGTGGTGGAGAATGCGGGCCTGACCGAATGGCCGGTGCCGCTGCTGGGCGATTTCGACCCGTCCTTCCTGGAAGTGCCGCCGGAGGTCATCCAGCTGACCCTGCGTATCAACCAGAAATATTTCGTGCTGCGCGACGGCGGGGGCAAGCTGGCCCCGGCCTTCATCTGCACCGCCAATATAGAGGCGAAGGATGGCGGCCGGGCGATCGTCGCGGGCAATGGCAAGGTGCTGGCCGCGCGTCTCTCCGACGCGCGCTTCTTCTGGGAGCAGGACAAGAAGACGCCGCTGGCCGAGCATGCCGGGAAGCTGGAACGGATCACCTTCCACGAGAAGCTGGGCACCGTTGCCGACAAGGTGGAACGCGTGGCGAAGCTGGCGCGCTGGCTGATGGAAGAGGGTATCGTCACGGGCGCGAGCGCGGACGAGGCCGAGCAGGCCGCGCGCCTCGCCAAGGCCGATCTCGTGACCGAGATGGTCGGGGAATTTCCGGAGCTTCAAGGGCTTATGGGCGGCTATTATGCGCGTGCCGAGGGCCTGCCGGATTCCGTGGCCGATGCCATTCGCGACCATTACAAGCCGGTCGGGCAGGGCGACGAGGTGCCGACCGCGCCGGTGACGGTGGCGGTTTCGCTGGCGGACAAGCTGGATACGCTCCGTTCCTTCTTCGCCATCGACGAGAAGCCGACCGGATCGCGCGACCCCTTTGCGCTGCGCCGTGCCGCGCTCGGCGTCATCCAGATCGCGATGGCGGGCAATCTGCGCTTCGCCGTGGCTGAGGGCGAATTGCTCGACTTCTTCGCGGACCGTCTCAAGGTGCAGCAGCGCGAGGCGGGCGTCCGCCACGACCTGATCGACGCGGTATTCGCGCTGGGGGGCGAGGGCGATCTGGTCCGGCTGCTGGCGCGGGTGAAGGCGTTGCAGGCCTTCGTCTCGACCGAGGACGGCGCGAACCTGCTGGCGGGCTACAAGCGCGCGGCCAATATCCTGAAGAAGGAAGAGGCCCCGGCGAAGGTTCAGGCCGATGCCGGGGAGGAGGACCCGCTGGCCGCCGTCACCGATGCCGATGTGGCGGAGGCCATTCGCGTGCATGACGCGAATGCCGCCGCCAGCTACGCCCCGGAGCCGGAGGAAGCCGCGCTTCTCGCCGCGCTGGACGCGGCGGAACCGGCCGTTGGAACCGCCATCGATGCCGAGGATTTTGCAGGCGCCATGACTGCCCTTGCCTCGCTGCGCGCGCCCATAGACGCCTTTTTCGACAAGGTGACGGTCAACGATCCCGATCCGGAGAAGCGCGTAGCGCGTTTAAGACAGTTGACGCGAATCCGTGCTGCAATGCACAAAGTCGCCGACTTCTCACGTATCGAAGGCTGATGATATCCCGCCTCCGCCCCGCCCCTCCGGCAGGGCAGGCAGTCGGGCACGAAACCGCAGGGGGAGGCAGGCGTCGCATCCGGCAGCCCCCGCCTCCAAATTCATAGAAGTAGAGAGAGCTAGGCCATGACTCGCTATGTGTATCGTTTCGGTGGTGGCGTTGACGACGGTGGTAAGGGGGACAAGAACCTCCTGGGCGGCAAGGGCGCCAACCTCGACGGCATGGCGGCCATCGGCCTGCCGGTCCCGCCGGGTTTCACCATCACGACGGAAATGTGCACCCGCTATTATGCGGATGGAGAGGTCTATCCCGAAAGCCTGAACGCGGAAGTCGCGAACGGGATCGCCCATATCGAGGGCATCACCGGCAAGAGGTTCGGGGACGCGTCCGATCCGCTGCTCGTCTCCGTCCGGTCCGGCGCGCGCGTTTCCATGCCCGGCATGATGGACACCGTGCTCAATCTGGGCCTGAATGACGAGACGGTTCAGGGCCTTGCCGCGGCCTCCGGCGATGCGCGCTTCGCCTGGGACAGCTATCGCCGCTTCATCCAGATGTATTCCGACGTGGTGCTGGAACTCGATCATGGCGCGTTCGAGGAAGCGCTTGAAATCGCGAAGGAAGACAAGGGCTATTTCCTCGATACGGAGATGCAGGCCGACGATTGGCAAGCTCTTGTCGCCGAATATAAGAAGCTCGTCGAGAAGCAGTGGGGCAAGCCGTTCCCGCAGGATGTGAACGACCAGCTCTGGGGCGCCATCGGCGCGGTGTTCGGTTCGTGGGAATCGGATCGCGCGAAGGTCTATCGCCGCCTCAACTCCATCCCCGGCGAATGGGGCACGGCCGTGAACGTGCAAGCCATGGTGTTCGGCAATATGGGCGACACGTCCGCGACCGGCGTGGCGTTCACCCGCGACCCGTCGACGGGCGAGAATGCCTATTATGGCGAATATCTGATCAACGCGCAGGGCGAGGACGTGGTGGCGGGCATCCGCACGCCGCAATATCTGACCAGGGTCGCGCGCGAGAAGGCCGGCGCCAAGCCGCTCTCCATGGAGGAGAGCATGCCCGAGACCTATGCCGAGCTGGCGAACGTCTTCCATATCCTGGAGACGCATTATCGCGACATGCAGGATATCGAGTTCACCGTGCAGCAGGGCAAGCTCTGGATGCTCCAGACCCGCTCCGGCAAGCGCACGGCCAAGGCCGCGCTGAAGATCGCCGTCGATATGGCGACCGAAGGACTCATCAGCCAGGAGGAGGCCGTCGCCCGCGTCGACCCCGCCGCGCTGGACCAGCTCCTCCACCCGACGCTCGATCCGAAGGCGCCGCGCGACGTGCTGACCAAGGGCCTGCCCGCCTCGCCGGGCGCGGCCAGCGGGCAGATCGTGTTCGATGCCGACAGCGCCGAGCGCCTGAACGAGCTGGGCGAATCGGTGATCCTGGTCCGCATCGAGACCAGCCCCGAGGATATTCACGGCATGCATGCGGCCAAGGGCATATTGACCGCGCGCGGCGGCATGACGAGCCACGCGGCCGTGGTGGCGCGCGGCATGGGCCGCCCCTGCGTCTCCGGCGCGGGTTCGCTGGCCATCGACAATGCGAACAAGATCCTGAAGATCGCGGACCGCACGCTGAAGGAAGGCGACATCATCACCATCGACGGCGCGACCGGCGAGGTGATGCTGGGCGAGGTGCCGACCGTGCAGCCGGAACTGGCGGGCGATTTCGGCACGCTGATGGGCTGGGCCGACGCGGTGCGCCGCCTGAAGGTGCGCGCCAATGCGGAGACGCCGCTCGACTGCCGCACCGCGCGCGATTTCGGTGCGGAAGGCGTGGGCCTGTGCCGGACCGAGCATATGTTCTTCGACGCGGCCCGCATCACCGCCGTGCGCCAGATGATCCTGGCCGACAGCGAGGCGGGCCGCCGCGAGGCGCTGGCCAAGCTGCTGCCGGAGCAGCGCGCCGACTTCACCGAGATTTTCGAGGTGATGGCGGGCCTGCCGGTGACCATCCGCCTGCTCGACCCGCCGCTCCACGAATTCCTGCCGCATGGCGATGGCGAGTTCGCGGAAGTGGCCGAAGCTGCGGGCGTCTCCATCGACGCGCTCAAGCGGCGCGCGGCGGAACTGCATGAGTTCAACCCCATGCTGGGCCATCGCGGCTGCCGCCTGGGCGTCACCTATCCCGAAATCTACGAGATGCAGGCGCGCGCCATCTTCGAGGCGGCCCTCGACGTCGCGGAGAAGTCGGGCGAGGCGCCGATTCCCGAGGTCATGATCCCGCTCGTCGCGACCCGGCGCGAGCTGGAGCTGATGAAGGCCATCGTGGACAAGGAGGCCAAGGCGGTCTTCGCGGAGAAGGGGCGCACGCTCGAATATCTGGTCGGCACGATGATCGAGCTGCCGCGCGCGGCGCTCAAGGCCGGGGAGATTGCCGAGGTGGGCGAATTCTTCTCCTTCGGCACCAACGACCTCACGCAGACGACCATCGGGATCAGCCGCGACGATGCGGGCCGGTTCCTGACCTCCTATGTCGACAAGGGCATCTTCCCGCGCGATCCGTTCGTCAGCCTCGACGTGGAGGGCGTGGGCCAGTTGATCGAGATCGCGGCGGAGCGCGGCCGGGCGACCCGTCCCGGCATCAAGCTGGGCATTTGCGGCGAGCATGGCGGCGATCCGGCCTCCATCGCCTTTTGCGAGCAGACCGGTCTCGACTATGTTTCGGCCTCTCCGTACCGCGTTCCCATCGCGCGTCTGGCCGCCGCGCAGGCCGCCCTCGCGAAGAAGTGATTTTGTGAAAAAAGGGGGTTGCCAGACCCGGCGCCCCTGACTATCTGCGCAACTCCCGACGCGGCGCCGGTTACCGGAACCGCAAGTGGTCAGGCACCCGTAGCTCAGCTGGATAGAGCATCAGACTACGAATCTGAGGGTCGGACGTTCGAATCGTTCCGGGTGCGCCATTTTCCTTCCTAAGGATCGAGGATATGAGGCGGGCGGCGGAAGCTGCCCGTTTTGCGTTTCGGGGCCCGATATTTCCGGTCCTGCCCTTGTCCGCGCATCGCGGATGGCGCCATGCCCCGAATAGGGCTTTCAAGACAGCGGCGGGGGCGGCATGAGCGGCGGCATGTGTGTCCTCGCCCTTGCATGGAAAGCCCATCCCCGCTGGCGCCTGGTGGTGGCCGGTAATCGTGACGAACTGCACTTGCGGCCCGCCGCGCCCCTTGCCCGCTGGGATGGGGAGGGCGGCCTGCTGGCGGGGCGCGACCTCCGGTCCGGGGGAACATGGCTGGGCGTCTCCCCCGCCGGACGCTTCGCCGTGGTGACCAATTTGCGCGGCTATGGCGAGGCAAGGCCGGACAAGGCATCGCGCGGGGCGCTGGTGACGGACATGCTCTCCGGCACTCTCGGCCCGGACGATCTGGACGAGGCGCGGTTCGACAGTTTCAATCCCTTCAACCTGATCGTCGCCGATCCGGCCGGCGCCCATTTCCTCTCCAACCGGCCGGAGCCGATACGCAGCCATCTCGGCCCCGGCATATTCGGCCTGTCCAACGGCAGGCTGGACGAACCCTGGCCGAAGACGATGCAGATCAAGGCGGGCATGCTCGACTGGCTGATATCCGGCGCCGCCCGGCCGGAGGCGCTGTTCGGGATGCTGCGCGAGACACGCCTGCCCGACGTCGGCATACCGGCGCCCGAACCGTCCGATATAGCGCAGGAGGCGCGGCAATCGCCGATATTCATCCTCGATCCCGTCTATGGCACGAGATGCAGCACCGTGCTGGCCGTTGCGGAGACGGGCGAGGGCGTCATCATGGAGCGGAGCTTCGCCCCGGACGGCACGGCGCTGGGCACGGTCGAATTCGCCTTCCGCTGGCCCTGAAGCGGCGGCGGGCCGTTCCGGCGGCTCGCCGGCCGCTTCCGCCCGTTCGTTCATGCCGGGTGCCGGGCAAGGAATCGGCTTCCACGCCCCGCTCGCACCGACCGGGCGGGCGCCCGCCGGCTTCCTTTCATGGCCTGCATCATGATATAGGCTGGGCGGAGAGAAGAGGGGGACGCCATGCATGCTCCTGTCACGCGCCGTATCCTGCTGATGGCCGCCGCCCTGTTGACGGTCCAGGCCGCTACCGCCGCGCCGCCCGCCCGCAAGCCCGACCTCGCCGATATGCTGGCGGGCAGCTATGCCGGAGATGTCATATCGGACTCGAAGGGATCGTCGCATGATGGAGTGACGCTGACCCTGGCGCGGATCGGACCCAATGAGGTGCGCATCACTTCCGATTATCCGCGCCTGCCGGTCATCGCCGTCAAGCTGGTCCGCGTGATGAACACGATCCAGGCGGAGGGCGGCGATTCCGTCTTCCTCTATGACCAGGGCAAGGCGCCGCCGCGCCTTGACGTCAGTTTCCATAATGAGGTGAGCTGGTCGGGCGGCAGGGAGTAACCACCTCCCTCTTCGCGGCGCTCAGGTGATGACGCTGGGCGCGTCCATGCCCGTATGGCCGGAAATGTCCGCCAGTTCCTGCGCGGCCGCGATCAGCGGCGCCAGCGCCTCCGCCGTCGGCAGCCCCAGATTGCCGGAAGACGGCTCGTAACGCTCGATATAGAGGCGCAGGGTCGCGCCCTGCGTGCCCGTGCCGGACAAGCGGAAGACGAGGCGGGAGCCGTCGGTGAACAGGATGCGCACGCCCTGCCGGTTGCTGACCGACCGGTCGGTGGGGTCGAGATAGGAGAAATCGTCCGCCGTGGAGATGGTCCCCGCCGCCGTCGCGCGGCCGGGCAGGGCGGGCAGGCTGTCCCGCAGCGCGGCCATCAGGGCGTCGGCGCGCTCCGTCGCGATCCCCTCATAGTCATGGCGGGCATAATAGTTGCGGCCATAGGTCGCCCAATGTTCGGCCATGATCTCCGCCACGCTCTGCCCACGCACGGCGAGGATATTGAGCCAGAGCAGCACGGCCCAGATGCCGTCCTTTTCCCGCACATGGTTGGAGCCGGTGCCCGCGCTCTCCTCCCCGCAAATGGTGACGAGGCCCGCGTCGAGCAGGTTGCCGAAGAATTTCCAGCCCGTCGGCGTCTCGTAGAGGGGAAGGCCCAGCGCCTTGGCCACCTCGTCCGCCGCGCCGCTGGTCGGCATGGAGCGGGCGATGCCGGCGATCCCGTCCCTGTAGCCGGGGGCGAGATGGGCATTGGCCGCCAGCACCGCCAGCGAGTCCGAGGGCGTCACATAGATGCCGCGCCCGATGATGAGGTTGCGGTCGC
>JASGGS010000047.1:0-23600 GCA_047602685.1 Sphingobium sp.
TAGGCGGAATCCCAGAACATCCATTCGTAGCGCGTGGCGTTGCGGAAGGCGGTCGCCATGGCGGCGCGGGTTACCGGAGTGGCGTTGTCGGCGGCCTCGTCCACCAGTGCGCGAACGCGATCGGTTGCCTCGCCGAAGGAGGGTGCGGCGTAGGTGTCGATCCATGCTGCGTAAGGATTGGGCGAGGCAGCCCGCGGCTTGATGTCGCAGCCGACTTCCCAATAGACCCAGAAGCAGGGGAGGATGCCCGCGATCATTTCCTCGTAGCTGCGCGTTGCGGCAAGACTGGCGAGGTAGCTGGTGTAGCCAAGGCACGCGGGCGTCGCCTCGGCCTCCCGGCCCATTTCGGAGTAACACCGAACTGTACGAAGAAGGCCTGGTGCAGCGCCTCTTCCACCTGCACCGCGACCTTGGCACCGTCCGAGAATTCGAGGCGTCCCGCGGCCGTGGGCGCGCGCGCGGCCGCGATCGCCAGCACGCGGGCATATTCGGCAAGGTAGAGGCTGTCCTGCATCATATAGTGCCTGAAGCTCTCGGGCGGGAGCGAGCCATCGGCAAGCTCCGCAAGGAAAGGTTGGGCAAGGATCGCGCGGCGCAGCGGCGCGACGTCCTGCCAGATCGTGTCGCAGAAGCTCAGGCTCACCGTCAGTCCTCTTCGTCCCACTCAGTCATCCAGCCAAAGCTACCCCTTATCATAGAACTGATGCGGTCGATGACGATGACCATCTCAGTGAACTGGACAGGATCGATCGAACGGGAGTGCATTGCAGGCCTGCGGATCGCGTTCAGGCGGCGCATGTCCACCCGGAAATCCTCGGCGTTGCCGAAGATCGGCTGGAACACCGGCCAGTTCTTTTTAAGCGTTACGATTGGGATCAGATCGCCCAGGTCGACAAACGCTATGAGATCGGCAGCCGGTTCGCCAGCGCGTTCGGCATCCGCCTTGCGCTCTTTTGCCCGCTGGAGAATATCGCCGGGGACGCGCTGCTTGAACCACGCGTCCGGGTTTTCACCGGCGTCGAACCGCCCAATCACAACAACAACTCGGCATCGGTCATGTTCGCCGAGCTGTTTCACTTGCACCTGTCCGGCACCAAGGCATTGCCAGATCAGCGGCGATCACTTGTGCGCCAGTTCGCTCAATCCGGTGATCCGGCTTTGGTGCGCTGCGCCGGCGTCGCCCTCGATGCGCTGCTGAAGGCGCACCATTTCAGTTCATCCAGCGACTTCGACTTCGGAGCCCGGTCACGCGACTATGGCTGGCACCCGCCGACCTATGGCGACATCTGGGCCTGGTACAACGACTCGGTCGATTTGGCGGTCGAGCTTTCGCCAATCATCGAAAACGCCCGGGACCACCTTGCCCATATGTTCTGAAGGCGCTCGGATCTGACAAAAGACAGGTGTTTGTCGCATCCAGACCTTCATGGTGTGATGTTCGGCCTGGAGTTCGCAGCCGCCGGATATGTCTGCTCAGTCGAGCGCAACACCGCCTCGGCAAAGCAGCTTTCTGTAAGCTGGGACTTCGTCGCGGATTTGCCGGTTGAGGCCGAGCGCGTTGGCGACGTCGCCCAGATCGGCATTGAGGAATGGAAGTACGTGCTGTCGGCGCGACTAGCACCGGAGGCGAGGCTTCCCGAAGAACCATTCAAATTCTCGCCTGCCTTTCGCGAGCTCGCCTATTATTTCATCCGGGTCGGGAAAGACGCATTCGTTGATCCGCAGACAGCTTTCAGCGGACAACGGGGGCCCTCAAAGCGCATTGCCACAAGCTTGCTGCTCGGATTGAACTGGCCGGTGCAACGGCAGCTGCATCAGCTTCAAGAGGCGAGGACGAGCGTCGGGGCCGCGTTGAAGGCGCTTGCCGACGTCGCTGAGGCCGACAATGAGAAAAGCATCGGCGACCTTGAAGCCGATCGTGTCGTCCTTGAAGAGGCGCTTGTGGATCGCGAGCGCGAGGTCTCAGAATTCAATCTGCGTGAAGACTATCATGAACTCGAGGCTCAGCTTCAATCACTCGACAGCCAGATCCATATCTACCTTAACGAGAACCACGCCGACATGCGCCTGCTCGCCTATTATCGCGAAAGTGCAAATGAGACGCCGTTGTTCGACGGGCACCAACCCGTATCGATATTGGCAGATGCGGGCGCTCTGTTTCGCCCGGAGGCACTGCGAAGCCTAGAAGAAGTCGCTGAGTTTCATCGACAAGTTTATGTCAATCGCAAACAGTTTCTGACTGCGGAGATCAGCCGCCTTCAAGATAGGATCCTGCTGCGCAACGGCGATCTGTTACGCGCCAACGTAGCAAAGACTAAGGTGCTCAAAACGATGTCGTCGAGCGGCGCGCTCGACACGCTGATTGCCTTGCAGAGGGGGGCGTCTGAGTTGAGCATCCGGCTTGAGGCGCTGAAGGCACGAATTGACGAGCGCAAACGGTTCGATCGTCGTCAGGACGAACTGACCGTAGATATTGGTCATGCCCGGACGCTGCTGAAACAGGATCTGGAGGATCGGCGCCCTGCCGTCGACGAGGCCATTGCGCTATTCGCGGAATATACGCGCTTTCTCTACAAAGTGCCGGGCAAGCTGGGCGTCCGCAGCGCGCGATCATCTACGCAATAATCGATCGGGCGTTGCCCGCCGAGTTTAGGGTTCGGCGATTTGCACCAAAGCTCGGCTCTCGTCGGATCGCGCGCTCGTTTGCCGGCGAGGTCCGCCAACTCCACTCGATTTTTCTCCAATGCGGCTTGCTGACGCACTTTCGCTGCCTCTCGGGCTTCGGCTTCACGCCGTTGGTCGTGCAACCGTGCAAGTTCGAACGTGGTACGGCCCAGACCTTCATCGGACTGGGCTGCAAGGTCGAGTGGTGCCTTGCCGTCAAGCTGAGCATTCGCTGCAAGCAGCCAATGCTGCGCTAACTCGCCCAGCACCAGCGACGCCTTGTCCTTGATCGTCGTAATCCGCCGATCCCGCTCCACCTGCGCCAATCGGGCGACACGTTCCCGCTCTTTTTGAACCCGGCGCTCTTCCCGCGCGATCTCCTGACGCTCATACTCCGCAAGCAACGGGAGTCCTCGAAAATCATCGAAATGCTGTCGACCACTCACCACCATGCCGGAAATGGCTTCGTGGAATGCGCGGGCCTCGTCCTCATCATATGAGGTCACGAACCAGTCGACCCAGTCAGCCCGATCAAAACCGGAGGTCTCGTTCTCCGGGATGTTCGACAATATCATATCAAGCCAATCGGCGACTTCCTCCTTCCGCTCTCGTTCCTGCTGCCAGCTTGCTTCCTGCTCCTGGCGAAGGTGCAAGGCACTGGTCGACGGCAGCCATTGTTTGCCGCCGACCTGCTTCGAAAACATCCAATGCTGGTCTTTCAGCCATTTTAGATAGCTGTGAACGGCATGCCAGGGGTCCTGAAATTCAGGGAAATCCCGTTGCAGCCTGGCAGATGTCTCCTTGGAGATACGGTTGAGGCCCGGCCATATGAGGTCTCTGACATAGGCGAGGGCGTCACTGGTTTCGAACACGCTCGCTGACGCGGTCGCCTTGTCCCAGAGAAAGCGGTTCACCAGCCGAGCTTGCCAGTAGGCGGGCGACACCCGGAAACACGCTGCCCCTCTCACCGCATGGCCGATCCTCTGAGAAAAGCCGCGCTTCAACGCCAGGTCATGTTGCTCGGTCAGATGCTCGTCTGGCTCGTCACGGACCGTCTCGACCTTGTTCCAGATTCCCGCGATCTTCTTATATTCGGCATCTAGAACCTGCTGTTTCGCCTTGGCTTCTGATGCTGCCTGTACCTCCATGTCTTGCTGAACCTTGGCCGCTCTGGCATTATGCAGCCATTCGCGAGGTGCCGTTTCCAGGATGGAATCGTCCCGTGCGCCGCGATCATTCCAATCGAGCTTCGACAGGTCAATTTCGACCGAGGAAATTCCTCGTCCTCTGAGTTTCTCCAGCTTGATGGGATCGACACGATGACGGACATAAATCTCGATATGCAGAACCTTGCCACTATCCGTGACAAGAAGCAGATCCGGCCGGACATTGCCGTCTACCTTCTCGACCTTCTCGACCTTCACCGCCGAGAATCTATATTGCTGGCGGTCCGAAATCGGTTTCGTCCGTCCGGCTGCCTTGGCCTGAACGGCAGGAATCCAGAGCCATAGCTTCTCCGCCAGTAAGGTCTTCGCGAAGAAGTGGAGCTCCGATTCCGGGGTCGGCCGACAATTGGTTGGAGCGTGGCGGGCAAAATACCAACGCACTTTGGAGCCTTGCTTGGCAAGGACCGGCTGCCCGCATTCGTAGCATAGGCAGCGACATCGCAGACCGTTTGCGACATCCTTGATGTCAGCTCGCTCACCGTCAGGCCCGACCGCCTGCGTGGGGTGCCAACCATCGTTCATGGAAATTCAGTCTGATGAAATGTCCGCATAGCCGACCGAGAGTAGCGCAACGGTTGACAGTCGCAATGCTGAGCGCTGCATCCAGTTGAACCGAATCCAGCACGCCATTCCCACTCGCCGAGTGCCGGAGAAGTGGCGGCTATCGTGGATCAATCACGCGGAGCCTGCCGGTCCTGTTTTTGCCCGCCTTGGGCATCCGGTAAGGGTAAGCAGACTGACCGCATCTAGGAACGAAAAAATCGGTGCTGAGCGACTGGGATGGATCGGAGGAAGACTGGATGAATGGCGGAGAAAACTATCTGTGAGCCGGGGGCGTGATACGCCACCCGACTGTTCAGTGCGACCGGACCGAGCTACCGTCGCCTTTGATCGAACCGAAACAGAAAACGCCCACCGCCGAGGGCGGTGGGCGCTCGTGCCACTATCAACATGGGAAGCGTCAGCTATCCTTGATCGTGGTGTTGGGGCTGCGCTTTCCGTGCGCGGTCGTCACGAACCGCCCGGAGATTGCGCTGCGATAGGTGCCGCCGGTGCTGCCACCGCCGACAGCCTCGCGAACGGTCGTGCGCGGAGACGCCTTCCCGTGCGCAGCAGTCACGTAGCGACCCGAGATCGCGCTGCGGTAGGAACCGCCACTCTTGCCCTTGGCCATATTCATCACTCCAATCGTCGAGGTTGGGGCCGCGCGGTCGCGCGACCCCGGTTTTGCGTCAGCCGCGAGGCGGGAACGGATCCCCACCGAAGCTGTCGCGTTCGCGGATCTGGCCATTTCGGCCATGGATCAGCAGTTCGCTCTGCTGGTTGCGCGCGATGTCGCGCCCCGCGCCGATCGCTTCGGACTGGGTGGGGTGCACCGAGGTCGCCCGCTCATTGCCGGCGCCACGAACCGCCCAGCCGCCTGCGTGCGGCACCACATGCTGGTTCTTGCCCGTGTCGATATTCCTCCTTCCTCGCGCTGTCGGGTATGCGCGGGGTTAGCAGTTGCCATGGCTTCCTCCATGCCCATTCATATGTGCAATATCAGTACAAAAATCAAGATGTGTTTAGATTATGAACGCCATAGTTCGATGTTGCGATAAGGCCCTATAGTGCCCGCCGTTCAGCTTTCCTGCCATGCCGAGGCCGACACGAGTGCATCAAGGGTCGGACGAAAAGAAGCTGACCGCTCACTGACGCAATAGTTGCCCGCTTCGTTCCGGCGTAGGGTAGGGGCGCGCATTGAGGGCGCATTCGACCGCTTCGGCGAGCTTATTCGAGGAATGAACCATGGGAATGTTCGACCATCTCTATTGCGAAATTCCGCTACCGGATGGTTTCAAGGGAGAAATGCAGACCAAGGATTTCGCCTGCACATTGAGCAATCTTTTGATCAGCGTGGAGGGCCGTCTGATGATAGAGGATTGCGACTGGGAGGAAGTGCCTATCGAAGAGCGGCCAAATCCCAAATTCCCTTTCCTCGGATCCCGCAGGGCCATCAACAAGCGATGGCGAGACCTGGATTTTCATGGCGACTTCAGCTTCTCCGGGGCACGGAGATCGGACGGCAAATGGCATGCATATCAAGCCCGTTTCACCCATGGAGCGCTTGAATTCATCACCGCCATAGCGGAGGACGCCGATTCTCAGGTTGATGCATCGACGAGGCAATGAATTTCAGGTCAGCCTCAGCCTATGATCTCGGATGCCGGTCGAGCAACAGTTCCTTCAGCGCGCGCCTCCGACACCTCCAGATCGAGATAGACGGACGGCCGCTCACCGGCGATGTCCTGAGCGCCGTGGGCCGATGATGGCAACGGCGGCCTGTCGGCAGAGGACATCCCGCACGTGCAGTTTAGCCCTGCGGCCATCATCCATGAATGTTTAAATTATGGATCTAAAAATTGTAAGGACGATGATGGCTCAATCTGACCCGGCCCTATGGGGCAATCATATTGCTATCGATCCTGAAATTATGGGCGGAACGCCCGTTCTCCGTGGCACGCGAATGACCATATATTCGGTTCTGGGGCGTCTCGATGGGGGCGACACAGTTGACGATATATTGGGCGACAATCCGCAGCTGACTGGGGAGGCTATTGAAGCGGCCGCAAGATATGCCCGCGCATATCCCTTGGTGGAGAAGGCAGCAGGTCGGCCTTGGGTGAGATCGGAATGAAGCCGAACAAAATGCGAGGCTGAAGGTCTGCGCCCACGATATTCAGGAATCGACGGTTTTTGGCCGTTTTCTGCGCGGACGATGCGATATTCTTTCCTCGATCAATCGCAACCATCGGATGTTGCGACCTCCCGCAACCAAACACACATACGAAACCCCAGCAAAATCAACACTTTGCTGGGGTCTTTCTTTGCCCGAAATTCCCCACTCCAACAAATCAATCACTTGACGGGCGTAGGTGCAAATCGGGGCACACCCCGCAACCCATTGCGGCGTCGATAGCAGACATCGAGCTGCCGTTATTCGAACTGTCCGTTGCCGCTGGCGAGCGCCCAAATGTCACCAGCCCGGCAGGGGCTCCTTCACCGCGTCGGTAAGGCGTGCGGGCGAATGTCGTGGTCCCTAACGCCGTCCCATCAACCGCAGCAGCAGAGCCTCCATCCGTTTCACATCAATGGAGAAGATTACCTCAGCCTTCTGTTCGCCCAGTCCGGGCTGATAGTGCTCGCGCCAGGACAGCGTGTCGCCATAACCGGGGCCGAACTGACTGTTGTAATCGACATAGAGGCTCTCCCGTTCGACTACGAGGCTGGGGTCCAGCCAGATTGCCGCTGCGATCTCGTCCCACATCGGAAAGCCCATCTCGACCGTGCGGAACAGGGAATGAAATGCGGGCGGTGCGGCGTTATCGAGATGGGCCAGTAATTGGGGTGTCAGCTGTGTGGCGGTGGATGGGTCAGTCGGGACGACCGTGATTTTCTTCCACGGACTGCGCGAAATGATGCTCGCGGCTTCCGGGTCGAAACGGATATTGAACTCGCGCCGAGGGGAGTTGGCGAATTCCCGGGCAAACTCGGTCGCAGAGCGGTTGTCCAGCATCTGGCGGGGGTTGAAGCTGCCGCCCATATAAACCAGTTCCTTCACTAGCCCCGCAAATTCCGGGTCCAGCCGCTGGGCCAATGCCAGATTGGTCAGCGGCCCCGCTGCGATGATCGTGATCTCGCCCGGATATTTGTGAGCCATGCGGATCAGGAAATTCGCAGCCGTTTCGTCCAGCGGTTTTGTTGCAGGATTGCCCCAGCTGAGTTTTGCCGGATCATTCGGCCTCAAATAGGGTGGGGTGCTTTGCTGTGTCGGCTCGACCCAAGCTTTCATCCACGCGCCTTTCCAGGTAAGCTTGCCGTACAAAGCCTCCCATCGGTCCGTCAGTGCTTCCGAGTTGAGCAGCGGATAGGTGGCGCCCTTGACCACCGGGACGTCGCTGCGTCCCATGATCTCCAGCCCGCGCAACGCATAGGCGGTGGCGCGATTGGCCCAGACATTGCCTGAAACAGTGGTCAGGCCCATCACTTCCACATCTGGCGCCTGCAACAGCATCATATGCATCAGGCTGAACCCTTCATCGTCGATGATGAGCTTGCGTTTCGGGTCTTGCGCCTGCGCTGCGAGGGCAAAGGACCAGAGGAAGGATGTCAGCAGCAGGAAGAGGATTATTGTTCGCCATGATCGCCGGTCGGATCGGCTGATCGTCGATATATGCGCCAAGGTCTCGCGGCCCTCCATCTGGTTTCCCATTCCTAGCCATCGGTTCTGCGGGTCTCAAATGCTTTGAATCGAAACCTGCATTGCCAAAATGAGCGAACCTATCGAAGTCTTATACTCTAAGGCCGTTCTAAAAAATAGAACGGATCATGCCAAAATCTGTCTGTCTTGAGTGCGCTTTGCGCACTGCTATTGTGCTGGCGAATCAGGAAAATGAACAAGAAATGCGGGTGGGCGCGGGCGGTTTTCGTCTGTGATTGCTCGGGGCTGTCTGGTGCGCCGCGACATGCATGGGACTGGATCAGTACTGCCAGTTCACCTTTCGCTGCTGGCGGGCGTCTCCGTCCCGCATGCCGTTGCCGCAGAGAGCAGACGGTCAGCATCGCTCAACGAAGAAAGAGGCAAGCGACCCGGGCCACCGGGGCAGGGGAGAGGAGTGCAGGGCATAGCTTTAGGGGGTATTATGCGTCATCTTCTCCACGGCAGTATCTACGCAATTGCGCTGTGCACGACCACGGCGGCCTATGCGCAGGAAACCACGTCCTCCATTCGTGGTCGCGTTGAAAGCAGCGGTGCATCCGTCGCCGGGGCCACCGTCACCGTCATTCATGTCCCGTCAGGGACGACCGCGACAACCGTCAGCAACAGCGATGGCAGCTTTGCGGCGTCGGGCCTTCGCGTAGGGGGACCGTTCACCGTGAAGATCGTGGCGGACGGCTATGTCTCCACCACCATCACCGATATCCGGCTTGCAGCGGGCCAGCCTTTCGCGCTGCCGGTCCAGCTGGAATCGACCGGTGAGGACATTGTGGTGCAGGCGGCCTCCGTAAAGGGCGTGGTTGATACCTCGGGCGGTCCGGCGACGGTCATCGGCCGCCAGCAGATCGAAAATGTCGCTTCCGTCGCGCGCGATATTCGCGATATTGTCCGGCGCGATCCGTTCGCGACCATTGATCCGGGCCAGAGTCGCGGCGTCATGATTGCTGGCCAGAATGCGCGCCTCAACAAATTCTCGGTCGATGGCCTGCGCTTCTCGGACAATTTCGGTCTCAATGTGGGCGGCCTGCCGACGGCACGTGGTCCAGTGCCGCTGGATGCCATCGAGCAGATGTCGGTCAAGGTCGCGCCCTATGATATTCAGGAAGGCGATTTTCAAGGCGGTGCGATCAACGTCGTGCTGCGGTCCGGCACCAACGAGTTTCACGGTTCGGCCTTCGCCACCTATACCAATGAAGGGCTGACCGGCAAAAAGACGCAGGTGATCGCGGGTACGCCCACCGGCCGCATCAATCTCGATTTCGAGAGCAGGACCTATGGCGCTTTCCTCTCCGGCCCGATCATAAAGGACAAACTGTTCTTCGCCGTTTCGTGGGAACATCTGAAGGAGGATAATCCCATCCAGATCGGCACGGAGGGCTTTCCGACCGTGGTGCCCAACCTGACCGCGGCGCAGGTTGCCAATGTCGCCTCGCTTGCCCAGTCGGTTTATGGCTATAGCGCAGGCGGTGCACAGCCCTCGACATTGGAGACGGACGACAAGATCACGGTCAAGCTAGACTGGAACATCACGGAGGGGCAGCGCTTGGCCTTTACCTATATCCGCAATGACAGTGGAAACAGCTCGACGGCGGGTTTCTCCAATGCCTCTACTTCTACCCCCGCGCTGGGACTGGAATCGAACAATTATCAGCGGCCGGAAAAGGTGGATTCCTATGTCGCGCAGTTGAATTCCGACTGGTCCGATAATTTCCACACCGAAATCCGTGGTAATTTCCGCAAATATGATCTCTCGCCCGTGCCTTTTGGTGCGACACCGTTCAGCCAGATGCAGGTCTGTCTCGACGGCACGTCAAATACGGGCAGCACAGGTGGTGGGACGACCGGCTGTACACCGGGGGTTGCGTCCATCTATTTCGGACCGGACCGTTTCCGTCACTTCAACTATGTCCGTACCAAGCAATATGGGACGGACGTCACCGTTCGCTGGGACTATAAAGATTTCTCGATGAAGGTGAATGCGGCGTGGAGCCATCTCGACGTGGCGAATGCCTTCACTACCGATGCCTGGGGGACCTATTATTTCGACTCCCTCGCCGATTTCCAGGCTGGCCGGGCCTCATCCCTCACGCTGGGCGGATCGATCACCGGCGACCTGAACGATGTGCTGGCGAGCTTCAAATATGACCAATATACGATCAGCGGGCAGACATCCTGGGATCCGAAGCCCAATTTCAACATCACGGCGGGCCTGCGCTTCGATACTTATGGCGGTCTGACGCCGCCTCCCCTCAACACCGCTTTCCTTGGCCGCTATGGTTTTGCCAATACTGCCGGAATCAACGGCAAATATATCTTCCAGCCTCGCCTGTCCGGGCGCTGGGACCCGATTGACGATCTGCATATCCGCGCAGGCATCGGCCTGTTCGGTGGTGGGTCGCCGGACGTGTTCCTGGGCAACAGCTATTCGGTCGCGGGCGTCTATGGCAATTCGATCAGTATCCAGCGAGCGGCCGACGGCGGTTGCGGGACGACGCCGGCCAATGTCTGCACGGCTGCTCTCGACAATGTGAATGGCCGAACCTTCAGCAGCGTCGTCACGGATTATCTGCGTAACAATACCGGCTCGCTGGCGCTGGCCAATGTCAATGCCATGGACCCCAAATATCATATGGAGTCCACCTGGAAGAGCAGCCTGTCGGTCGACTATGCGCCGCGTGATTTCCTGGGCGGCGGATGGAGCTTTGGCGGCGATCTTTATTATGGCTGGGTGAACTGGGCGCCGCTCTACAAGGATCTGCGCCTAGCGCAGGTCGGGACCATGCCCGATGGGCGACCGCGCTATGCCACCATCACGACCGGCGCGAACACCGACCTCCTGCTCACCAACACGCGCAAGGGGCACAGCTTTGTCGCCGTCGCGCGCTTCGATAAGCAGGTGAGCAACAGCTTCACTCTCGGCGCCAGCTACACCTTCCAAGATGTGAAGGATGTCAGCTCCATGAATGGCACCACCGCGTCCGGCACCTATGGCCAGAATGCGATGGTCGACCCCAATATCGCGGCCTATGGCACGTCCATCTACCAGATCCGCCACAGCTGGAAATTCCATGCCGATTTCGAGGAGGAATTTTTCGGCGACAACAAGACGCATATCAGCCTGTTCGGCGAGTTGCGGTCGGGCATTCCCTACAGCCTGACGATGAACGACCCGTCGCTGGTGAACTCACATTCGATCTTCGGTACGGCAGGCAGCGCGAACCGCTATCTGCTTTATGTGCCGACGCTCAACGATACACGAGTGGTCTATGACAGCGTAGCTACGCAGAATGCCCTCAACGCCTTCATCGCGGCCAACGGCCTGGAGAAATATCGCGGAACCATCCTGCCCAAGAACACGCAGCGTGCGCCCAACTGGTTCAAGGTGGACCTGCATCTCGATCAGGATATTCCGCTTCCGTACAAGGGGATGAAGGTCAATTTCTTTGCCGATTTCGAGAATGTACTCAACTTGATCAACAAGGATTGGGGAGCGTTGAAGCAAGTGGCTTTCCCCTATCTGGCGCAGGTTGTGAATGTGTCCTGCGCCGCGACTTCTGGCGGCAACTGTACCCAATATCGCTATTCCAACTTCGCCAACCCAGCCGTCAACAATCTGGGCAAGGTGTCGCTGTGGAGCATCCGCATCGGTGCCCGTGTGAAGTTCTGACAAAAACAAAAGGACGGAGGCAGGGGCCTCCGTCCGTTTCCTATTCTTAAAAGGGCTTCCATCGGGGGGAATGAAAGCCGTTACCCCTTCAGCGTAAAACGGATCGCCTGAGCACCCTCCCACAAGGTCATCTTGCCCAACGCGACGAGATTTTCCTGTCCCTCGACAATGGTCAGGAAATGATTGCCGGACAGTTGCCCCGCCTTCGCCGCGAAACGCACCCCGCCATAGGCCAGCAGGATTTCCGTCTCGCTCAATCCCTTGGGGTAGAAGATGAACTGGCCAGGCGCGGGATAGCTCGTATTATTCTCCCATGGCAGGTCGAATTCCTCGTTCCCCATGGGAATCCACACGCCCTCGCCGCTCCAGCGGACATGGATCACCCGCTCCTGATAAGGCAGCATGGCGCGGAACGCGGCGCAAGTTGCGGGCGCCAATTCCTCCTCCAGCCTTGCCCGAAAGTGGAAGGGGCCAGCATCGATGCTCACTATCGTCATCTCAAATCCTTCGGTCAAAAGGTCGCGCGGATAATGTTCCGCTCAAAGGCCGTGAATTCATGTTCCAGCCGTAGCTGCGCCTTCGCCTTCTCACTGCCTGCGATCAGAGCGCCACAGGCGGCACTATCGATGTCACGGCAATCCACTACGCGTTCGCCCATCCGGCCATCGGCCCACAGGCTGGCGCCTGGCAGGAAGGCATATTCCAGGCTGTTCCGCGCCATGGTCTTGAGGTCTGCATAGCGCAGGCCCTGCTCTGTGGCTCCGCGCAGATATTCATTGCTCATGTCGCTGCGCGAGACGCCTTCATCATCGGTGGAGAGCATCACCGGCACCCCGGCCGCCCGATATAGCGCCAGCGGATGGCGCGCGCCCTTCACGCCGAGGATCGTATCATTGCTGGTCAGGTTGATCTCGACCGCAACCCGGTCCTTCGCCATGCGGGCGAGGAGGGAAGGGGCATCGGTTTCATAGCCGATGTCGACGCCATGGCCGATGCGATTAGCGCCCGCCACTTCGACCGACGCGCGGATATGATAGCGCAGCGCGGCAGGGGGGACGAGGCCAAGGTCCAGTTCGCCTGCATGAATGCTTTTCTTCACGCCCGGATGGTGAGCGGAGAGGAAGCGGAACATCGCCATATGCTGGTCGAAATCCTCTACCGCCACCGGCCCATCCTCCGGCGCGACGATATTGACTGCGACATAGCGGGGGTCTTTTTCCGCCAGCGCAAAGCCGAGCGCCAATTGCCCAAAAACATAGGCCGGTTCCTGCGACCGCAGACCATAGGATTGATAGCGCACCGTCACCGCACAGGCGGCTGGCGTTGGAGACGCGCGGCATTTCAGTTCGCCCCATGCACTCCGCTCCAGTGCGTCCGTCTCCGTCATGGCCTCGGCGACCAGAGCGGGCAGGGCAGGAGCAATCCGCTGATAGGCAGCCTCATAGTCCCCCGGCGTCCACGGTCCAGCCTTGGCAAGGTCGCCTGCCTTGCCAGCCGCCGCAGGATTTTCCATCAACTCGACATAGGAGACATTGTTCGTGGCGGCACTGGTCAGCGCCGAGGCCAGCATCGGCCCCGGCGCGGCAAGGGCGGCAGGGAGAAACCGCCCGAAAGTGTCGAAGAAATCGTCATGGCCCGTCGTGTCATTGACCCCCAGTCCCTGATTGCGGCCCCGGGTGGAGAGGGACTCGACCATCAGCGAATAGAGCTTCTCGTCCCGCCGCCCGAGCCCCTGCAACGGTTCGGTATCCGGTTCCTTGCAGGGGGCGGGCGTGATGGACAATGTCTTGCGCGACGCGCAAAGCCCTGCTTCCGCCCCCCAAGCGAGGAACTGCTCAGCATAGGGCTGGCCCCAGAGATGATTGTGAAGATCGCCTCCCTTGGGCATGGCCTGCAAAAAGACGCGTAGCCGCGCGGGTCGCGCGACGATCCTGTCGAACAGGGCGGAGGCGGCCGCCTCGTCGTTACCAGCCGCCGGGGCGGGCGCGCTGACGCACAAGCCCAGCCCGGCCGTCATGGCCGCGAGATACTTCATATATCCTCCCGTTCGATCCAGCGCGTGCCTGTGAGTTGCGGCATATAGTCGATCAGCGCGTCAAGCAGGGCGCCGGGATCGTCATGCACCATCAGCATGTCGCGATGCGGGGTTCGCAGGAAACCTTCCTCGACGACATGATCGATGAAGCCGCGCATCCCGTCATAAAAGCCGTTCACATTGAGGAGCGCACAGGGCTTGGCGTGATAGCCGAGTTGCGCCCATGTCCACACCTCGAACAATTCCTCGAATGTGCCGATGCCGCCGGGTAGGGCGACGAAACCGTCGGACATTTCCGCCATCATCGCCTTGCGCTCATGCATGGTGGAAACGACGTGGAGCGCGCTCAACCCTGCATGATCCTGCTCCCGCGCCCTCAGCGCCTCGGGGATGATCCCGACGACCTCGCCCCCGGCCGCGCAGGCACCGTCCGCGATCAACCCCATCAGTCCGATCGATCCGCCGCCATAGACGAGGCCAATACCGCGCCGGGCCAACAACGCGCCGAAATTCCGAGCCGCCTCGCCATAAACGGATGAGACGCCGGTGCTGGAGCCGAGGAACACGCAAATCCGCATGATATCTCCCTATGCTTCGGGCGGCAGGCCGAGGCGGTCCGGATCCTCCATAGCCTCGTCGGCCAGCACCTCCTGCGGCGCGACGGATTCCCATGGGAACACGTACCAGTCCTTGTCCACGCGCCGGTCGATCTCCGACGAGGCATAATCGACCGTCTCGCAACTGCTCAGATTGTTGATGAGCACGGCAAAGCGCACATTGGCGGGCACGCCGTCATTGTCGCGGATCGCGGAGCGCAGATAGGCGATGGTCTTGCCGCTGTCATTGATATCGTCGACGAACAGATAACGCTCGCCCGCCCGCGTCCATCCCGCGAGGCGCACGAGCAGCGCCTCGGCGAAGTCATAGACTTTCGAACTATGGTCCACGGACAGCAACGGTATACCGGTTCGGTGGGACAGAAAGGCGCCGGGGACCAGCCCACCCCGCCCGATGCCGACAATATAGTCGGGGCGCCATTCATCCTTTTCGATATGGGCGGCGACATTCTCTATGTCAGCCAGGAAGCGGTCATAATCGATACGGTTGAACTGCACCTGTTCATGGTCAATCATGGGCAAGCATTCCGGAAATATTGGACATAGGACAAATCGGTATCTTGAGGGCATTGGGGAAGCAATGGCGTCATGATGGCGCTCCCGCCCGGCGCCCCGCCACATAGGTTGCATGGATGGCCCGGTCGTCGCCCAGCATTTGTAGCGCGAACAGCCGATCGGGAAGACCGCGCCCCGCTGTGCGCCGAGCGAGCAGCGGCGTTGCTGCCAGGTCGAGGATCAGGAAATCTGCCTCCATGCCTGGCGCCAAGGTGCCCACCTTGTCCCCTATGCCCAGCATCGCCGCACCACCGGCTGTAGCGAGGTGCAGCGCCCGGAACGGGTCGAGGACAACGCCCTTCAACTGGCAGATCTTATAGGCTTCGTTCAGCGTGGCCAGCATGGAGAAGCTGGTGCCCGCGCCTATGTCGGTGCCGAAACCCAGCTTCACGCCCGCGGCGTCGAGCCGGGCGAGGTCGAACAGGCCCGACCCGAGAAAGAGATTGGATGTAGGGCACAAGGCCGCGCCCGCGCCCGCCGCCGCCATGCGGGCAAGCGCGTCATCCTCCATATGGATGCAATGGGCAAAGACCGAACGCGGTCCCACCAGCCCGAAACTCTCGTAGACTGCCAGATAATCGGGGGCATTGCCAAAGCGTCTGGCGACGGCCCCTATCTCCTCGACATTTTCCGCCATGTGCGTGTGCATCAACAGGTCGGGATGCGCGGCTAGCAACTCTCCTGCCAGGGTCAGCTGCGTATCCGAGCAAGTCAGCGCAAAGCGCGGCATCACTGCCTGACCCAGCCGTCCCCGGCCCCGCCAGCGCACAATCAACGCCTCGCACTCCGCCCGGCCATGGCCGGGGCCATCGCACAAATTGGCGGGCCCCTTGTCCATCAGCACCTTCCCCGAGATGATCCGCATATTGCGGGCCTCCGCCGCATCGAACAGTGCGTCGACCGAGCCCTCATGCACTGTCGCAAAGATCAGCGCGCTGGTCGTGCCGTTACGGAGAAGTTCGTCGAGGAAGAAGCTCGCAACCTCCCGCGCGACGGTCTTGTCCGCAAAAGCGGTCTCTGCGGGAAAGATGTGCTTTTCCAGCCAGTCGAGCAGTTGAAGGCCATGGGAGGCGATCCGGTCCGTCTGGGGATAGTGGATATGGGTATCGACAAAGCCCGGAATGATCAGCTTGCCGGGATGATGCTCCACCGCGATGCCGGGAAAACGGGGCGCGATGCTGTCATAGTCTCCGGCGGCGGCGATCATACCCCCCTCGACGACCAGCAGGCCGTCCGGATGGTGCATGATCCCCTCCGCGGCCGTCCCCGTTTTGCCAGGATCACGGGAAACGCTCAGAAGTTCGGCGCGGTAGCCGGTCGGGGCCATGGTCAGTGCTGCCGCTCCGGGCAGCTCGGTGGGGTAACGGGCGGGGCCGCAGGACCGGTGGGAATGGTATCGCGATAGCGCGGCCAATTATCCGCAATTTCGTTCACCACGCGCGATCCGACCTGGAATGCCGCATCGACCGAGGGTTGCAGTGCGGACAATTCCATCTGCTCGGCCGACAGGCTCTGCACTGCTGTCTTGCCCTCCGGCTGAACTGAATAATTGCTGCCCGTGCGCAAGGCGAGCAGCCGCTGCGCATCGGCCTTGCCCAGCTTTTGGAGGGCTTCGAGGGCATGGGCGATCCCGCTGTCCTCCATGGCGGTCATAACGAAAGTGCCGGGCTTCTGGGTCCAGTAGGCCGTCCATTTCTCGACATGATCGTTGAAGATCTTGCCATGCCAGAAAGTCTGTCCGGTCGCCTCGTCGCCGGTCATGACGATGGGCGGGCAGAGCGCGGCCGGATAGGCATGATAGCCTTGGCGAAGCCGTGCCAGCACCGGCCCGTCCGCCAGCTTCATTTTGGCGGTCAATGCAAAAGCCCAGTCGCGCAGACCCTTGTTCAGCGGAAAGAGATTATACTCCGGTTCGCCGCGTGGCCCCTCGTAAGGTTGTAACCGGTCGCGCGGCAGGATGCCGGTGGTCCACCCCTGCGGAATCTCCCGCGGGTCCACGGCATAGCCATAGTCCGTGTCCACAATATCGCCGATCCATGCCGCCGAACCGACCGATCCGGTGTTCGGATTGACCCCGGCAATGGCCGCGATCATCCAATAGGCATGGCGCAAGTCGAAGCGCGGATCGGTGCCCAGCGCCATGACCGAAGTGGCGGCGCTATTGGTGCCAATGCCGGTATTGAGAACGATCAGCTTGCGCACAGGGTCGTAGCGCAGCGCGCGCGGGCCCGCGGGAAAGGGCAGGGTGCCGGGGATTGCATTTGCCCAGGCTTGCAACTCGCCCGCCTGATCGCCCGTATCCTTGCCGATCTCGAAGGCGGTGACGACGACTGCGCGGATTTCGATGGGCGCGGTCCGCGCCTGTGCGCCTGTGATGGTCGCGGCGAGGCAACATAGTGATGCGAACAACTTCAACCGGCTTCCCCTTTTTTGGCAGGCGACTCGGGGAGCATATGCATCGGCTTGCCCTCTCTCAAGAGTGATACGCTTTCGCACGATATGTGCACTTTTTTGCAACGCCTTGTTACAATCATTGCGTTGGACCCGGCTCCCCTTTGTCATCATGCTCTCGGCGAGGTGCGACAGGTGCAAACACTCGCGAACAATAGGCACCTTAAGGAATTGACCGGCATGGTTTCTAATGTGGATGTGGCAGTCGCGAAGGGCGAGGCGCCTCAGGGCCTCGACCGCTATTTCGGCCTCTCGGCGCGCGGCACATCCGTCAGCCGGGAGGTGCTGGCGGGCGCCACCACCTTCCTGACCATGGCCTATATCGTGCTGGTGAACCCGGCCATATTGGGACAGGCGGGCATGCCGGTCGCGGCGGTGGCGGCGGCCACCTGTTTTGCGGCCGCCTTTGCCTCGATCATGATGGGCCTTGTCGCCAATGTGCCGCTGGCGTTGGCACCGGGCATGGGCCTCAACGCCTATTTCAGCTTCACTGTCGTTCAGCAAATGGGCGTGCCCTGGCCCGTTGCGCTGGGCTGCGTCTTCATTTCCGGCGTCGCCTTCCTCATCCTGACGCTGACCGGCATTCGTCAGTTGATCGTCGCGGCCATTCCGCCCCATTTGTTCGCGGCGGTGGCGGGCGGCATCGGCCTGTTCATCGGATTCATCGGCCTGAAAAATGCTGGCATCGTCGTCGCCAATCCCGCGACTTTCGTGGGATTGGGCGATCTTCACGCGCCGGGCGCGGTATTGGCGCTTTTTGGCATGATCGTCATCGGTGCGCTCAGCATCTGGAATGTGCGCGGCGCAATGCTGATCGGCATCGTTGCGACCACTTTGCTTGGTTGGGTCTTCGGGCAGGTGTCGCTAGAAACGCAGCCCTATTCGCTCACCACCATTACCGGCACCGTATTCCAGCTCGATCTGCCGGGGGTTTTCGGCCTGACCGGCAGCCATGGCCTCGGCCTCCTCGAAATCCTGTTCGTATTCCTGTTCGTCGACCTGTTCGACAATATCGGTACGCTGGTCGCCGTGACCAAACGTGCGGGCCTCATGGATGCGGCGGGCCGCATTCCGGGCCTCAACCGTATTCTCATCACGGACGCGACCGCGACCATGGTCGGCTCACTCGCCGGAACCAGCACCGTCACCAGCTATGTGGAGAGCGCGGCGGGCGTGCAGGCGGGTGGACGCACCGGCCTAACTTCGATCGTGACCGGCATCCTCTTCCTCCTGACCATGCTCGTCGCCCCCTATGCGCAGGTCGTGCCCATTGCCGCGACAGCGCCCGCGCTGATCGTGGTCGGCGGCCTAATGCTGCTGCCGCTTGGTGAGGTGGAGTGGGGGAACCCGCTGAATGCCATCCCCGCTTTCCTCACCGTCGCGATGATCCCACTCACCTTCTCCATCGCCAATGGCCTTGCTTTCGGCCTCACAGCCCATGCCGTGCTCAAGGGCCTGCGCGGGCAGCTCCGCAAGGGGGACTGGCTGCTCGTTCTCCTCGCTGCGCTGTTCGTGCTGCGCTTCGTCTGGTTGTCGAGCGCGGGCTGATGACGTGGGGTGGCTTCTCCGGTGGTGCGAGGGCGGTCGAACGGTGCCGGCTGCTGGCCTGCCCGCCCTATAGCGACTGGCCGGACGGACTTTACCGCGCCTATCTGACGCCTGCCCATCGCGCCGCCAGTGACCAGTTGCTCCAGTGGATGGGCGAGGCGGGAATGGTGGCACGCATCGATGCGGCGGGCAATGTCGTCGGTCGCTATGCGGGCAATACGAATGCGCCCGTCCTCCTGATCGGTAGCCATATCGACAGCGTGCGCGACGCTGGCGCCTATGACGGGCCGCTTGGCATCATGCTCGGCATTGAGTGTGTCGACGCATTCCATCGGCGCGGCCAGCGTCTGCCCTTCGCCATAGACGTAATCGCCTTTGGCGATGAGGAAGGATCGCGCTTCCCTGCCTCCATGCTGACCAGCCGGGCGGTGGCGGGCACGCTCGATCCTGGCCATCTCGCGATAAGTGACGGGGAGGGCGTCGCTCTGTCCGCTGCGCTGCTTGACTATGGTCTCGATCTTGCTGCTGTGCCGTCCGCCGCCTATCCTTCCGGCGGCGTGCGTGCCTATCTGGAAGCGCATATCGAGCAAGGCCCGGTGCTGGAGGCGGAAGGACTCGCCCTTGGCGTGGTGACCGCCATAGCTGGGCAGCGTCGCATGGCCGTTACCCTCACCGGCGTTCCGGGTCATGCCGGGACCAGCGCCATGTCCCTGCGCCACGATGCCCTTGCCGCCGCTGCCGAGGCGGTGCTGGCGGTGGAACGCATCGCGCGCGCCGGCAAGCCCGATCTGGTCGCAACCGTCGGTCGACTTTCCGTGGGCCCCGGTGCCGCCAATGTCGTGCCCGGTCGGGCGGACTTCACCATCGACATACGGTCGGGCGACGATGCCGATCGCGACGCCGCGACCGATGCCATCGCTGATGCGCTTCAGGAAATTGCAGCAAGGCGCAGCATTGCGCTTGCCATGGAGGAGACGCAGGTGCTGCCTGCCAGCCCCTGCGATCCCGAACTGACGGATAGGCTTGCCACCGCCATCGCTCTGACCGGCCAGACGCCACGCCATCTGGTCAGCGGCGCCGGCCATGATGCCATGGTGATGGCTGCGCTTGCCCCCACCGTCATGCTGTTTATTCGATGCACTGGCGGCATCAGTCATAATCCTGCGGAGGACGTGATGATCGAGGATGTGGAGCAGGCGCTCACCGCCATGCTCCGGTTTATGGAGGGACTGGCCGCATGAGCCGCGATCTTGTCGGCTATGGTGTCAGTCCGCCTGACCCAAAATGGCCGGGCGGTGCGCGTATCGCGGTCCAGTTCGTCCTCAATTATGAGGAAGGGGCCGAGAACAGCATTGACAATGGCGACGCCGGTTCCGAAGCCTTTCTCTCCGAAATGGTTGGCGCGCAGAGCCATAAGGGCGCCCGGTCCATGGCGATGGAAAGCTTGTACGAATATGGCAGCAGGGCCGGTTTCTGGCGCCTCCACCGCCTGTTCACCTCGCTGGATGTGCCGGTTACGGTCTTTGGCGTCGCGCAGGCACTTGCCACCAACCCGCAAGCCGTCGCCGCGATGAAGGCGGCCGGGTGGGAGATTGCCAGCCACGGCCTGCGCTGGATCGACTATCAGAACGTGCCGGAGGAGGTGGAACGCGCCCATGTGCGGGAAGCGATTGCGCTTCACACACAGGTAACGGGCGACCGTCCCCTCGGCTGGTATCAGGGCCGCACCAGCCCCAATACCGCGCGCATCGTGGCGGAGGAGGGTGATTTCCTCTATGATGCGGACAGTTATGCCGACGACCTGCCCTATTATGACCGCAGGCACGGCCGGGCGCAGTTGATCGTCCCCTATACGCTGGACGCCAACGACATGAAGATGGTGGCCTATAATGGCTTTACCGAAGGAGAGCAGTTCTACCGCTATCTGCGCGACACGTTCGACATGCTGCGCGGGGAGGGCGGGCGGATGATGTCCATCGGTCTCCACGGCCGTATAGCTGGACGCCCCGCCCGCGCGCTGGCCCTTGCGCGCTTCATCGACCATGTTCTGTCCAGTCCCCATGCCTGGATCGCGCGGCGTATCGACATTGCCCGCCACTGGCTGACGGTCCATCCGGCATGACTATAACCGGCATCATGGAGTTGTCCGCAGCCGCCTTTGTGAACCGTTTCGGTTTCCTCTTCGAACATAGCCCCTGGGTGGTTGAACGGGCGGCATCCCGGCGTCCCTTCGCCGATCTCCATGCCGGATTGATGCAGGTCGTCACTGACGCGACGGAGGAGGAGCGTCTGGCCCTGCTCCGTGCCCACCCGGAATTGGCGGGCAAGGCCGCCATCGACCGCACACTGACGGCCGCATCCACTGCCGAGCAGACCTCCGCCGGTCTGGACCGGCTGACGGAGTTTGAATATGCCCGTTTCCACAATCTCAACGCCGCCTATCGGAAGCGTTTCGGTTTCCCCTTCATCATTTGTGTCCGGCTGACGGACAAGGCCGGCATTCTTGCCGCCATGGAGCAGCGGCTGCAAAATGACCGCGATACCGAACTGGCGGCGGCCATCCGCGAAGTGGCCGAGATTGTCCGCCTTCGTCTCGAGGATGTGCTGTGACCGGCCTTGACGCCCTTGAAGCGGACCTTCGGCACCAGCTTGTCCTTATCGGCCATGGCGGTTCCGACTGGACCCGCCCGCGCACCCATGTCGACGGCCATGTTCATGATGTCGTCATCGTCGGCGGCGGGCAAAGTGGGCTTGCCGCTGCCTTTGGCCTGCTCCGCGAGCGCGTGTCGAACATTCTCGTCATCGACGAGAATCCGGCGGGCTATGAGGGGCCGTGGGACAGCTATGCGCGGATGGTCACCCTGCGCACGCCCAAGGACCTCAATCCTATCGACTTCGGCATTCCCGCTCTCAGCTATCGCGCATGGTGGGAAGCGCAGCATGGCGAACAAGGCTGGGAGGCGGTCGACAAGATCGCGCGCGGCGACTGGATGGACTATCTGCGCTGGTATCGCCGCGTTCTTGACCTGCCAGTGCGCAACGACAGCTGTCTCGGCCTCATCGAGCCGTTGGGCGAAGGCCTGTACCGCCTGCACATCGTCGGGGGGAAAGAACTGCTCACCCGAAAGATCGTGCTGGCGACGGGCATTCAGGGTGGTGGCGAGTGGCATGTACCCCCCATGATTCGTGAAGCCCTGCCGGCTCATCTCTATGCCCATACGAGCGAGGGCATCGACTTTGCCGCGCTGGCGGGAAAGCGCATCGGCATATTGGGCGGCGGTGCCTCCGCTTTCGACAATGCCAATGCGGCGCTGGCCGCGGGCGTGCGAGAAGCCCATGTCTTCATCCGGCGCAAGACATTGCCGCGCATCAACCCCATAAGGTTCATGGAACGTGTGGGTTTTACCGGCCGTTATCCCGCGCTCAGCGATGCCGAAAAATATCGCATTATGACGAGTTTCCTCGGCCATAACCAGCCGCCGACCAACGACACATTCACTCGCGCTGCCTCATGGCAGGGCTTTGCCCTGCATCTTGGCGAGCCCTGGCTCGCCGTGGCGGAGAAAGAGGATGGGGTGGAGGTGACAACGGCGCAAGGGAAACATGATTTCGATTTTGTCTTGCTGTCCACCGGCCTTGTCAGCGACCCCGCACTCCGTTCCGAACTGCGGCTGGTGGCCGATGGCATTGCTCGCTGGTCCGACCATTATGCAGCCCCAGCGGGTGAGGGAAATGCCCTGATCGACGCGCATCCCTATCTCGGCCCTGGCTTCGAATTGCTTCCCCGCAAGGGCGGCGATCCCGCGCGTCTCCACGGCCTATTCGCCTTCAACTATTCCGCCTTGATCAGCCTCGGCCTCTCGGCGGCCGCACTGTCGGGACTGAAAAGCGCGTTGCCGCGTCTGGTGAAAGGTGTGACCGATCAACTCTTCCTTGACGACCGGGATGCGCTCATCGCGGATCTTCTCGCCTATGACGAGCCCGAATTTCTGGGTAACTGGCCTTTGGACAAGGAGAGTGCAGCAGCATGAGCAGCCTGTCCACTCATGTCCTTGACACCATGCACGGTTGCCCGGCGGCGGATGTGCAACTGCGCCTCGTCTGCGGTCCGGCCCTGATGTTTGAGGGGCGTACCAATGCCGATGGCCGCTGTACCGGCCTGCCAGAACTGCCGTCGGGCCGCTACCGCTTTGAATTCTCGGTGGCCGCCTATTTCCGGAGCAAGGGCGTGAGCCTGCCTGAACCGCCTTTTCTAGATGTCATCGCCATAGATTTCGGGGTAGCGGACGGGGGCGGCCATTATCATGTGCCGCTGCTTGTCTCCCCCTATGGCTATTCCACCTACAGGGGCAACTGAGATGGATGAGGACCGTTCCACCATCCGCTTCCTGCTCGATGGCGAGATTGTCGAGATATCGGAGGTTGATCCCACCGCGACCTTGCTTGAGTATTTGCGCTATCAGATGCGCCGCACCGGCGCCAAGGAGGGCTGCGCCGAGGGCGATTGTGGCGCGTGCACATTGTTGGTGGGAGAATTGACAGGCGAGCGCATGCTATGGCGCGCGGTGAACAGCTGCAT